>JAVBJN010000014.1:0-20550 GCA_031546985.1 Chitinophagaceae bacterium
CATTTCGGCCCTGAAAAAGATCAATACCGATGAGCTGATGAAGCAGATTACCGATCTGCTGCCCGAGGCGCCGCCCTACTACCCCGAGGATATGCTTACCGATAAGCCTATGCGCTTTTTTGTAAGTGAGCTGATACGCGAAAAGATCTACGACCTGTTTCGCGACGAAATTCCGTATCACACTACCGTGCTTATTACCGAATACAAGGAAAAAACAACCCTTACCAAGATTAGCGCCAGTATTATTGTACAGCGCGAAAGCCAGAAGGCGATTATCCTGGGCAACAAGGGAGAAATGATTAAAAAACTGGGCTCCCTTTCGCGTATAGCGATCGAAGCCTTTATAGACCAGAAAGTATTTTTGGAACTGCATATTAAGGTGCGTCCCAAATGGCGCGACAATGAGACTTTCCTGCGTGAATATGGATACCAATAATATTTCTGTTTCCTCAGACATTATTACCAATACATTAACCCAAAGCTGCAGCGTACAACTGCAGCTTTTGCGGTTAGATGCGCTGCATCCTATAATATCGGGCAACAAATGGTTTAAGCTCAAATACAACCTGGCGCAGGCCCGGCAGCAGGGGCACCACACGCTGCTCACATTTGGCGGCGCATTCTCTAACCACCTGGTAGCCACGGCCGCGGCTTGCAAAGATGCCGGCCTGGCCTGCATTGGCATTGTAAGAGGAGAAGAGACACTACCACTCTCGCCCACCCTGCAAGACTGCCGCGATATGGGCATGCAATTGCACTGGGTAGACCGCACTGCTTACCGCAACAAAACCGATCCTGCTTTCCTGGCATCATTGGCGCAACGATTTGGCGCTTTTTATTTGGTGGCAGAAGGCGGGCACAACAGCGCTGGCATATCCGGTGCTAAAGAAATTATGCAACTCATACCGGCAGCCACAACGCATATCTGCTGCGCGGTAGGCACCGGCACCACCATGACCGGGCTCATCGAAGCCAGCGCACCGCACCAGCACATTCATGGCTTTGCTGCGTTAAAGCAGGGCCAGTACATTGCCGATGAAATACGCAGCTACACAGCCCACACCAACTGGACTTTACATACAGCGCATCATTTCGGCGGGTTTGGCAAGTTTACACCAGCGCTTATCACCTTCACGAATGCGTTTTACCATAGTTTTAACATTCCCCTCGACTTTGTTTATACCGCCAAAATGATGTGCGGCATCTTTAATATGCTGGAACAGAGGGCTTTTGCGGCAGGTTCGGTCATTACCGCCATCCATTCCGGAGGGCTGCAGGGCAACCGTTCTATTTCCGATAAATTAGACTGGATACCAAACAGCTTTTAGTTATTTTTGTCCACCTCCACCCGTTTTTGCTTCTCGCAGAGATAAGAATGAATGTGGAAGGAGAATTGCTATACTACTTGCTTTTGAACAAGACACAAATGAAAAAACTGATATTACTTAGTGGCCTTACATTACTCACCGGCGTTGCCAGCCAGGTAAACGCCCAGGTAGATGCCAATAAAATAAAGGAGCAAAGAGAAGCGCAGGCCAAAGCCGAAGCACAGAAATACAATGTGCCGGTATTGCCCGAGATTAAGATAGAAATGGATAAGAACGGCCGCCCTGTATTATCGTGGTACAGCCAGTACGATGGTATTAAATCTATTGCGGTGCAGCGCTCTACCGATTCTATTGTAAACTTTTCTACCATCGCGTACATCAACAAACCGGCCAAAGGCCCATTGTCGTATACCGATGAGCGCCCGCAACTCGATACCGGTTTTTACAAACTGTTTATTGTATTTGATTCGGATGTAACCTGGTGGAGCAACCGTAATAAGGCGGTATTGGACTCCGCCACATTCCTGAAAAGCATATCGGCATTGAACGTGGTAAATGGCAAGCCCGATAAAAATACTACTGCCGTGGTAAACAATGTGAAAGGCCCCGTTAATCCCGGTACGCCTATCCCTAAAGTACCATCGGCCAATACCAGCGCCAGCTCCTCAACGCCGGAGATCGTAAAGGAAACCACCTTTACCTACACCCCATCCACACATGTATTTACCAACCCTTTTACCGGGCATGTAAATATACAACTGCCGCTGAGTGGAACCCCGCGGCAGTTTAGTGTAAAATTCTATGACCAGGGTAAGAGACTGGTGCTCGATATTGAAAACATTGGAGAGCCCAAAGTGGTGGTCGACAAGCGCAACTTCCGCAGCAAAGGGTATTATTCCTTTGAACTGTTTGAAGCGGGTACGCTTAAAGAAAAAGGGTTCATCACTATTTACTAGTGGTGGCCCATTCTACCTGAAACACTTCTGCAAAGTGGTGCATTAATTTCTGCTTCACTTCTTCCTGCGATACTTTACGGCCCAGTTCTTTTTCGAGGCTGGTAACGCCCTTATCGGTAATGCCGCAAGGCACAATCATATCAAAATATTTGAGGTCGGTGTTTACATTAAGTGCAAAGCCGTGCATGGTTACCCAGCGGCTGCATTTTACACCCAGCGCACAGATCTTACGGGCTTTGGCCGGGTTATCTTCATCGATCCACACGCCGGTAGAGCCTTCCAGACGGCCGCCTTTAATGCCATACTCTGCAATGGTGCGGATAATTATTTCTTCCAGCGCACGCATGTAACGGCCCAGATCGGTAAAGAAAAGCTCCAGATCCAACACCGGGTAGCCTACAATCTGCTCCGGACCATGAAAAGTAATATCCCCTCCCCGGTTGGTTTTAAAAAACTCGATGCCTTGCGCTTTGAGCATTTCATTGTTTACCAGCAGGTTTTCCAGGTGGCCGCTTTTGCCCAGGGTATACACCGCCGGGTGCTCGCAAAACAAAAGATAGTTATGGGTGCTGCGGGGCTGGCCCTCCTCGCCGCTATCGGCCAGGTTGCGGTTATAAGCTTTGACATCCAGGTTTTCCTGCATTAGTTTCTCCTGATAATCCCAAGCTGCTTTATAAGGTATCGTCCAAAGGTCTCTGAAGGTTACGGATGGCTTATTCATGGCGCAAAGTTACAGCAATCGTGCTATTTGACAACACCAGGCGCACCTTCGCCGGAATGCATTAAATTTGCCCAAATTTTACCATGCCCCAGATTGAAGAAATAGAAGACGAATTGCTGGATGATGATGCCGATGAGCTGGATGAAACCGGCGAAACGGATGCTCCGGGAGAAATTCATGAGCGGGTAAACATTACCACCGACCGCCGCCAGGAGCCCCTGCGCATCGATAAATTTCTGATGAACCGTATTGAGGGCGCTACCCGCAATAAGGTACAGCAGGCTTTGGATGCGGGTTTTATCCTGGTAAACGGCCAAACCGTTAAATCCAACTACAAAGTGCGCCCGCTGGATAATATTGTGGTGTATTCTACCAAATCGCGCGAGCAGCTGGAAGTGGTGCCCGAAAATGTGCCGTTGGATATTGTTTTTGAAGACGAAGACATTCTTATACTCAACAAACCTGCCGGACTGGTGGTGCACCCCGGCTGTGGCAACTATAGCGGTACCATTGTAAACGGACTGGCTTTTTACCTGGGTGGCGATGACATTAACTTCGAAAAGCCCGAGATTCCCCGTTTTGGACTCGTGCACCGCATTGATAAAAACACCAGCGGACTCCTGGCTGTGGCCAAGAGCGACAAGGCTATGAACGACCTGGCCAAGCAGTTTAAGGCCCACACTGTAAAACGCAGGTACATTGCCCTGGTATGGGGCGATGTGGTAGAAGACGAAGGCACGGTAAGAGCCCATGTAGGCCGCCACCAGCGTTTCCGCAAGATTATGGATGCTTACCCCGAGGGCGAGCATGGCAAAGAAGCAGTAACCCACTACAAAGTGCTGGAGCGCTTTGGTTATGTAACCATGATCGAATGCAGGCTGGAAACGGGCCGCACCCACCAGATACGTGTGCATATGAAATACCTGGGGCACCCGTTGTTTAACGACGATACTTATGGTGGCGACCGTATTGTAAAAGGAACGGTATTTAATAAATACAAGCAGTTTATCGACAACTGCTTTGAGATTATGCCCCGCCATGCCCTGCATGCGCAAACACTGGGCTTTGTGCACCCGCGCAGCCGCCAGGAGATTTATTTCGAAAACGACCTCCCCGAAGATTTTACCAAAGTGCTCGACAAATGGCGCACTTACGTAAAAGCCAAAAACATACTGGAATCTTAATTCCCCAAAAGGCCGCCCTCACAGGCGGTCTTTTTTGTTTTCTAATCACATTCTAATTCAGATACATTCATCTGAAAATCAAGCGGACAACCAAAAGTTATTTTTCACAATATGTTAAAATACCTGAATTACTGAGGTATTAAGGTTATAGCTATGCGTAATTTTCATTAAATTGTAAACCTTAACGACTAAAAAATGAAGGTAACTTTATTCACTGCTGGGTTAATGTGCTTGTTTACACAAGCGATGGCCCTGGATCATAACGACGATTTTGAACGATCGGCCTACAGCAATTTCAGGCATATGCAATCGGTTCAGAATCCGGTGGCGCAGCGCTACCAGCCCGTACTCAGAGAAAAAATGAACGGCTGGAGCATCAGCTTCGACAAGATGAGTGGCATGCCGCTCGAAATGGTTGGCATTCCGCTGCAGTTAAGCGGCAATACTCCGGAGCAAAAAGCGGGTACTTTCGTAAAACAATACCTGGCCCAGTTTGGTATAGACCAGCAGCAACTGCGCCTGCGCAGAAACACCAGCAACGATAAAGCTTACTTTGTAGATTACGACCAGTTGGTAAACGGCCGCGAGGTGGCATTCTCCCGCCTGGGCTTTCGCTTTAGCAAGGGTCAGCAACTGATACGCGTGCAGTCTAAAGTGTTTCCTGTGCCACAGGATAAACTAACGGCTAAAATGAGCGCGGCAGATGCGTTACAGGCCGCCAAAGCCGATCTTACCAGCCTTACCATCAGCAATGCTACTACCAGCAATGATTGGGTTTGGTTTCCGCTGCCTACCGCCAAAGGATATGAACTGCGCCCTGCATACACGTTCCAGATCAGCGCTACCAGCCCGGAAGTGGCCCTGCCCATCCAGTTGCGCGGATATGTAGATGCTATTGACGGTACTATATTATACCGCACCAACGAGGTAAAAGAGACTTTTGATGTAACCGTAAAAGGTACCGTATACAAAACCAACCCTACCGCACCTGCTACAGACGAGCCGCTAGCCGATATGCTGGTAACCTCGGGTTCTATTTCAGATTATACCGATGCCACCGGCCTGTTCAGCAACAGCTCTCTTACGCCTTCGTTGAATGCAGATATTGCCCTGCAGGGAAAATGGTCTATCGTAACCACGGCCAATAATCCCGGCTCTACCCCGGTTTTTACCCAAAACTTTACCACCAACGGCACCACTTACCTTTTTCCAAATACGGGCACGAGCAGCGATAAACATGTAAATGCGTTTTACCATGTAAACCGTGTGCACGATTTTATGAAGCAATTCTTCCCCGCATTTACCGATCTCGATTTTCCATTGCCTACCCGGGTAGATGTGCAAGGTAGCTGCAACGCATTTTACAGCGGCTCTACCATCAACTTCTTTACCGCCGGTAACGGATGCAATTCCTTCGCACTTTGCGGCGATATTATCTACCACGAATACGGCCACGGCATCAGCGACCTGTTTTACAAGGCCCACGGCATTCAATGGGGTATGAATAACGGCGCGCTCAACGAGGGCAACTCCGATATCTGGGGCATTGGCATCTCGCGCGATCCGGTACTGGGGCGCGGCAGCATGGCCAATGGCGGTATTATACGCCGTTACGATCAGGCACCTAAAGTTTACCCCCAGGATATTGTTGGCGAAGTACATGCCGATGGCGAAATCATAGCCGGCGCATGGTGGGATGTATCGCAGAATATTGGCAGCGTAGATACCATGTCCAAACTGTTTGCGGCTACTTATTTCGATTTGCCGGATGGCCCGTCCGGTACCGAAGGCGATATTTACCGCAGCGTACTTATTTCTGCTTTGCAGAACGATGATACCGACAACAACATATTTAACGGTACGCCTAATTTTACCGCTATCGTTTCTGCATTTGCCCGCCACGGCATATTCCTGCTGGGCGAAGCAGAGTTTACCCATACCGAACTGGCCCACCAGCCGGTAAACCAGGACATCAATGTAGAAACTAAAATTCATGTAAACTTCCCTAACCTGCTGGGTGGTATGACATTGAAACACCGCACCAGGCCTTCTACCACCTGGGATTCTATTGCGATGACCAAAATCAATGATTCTGTTTTTAATGCAATCATTCCCGGCAAGGCCCGTGGCGCTATTGTAGATTATTATTTCGAAGTAAATGATAACAGCAATACCCCCAACCTGTATTTCCCTAAAGGTTACTCTCCTAAATTGGCAATTACCGAATCTACCATTCCTTACCAGTTTGGTGTAGGCATCGAAGCTATAGAGGTTAATGATTTTGAATCAGACCCTACCGCAGCGGGATGGATCATTGGCAACAATGTAGGCGATGATGCAACGGGTGGTAAATGGATATGGGATTTCCCCATTGGCTCATCGGTAAACTCCGCATCGGGCCGTATTCCGGTACAACCCGGTTTTGACCATACTACCGCTGCAGGTACAGGCAAATGCCTGGTAACCGGCAATGCCGCCAGCCCTGGTTCTGTACCCGGCAGTGCAGATGTAGACCAGGGTGTTACCACCTCTATGTCGCCGGTAATGGACCTTATCGGTTATGAAAACCCCATTATTGAGTATTACCGCTGGTTCTCCAATGATATGGGCAGCAATTCGGGCAACGACCCCTGGGAAGTGCAGATCTCTGCCAACAATGGCGGCGCCTGGAAGTATGTAGACCGCACTTATAAAGCAGATGCTTCCTGGAGAAGAAGGATCTTTGCGGTTAAAGAATACTATACGCCTACTGCCAATATGAAAATCCGTTTCCGCGCTTCGGATGTAAATATGCCTAACCTGCCCCAGCAAGGACAGAGTACCGTAGAAGCGGCTGTAGATGATATGTACATTTACGATGTGCAGGGCCCTGCCGCTGGTGTGGGCAATACTACGCTGATTAAAGAAACCAGAGTATATCCTAACCCTGCCAACGAAGCAGTGTTTGTAGATATTCCGGAAGCGCTTAAACAAGTAAGCATACAGGTGTACAACATGGCCGGTCAGCAGGTGTACAACACGATGACCAATGCCGGTAAAAACATAGCCATCAGCACAGCCCAGCTTCCTGCGGGTACCTATACCCTGATGATTGTTGCCGACAAAGCGATGCACATCACTAAAATAACGGTAGCGCATCCTTAAAACAGATCGCACATTTTATCTCAAAGCCCCTGCAATATTGCGGGGGCTTTTTCTTTATTGCTAATCTGCAACAGGCAGCCTTCCACTTAAAAATTATTTATAATGTCTGAAAGAAAATATCTTTATTTTAGTCACTTAATTCAAATCTGTATGAAACGACTACTGCTGGGTGTATGTGTGTTTGGAGTATTGCAACAGGCCATGGCCCAGGACAGACCGGTTGAGGTATCGGTATACAACAATTACAAAGACCTGCCTGCTGTTCGTTCCGAAAAAACTGTAACCCAACAGGCTAAGTTAACCGCACAACTCCCAGGCTGGCTACTCAGTTTTGATAAAATAAGTGGCTGCCCGCTTAACCTTGCAGGAGCGCCCCTGACCCTCCAGGGCTCTTCCATTGAACAAAAAGCGGCCTACTTTACACAACAATACCTGAATGCCTTTGGCCTCGAAACCGCCACCTGGAAAACCATACGCAACAATGCAACTGCCAAAACGCAATACCTTACCCAACAGCAAACGGTAAACGGAAGAGCAGTGGCTTTCTCTAACCTGGCTTTTCACTTTACGCCCAAAGGCGATCTGAAATGGGTACAGGCCAAAGTGTTTCCTGCCCAGGATAATCTACCCCAGCCCGTTATAAGCGCCAATACTTCGCTGAAAAGCGCGCAGGAAGGCTTAACCAATATAGCCATTACACACCTGGCGGCCGATGAGCAATGGGTTTGGTTTCCCATTCCATCCGCGGCCGGCTACGAATTGCACCCCGCTTATTCTTTTTCTATCGAAGGCAAAAACAAGGCTACCAATATGCCGGTTAAGCTCTATGGTTATGTAGATGCCGCAACCGGCACCCTGCTCTACCGCAGCGATAAAGTAACCGAGAGCATAAACCTTACCGTTAAAGGCAGTGTGTATAAAAGCGATGTAACCCAACCTGCTACGCAGGAGCCGCTGGCCGGGCTGGATGTGGTGATTAACGGCACACAATATTACCTGGATGCCAACGGCAATATTGCCAACAATGCCATAACCCTGCCTACATCGGTACAGTTGTCTTTGCAAAACAGCTGGTGCCAGGTTTTAACCGATGGCGATATCTACAGTATGCCGGTATTCAGCGGCACTGTAAATGCCAACGGCACCATGCTCTTCCCCGCCACTATGCCCAGCAGCGACCGGCATGTAAATGCTTTTTACCACGTAACGAGCATTCACGATTTCATGAAACAGAAACTGCCATCCTTTACCTACCTCGATAACCAGTTGCCCACCAATGTGGATGTATCGGGCGGAACCTGCAATGCCTATTTCGACTACAGCTCCATCAACTTTTTTGCAGCCGGAGGTGGTTGCACATCTTTTGCAGAAATATCATCGGTAGTGGCCCACGAATACGGACATGCCATTTCGGGTTTCTTTTATTACGAGCAAACGGGGCAGGCCATCAACAATGGCGCGCTTAACGAAGGCAATTCCGATGTATGGGCTATGGCCTTAAACGAAGATCCGATTGTGGGTAAGGGCTCCTCTGCCAATGGCCTTATACGCCGCTACGATATTGCACCCAAGGTTTATCCGTTCGATATTATGGGCGAGTCGCATGCAGATGCCGAGATTATTGCCGGTGCCTGGTGGGATGTGGCAGTGAACCTCAACAGCGTGCCTGCCATGAGCCAGCTCTTTGCAGATACTTATTACGATACGCCGGATGGTATGAACGGTACCGAAGGAGAAGTGTTTATGAACGTACTGTTCTCTGCGCTGATGCAGGACGATAACGATAATGACATCAGCAACGGCACCCCTAATTTTGGCGCCATTACCGCCGCTTTTGCCCGGCATGGCATTACCCTCATGGGCACCATTGGTATAACGCATAATGAAATACCCAATAAACAAGCCAATGAAACCTCGCTTATTAAGGCAAGTGTAACCATCGAGTACCCTACCAACTTTGGCAACGTAACCCTTTATTACCGCAACCGGAATACGGGCACAGCCTACACGCCGCTTATTATGACCGGCACGTCAAATGTTACGGCTACCATACCTGCCATGCCCGAAGGTGCTATTGTTGACTATTACTTTGCGGTAAAAGACCCGTTATCTTTTAATGCGGCCACGCTTCCGCTGGAGTATAACCCGCAACTACCTGCTTCTAAATCCAATATTCCTTTTCAATATGCTGTGGGTGTTAAAACCATCGACAGTAACCTGTTCGAAACCGCTGTAACCGGATGGAAAATAGGCAGTGTGCCCGGCGATAATGCTGCCAGTACCGGCAGGTGGATATGGGCGCAACCGGTGGCATCATCGTCTCAAACGATGAACTACACCCTCAATTGCCAAACGGGCCAGGATTTTACAACCGGCGCCGGCAAATGCCTGGTTACCGGCAATGCAGCATCCAGCAATTCTCCCATCTCTACTGCCGATGTAGACAATGGAAAAACAACCGTGCTCTCTCCCGTAATGGACCTTACCGGCCTTACCGACCCCAGTATCGAATACCGCAGGTGGTTCTCCAACAACCGCGGCGATAACCCGGGCAATGACCCCTGGCGTGTGCAGATCACCAACGACGGCACTACCTGGCGGGATGTAGAAAACTCATTTGTATCAGACTCCCGGTGGCGGAGAAACGTGTTTAAGGTAAAAGACTTTGTAACGCCCAATGCAACCGTACAGGTGCGGTTTATAGCTTCGGACAGTCTTGAAAACCTTAACATGTCGGGGCAAAGTGTGGTAGAAGCTGCTATCGACAATTTCTTCCTCTACGATAACAAAAACGCACCCAATACCGGGTTAAACGAGCAACAGCTGGCACAGGTACTGATGTATCCCAACCCTGCCAATGAAACATTAACCATTTCGTTGCCGCAACAACTAAAAAATGTACAGGTAAGCATCAGCGATATTACCGGCAAGCAACTGTGGCACGCACAAGCAACCTCCGGCGATAAGATTACAATATCGACTGCTAAATTCCCGGCTGGGCAATACCTGGTAACCCTGCACGACGGACAATCTATACGAACCTCAAAAGTTACCATAAGCCATTAAAAGAAAATGCCCGCTCTTAGTAAGAGCGGGTATTTTAAATTATTAACCTCAATAAAACCACGGCTTTAGGCGTTGGTGATGCGTGAAGGCGATGCCAGATTTTGAATCTCGTTCGTCATCAGGGTGCTTATGCCGAAGTTACAGTAGCGCAATAGTTATATCAAGGTACTCTCCCGAAAACGTGGTGTAACCGTTTTCGGGCGGCTTTTTTGCGTTACTTTTTTTCCGCAAAAAAAGTAACAGAAGCTAAAATGGAATTTGAAGCCAGAGCGGCCCCTCCAATCGCTGACCAATGCATACCAATCTGAGGTCAAGTCCTAAACACAACCTGTTTTACTAGTGTTTTCTTTTATTCGAATCCAGACAACCGGGTTTCAAAACGGCCACGTTCGCGGGGCTTGCCCACCACATCCCAGTTGCCGGTATAATGCATATACACCGGCACCAGCCACTGGCCTTTCTGCTGTAGCTCCACTTTTATACGTACGTCAAAATCGTATACCCAGGTTTTATAAGAGATGGCGTACTGGCGGGCCACCATGCTGTAATCATCTTGCCGGAACCAGGTTTCCAGTTCATTAATCACCACTTCTTCTTTAAAATAAGGCTTGGCTATAGCCCTGAAAAAGTAACAGGGAATGCCATTATAGTTCTGCAACGAAATGTAGAAATTGTATTTGTAGGCCATTTTATCATCAAAAATGGCAGTCTTGTTGCCTATAAACGGAATACCCGGTACTGCCCGGCCAGGATTAAACATCAGCACCTTAAGCTGCGCTTTACTCTTTTCCAGTCCCGATGCTTTGGAAGGGGAGATGAGTTCATTGCCAATAATATTTGTTTCGCCGCATACTTTGCCATGCGTATAAAAAATATGATCGTACAGCTGCGCGGTGTAGTAGTTGTATTGTTTCTTCTTGTTGTAAAAATCGCCGGTTACCTGCTCCTGCTTCATTTGCATGGTGCGGCAGCGGCCATCATATTGCTGATGGGTCTGCGCACGCTGCGAAGCCGTCACTTTCCCTTTCTTGTCAAAAATCTCGATGGTATTATCGGCATTGTAGCTCAATACCCGCAGGTTTTTAAACGCTTTGTAAAAAGTAGTATCATTCACCACATAGCCTACAAACTCTTTAAGATCAAATCCCTTCTTCGATTTAATAACAAACTCCGCACCCTGGATCGATTTCATCACATTGCCGGTTTGCGGTTGCTGGGCTTTTAACCCACTTGCAAAGCAACACAGCATTAAGCATAAATATTTTGTAATTTTCACATTCATATTTTGCGGTTATGAATAAACGTTTACCGGCCCTGGCCTTATTTTGTATTGGCAGTCTTTTAGTATCTTCTGCTTCGGCGGCAACCAACCAGCGAAGCGATACTGCCGATCTCCAACACATTACCATTCACCTCGACATCAGTAACCTGGGCAGCAACAGCATTGCCGGGCATACCGAAATACAGTTCAAAAGTAAGGTAAACAACCTTTCTCATCTACTGCTCGATCTGCAAAACATGACCATCGACTCTGTGGTGCAGCAAAATACAATACTTAGCTACCAGTATACATCGCCCCTGCTCAATGTACAACTCAATGCTGCAATGGCGGTAAACGATACCTCCAGCATTAAAGTATACTACCACGGGCAGCCACAGCAAGATCCTAAATGGGGTGGCTTTTATTTTAACAGTGGTTATGCCTTTAACATGGGCGTAGGCATGGGCTCGCATCCACACGCGTTTGGCCGGGCATGGTTTCCCTGTTTCGATAATTTTGTAGAGCGCAGCAGCTACGAGTTTTTTATCACTACCAGCGACCAGCACACCGCGGTGTGCAATGGTTTGCTGCAAGGCAATACTACCCTGCCTGGCAATAAAAAACAATGGCACTGGCTGCTTACCGAAAATATTCCCTCTTACCTGGCCAATGTAGCCGTGAGCGATTATGCCTTGCTGCACAGCGAATTGCTCACTACCCAGCAAAATCCGGTTCCGTTTATTATTGCAGCCGCACCTGCCGACACCAATAACGCAAAGGCCTCTTTCCAGAAAGTGCAGGATGCTTTTAGCGCTTACGAATCGTTGTTTGGTCCTTACAAATGGAGCCGCGCAGGATATTGCATGGTCCCCTTCAATGCCGGTGCAATGGAGCATGCCACCAATATTTCTATAGGCAAAGTATACATCAATGGCACACTCGATTATGAAACGCTGATCGCGCACGAATTATCGCACCACTGGTTTGGCGATCTGGCT
This sequence comes from Chitinophagaceae bacterium, assembly GCA_031546985.1. Taxonomy (GTDB): domain Bacteria; phylum Bacteroidota; class Bacteroidia; order Chitinophagales; family Chitinophagaceae; genus JAVBJN01. The sequence continues at coordinate 12,659 of JAVBJN010000014.1, forward strand.
ACCTGCCGCACCAGCCAGGATATGTGGCTCAACGAAGGTTTCGCATCTTTCTGCGAAGCACTGTATATGGAATCGGCTTACGGCTATAACGCTTACCAGCGCTGGATAAACGACAACCACCTTACCGTACTGCAAAACGCCCATCTCGATGATGAAGGCTATCGTGCGGTATCGGGTATGGACTCCAACTTTACCTATGGCACCACGGTGTATAAAAAAGGAGCCGATATGCTGCATTCGCTGCGTACGTTTATGGGCGACAGCCTGTTGTTTAACGGCCTTAGAAACTACCTTGCCCAGCACCAGTACACCGATGTGAGCACCGCCGATCTCGGTAATTTTCTTACCAACTACAGCGGCAAAAATGTAAACGCCTGGCTCAACGATTGGATTAACCAGCCCGGTTTTGCCCACTACAGCATAGATTCTATCCGCAATACACCCAATACCACCGGCTGGCAATCCAAAGTATTTATCCGGCACCGTAAGCACCACAGCGATCATTATTACCAAAACGTACCGCTTACGGTTACTTTTTATGGTGCCAATGGCATTAAGCGGACTCATACGGTAACGGTAAACGACCGTTGCACCCAATTCCAGGCCAATCTTCTTTTTGAACCATTGGCAGCGATTATTGACGACAATGATCTGCAAAGCGATGCGACTACCCAGCAATGGGCTGTGGCAAAAACGCCAGGCTCGCAAATACTCGATTATGCCAAAGCTACCCTGGTTACACAGCAGGTAGGCGTTGGAGACTCTGCTATGGTGCATGTAGCACACCATTGGGTAGCGGCCGACCGTTTTAAGCAGGCAGGTAATGATTATTATTTGTCGCCCACCCGTTACTGGAGCGTACAGGGGCTTTTTCCACAAAACTTTGCAGCACAGTTGTTACTGCCTTTCAACGGTAGTGCAACCAATGGCAAGCTGGATGAATGGATGAATAACCGCGAAGACAGCCTGAGGGTATTTTACCGCAAAGATGCAAGTCAGGAATGGCAGCCCGTGCAGGATTCCATCATTTTTAACGGAAGCCACAACGATAAGAACGGTATAATGGTGGTGAAAGAATTAAAGGCTGGCGATTACGCCATAGGCATTAGAAAAGCAGGATTTACCGATACTACCCAAAACGATATTCCCACTTCACCCTGCGGTGTGGTAAGCGGTATAAAAGAATATATAAATGCAGCCCCACACTTGTTAAATGTGTATCCCAACCCTACCAACCACACGCTCAATATTGCCTTACCTGCTGTGCACCAACTTAATAAAGTATTGCTAAAGGTAACCGACGCGCAGGGGAGATTGGTATCGCAACAATGGATTACAGTAACCCAGCAGAAGAGTATTGCAATTGATACTTCTGCATGGCCAGCAGGCTTGTTGCATATACAACTGTTAAAACCAGAAGGAGAATTGATAGGAAACGCCAAAATATTGGTGCAGCACTAGCTGGTTATAAAATACCAGCCTGCAGCGAAATGCCATAACTGCGCAGCGGCATAGGCCTGTCGTACATTACAGCGTAAGAAGCGTTGAAAAGGTTATTGATCTGCCCCATTATTTTCCAGGGCTTACCAGCTACTTTAAAACCATACAGCAGGTGCAGATTGGCTACTGTATAAGGTGCTATAGCACCCGTTTCATCGGTATTATAAAAACGGTAACCGGTATAACTCTGGCTAAACAGTAACCGGAAAGAACGGTAACCAACCGTAAGCGAAGCTACCCCCGAATACCTGGGCACATAAGGAATTTGCTTGCCAATGCTGTTGTCATAAGGGATAAGACTTTCTTCTGTAGTAGAAAGAATATAAGCAGTATTCAAGCCCAGCTCGGCCATCCATTCGTGGCGGTTCCAGGTAAGTTTATTGGTTGTTTCCAACCCACGGCTGTGCACTTTAGAGATGTTGTGCGGCGTCCATACAGCGCCACCAAACCAAACAATCCAGTCCTGAATGTTGCGGTTAAAAACGCTCCAATTGCCGGACAACACCAGTTCTTTTGTAAGCGGCACATTGTAGTTCAATCCAATTTCCTGTCCCCAGCCCTTTTCGGGCCGCAACTGTGCATTACCACCGGGATAAGTGTATAACTCTGCCAGCGTAGGCATTCTCAGGCTTTTCTGTACGTTGCCGTATACATTGATCCATTTAGCCGGGCTGTACGATAGGTTAATACCTGGCAAAACTTCGGTATAATTCGTAGCCCAGTTCTCTGCCCGCACAGAAGCCAGCACTTTTATCTTTTCATTTACCGTTGTAAAACGATAATGGAAAAAACCCGCAACGCGGCGCTGCTCTGCCTGGTTTACCCCATTCCAAACGCTGTAGCGGCTATCGGTGCCCACTAACACATAATGTTGTGCGGTTTCCTTTTTCCACTGCACATACGCCTCACCTGTTTGTACAGGAGAAAGGGTGTGCAGGTTTATACTGCCATCGTCGTAGTACAGCTTTTCATTAAAATAAGCAGCAGCAGCTTGTAATTGCGAGGCTTTAAAATCATGCTGCCATTGCAGTGTAGCCCGTATGTTTTTTGTACGCTGTACTGCTTCCGAAGTTTTTTGCGATAGCAAAGGTGGCAGTTCCCGGTTATTGTCCTGCATCCAGTATTTAAACGATAGCTGGTCGCGCTTACCGGCTTTTAGCGCCTGGCTCAATAAAATATTATAGCCTTTGGTTTGCGCATGCGACTGACGTTTCCACTCCTGCACATCGGGGTTAAAGTATTTAAAATCGTTGGCAGCCTGGGCATAAGCAAACTTAATTCTCGTTTCCGAAATATTAGTGCCCAATGCATATTGCAGCCCGCCCTGCATGGCCTGCCAGCTGCCATAACCACCCGATACATTGAGTTGCTGGTATTTTTTAAACGAAGGGGCATTGTCATCGAGCAGCAAAGCCCCGCCAATGGTAGCATTACCCAGAATAGCGCCCGATGCACTGTGTTGGATGTGAATATCGTCGAACATACTCAGTTGCATCTGCGACAGATCGGTTACGCCCAAAGCAGCATTGTTGATGTTAAACCCGTTCCACATTACAGCAGTTTGTGCAGCGCTTGCACCCCGCAACGATACCGTAGCAAGTGTATTTACACCATAAGTCTTTACAAACACTGCCGATTGCTGCATCAGCAGATTGGCCAATGATTGCTGCGCATACAATTGTTTACGCAACGAATCTACCCGCTCTTGTGTAACGCCTACAGAAAGCGATTCCAGTTTTTCGTTGCGGGTAAGGGCGCGTTTATCCTTTACCGTTACCTGCTTCAGGGTATCCTGGGCATAACTTTGCGATGCTGCCAGAGACAACAACACCGGAGATACAATAAAGAAAATGGTAAAACGCCCCATGGATCAAAGATAAGCTTGGGCTAACTTACGGATAGAAAAAATAGCAGGCTGATGGGCCGGTGCCGGTTGCAAAATTGCCCAGCAATTGCCCTGCCGCATTGTATTTCAGCACTGTCCCTTTTTGTATAAACCCTTTAGGATCGGTAATATAAATATCGTTGGTTACCGGATCTATATCCAGCCCCCAGAAATACTGAAACTGCTGCGCGGTAATAAATGGTTGTGCTGGCAACTGTGTAGCGGTAACAGGCATGCGGTAAATACCATTATAGGCATTGGTACCATAATAATCTACCCCAATCCAGTATACAGAATCGCCGGTGGCATTAAACCGTAAACGGATAGGATCTTCTTTGGGGCCAAAGGTAAACGACTGCTCTACCGTGCCACTCACCGGATCTATACGGCTCAGCGTAGCGGTTTTACCTTTCGTTACATTACCGGCCATCACCCACAATTTATGGTTTTTATCTACCGCCAGGCCTGATGAAGCCCTGCCGTTAAAGGTAATGCGGCGTTCTATCTGGTCTGTACCCGGGTTTATTTCATACACAAAATTGGCAGCGGTATCCCACTGGCTCACATACACTTTACCATTGAGCATTACCAGGTCTTCGGTGTTGGCATAATCGGTGGTGATGCTACCTGTTACCTGGAATGTTTTGGTATTTACAATATGAATGATGGGATTAAACAACGAAGTTACATACGCTTTATCGGCGCTTACCTGCAGTATATAGCGCGGTTTTTGCAACGCAATGATATGGCGGCTCTTCAGATCGCCGGTATCGATCACTTCAATTTTGTCGGAGTTGTTTATTGCCAGCCAGAAATTGCCATCTATAAGCGTCATGCTTTGAAACACATCGCCCAGCGAGCGGTTGTTGGCGGCTTTAAACACATCTTCATAGGCCTGTTGCGTAGCAGGGTCGAAATAAGATAAAGATGAATTATTGTTACCGAGGCTTCCTTCGTTTACAATATAAATACCTCCCTTCCGGTTGGCCGGAGGGTTCGTAGGATGAGAGCCGGAGGGCTTGTCTTTAACACAAGCCCCCATACTCATCGTTATTAACAGAAACAGAACAAAGCGGTTCAGCATCATATCTTTTGCAGTTTGCAGGTATACACCTGCCCTTCTATCGTTACTTTAACGGTATATAACCCGGCAGTCCAGCGGGCCACATCAATGCTATGATCGCCAGATTCCATCACCTGCGAATGCAGGTTGCGGCCGGTTACATCATAAATATCCAAACGGGTGGTTTGCGCCGTTCTGAAACGAACCATTGTTGTAGCAGGGTTGGGATACAATTGCATAGATGCGGGCAAAGCATAAGCTGGCAGGCCAGAGGCCACATCGGTATGCATTACACCAACCGCATCGAGATCAAACCCGCTGCTGGCAAATGGTGTAGGATACGGATCGTTGATCTTGCGGCCATCTTTATCGCGCTGGGCATGTACGTCGCTCATGGTGCCAATCGCATCTACCAAACGGATATGGGTAACGTTATTTACATCGAGTCCTTGCGTGTTTTTCAACTCTTCCAGGTCGAAAGGTGTACCAAAATTAGACTTGTACTTACCAGCCAGGTTGTTGAACTGGCGGGCGTTGGAGTAATCGGTGTTACCTATTTGTACCGTTGTATCGGCTTCGCAAGCTGCGGGAAAACGGAAATAGTTTACCCCATCGGAACTTACTTCAACAAAAGCCAGTTCCAGGAAAGCCAGTTCGGGATTTTGCGGATCGGCAAAACCATTTTCAAATATGGCAAAGTCGGCACCCGCTTCATTACGAATGGGCGATGCAAAAGTTAATACCGCTACCCCACTATCGCCCAGGCTCACAATACTGTTGTCTACAGCACCTGTTGCCGCCGCATCGGTTCCTGCAGAGGCCACGCCTGCAGCGGGATTGGCTATATCCATCGCGCCACGGGTTACTACACAACCTGTAGCCCAGGCTTTAATGGCAGGACTGTTTTTATCGATAGCCATGCTGCCGGCTACACCGGCCTGAGGCGCATATTGTGCCATGGCTGCACAGGCAACCATGGACAACATGCTGGTGATTGATGCAAATTTCATTATTGTTTTACAATTTTAGCTACGTAACGCTGAGTTCCGGTTTTTACTTCCAGCAGGTACAAACCTGTGTTCAGTTGTGCCATATCCAGCACTTTATTATCGGCAGCAGTAAAGGTTTCTTTCAACACAACTTTTCCGGCTACATCGGCCAGGGTCAGTTCTACATTGTTTCCTTTCAGGCTGGCAGTATTAATCTGCAGGTTGCTTACAGCCGGGTTAGGATATACTTCAATAAACTGAGGCAGGTTGCTCAAGTTGTTTACACCCAAAGCTACATCGGCAGTTGTAAAGTTATCCATTGCAAAATAAGCAGGCGTAGCCATACCGCCGCCCGACATATCGCTGGAAGACAGTTCAAACTCCAGGCTGTCTACATTGCCCAGACTTTCCAGGTTTACCCAGGTCCAGTCTTTCAGAATATAATCCTGCGCATTGTTGGCAAAACGAAAATCGGCCAGGTAAAAATCTACGGTGTTTGATTTCAACGCACCATTGTACCAGCCTTTTACGGTCAACTTAAACCAATCTGGGTAAGCGCCCTGTGCAATGGTTGCACCGGTTCCTGTTCCTGTGGTATCGCCAAATTTTTTGGCATAACCATCGCCGTCACGCATACTGTTAAAGGCATAGGTTGTATTGGTGAGGTAAAATCCTTTTACCATTTTACCAGCAGCAGCACCAGTCAGGTTTATTCTGTTGGCACTGGAGCCATAAGAAGATATCCAACCAATGGTATAATTGGAAGAACCATTGTAGCCTTTGGCCGCTTTTGCGGAGTACATATTGGTATAACCACTCGTTACGCTATCGGTCATGTTAGAGTACGCAAAACCATGATCCCACAATCCGCCCCATGCGGTATCCCAGTAATATTGAAAATGCGCATTACCATTGGTAAAACCGTTGTCTACATGATTCGGATCTTGCGTATTCATGTAAAAAGTATCGGACTTGGATAAAGTGAGGTTTTCAAAATCACTCACAGTTTGCGCCTGCGCGTTTGAAGAAAAGAAGAAAGCGGCAGCAGCCACTAAAGCGAGTCTAAAATGTTTCATATGCTTACTTAAAAAATTGTTGAAACAGGACTCAGCGGCAGAAGGATTCGAAATAAGAAGCAGCGCAATGGTTACGGCACTCCTATCCCGGCTTTTATTCCCGAAAGCCACTGATAAGTTTGCGCAGGCAGGTCTTCTGACTTACTCCATTTTTAGCCGCCTTCCCGTTGTGCAACAGTGGCTTGTGGTAAAAACTATTAAGGAGCTTACAGCATCGGGTAATGTCCGGGATTTACACCCGGTTCCCTTTTAATTTCACCATTACTGGTAAAAACCTTAGCGCGGCAAAAGTACAGGTTATAGCAGAAACAGCGCAATAAAATCAATAAAAAACAACATTTTATGACACAATGACCTTTAAAATGATCTAAAACTGCAATAATGTCGGTCTTGTTTGAACATTTTCAGACAAAAAGGAAGAAAAACAGCAATGGTATTGGATTTGATCTAGTGCTTTTACAAAACGATTAAAAAATTAAAAACCAATAATCATGCATTACAACAATCAATTAAGCAGAAAACAAGCCGCTAACCTGTGGGAAGATTTATTCAGCACCAGCCTTAAAGGTTTCTTTGGCGAAGAGTTGCCAAAATTTGATACCGGTTACCTTCCACCCATTAACATTCACGAAACCGATAAAGGTTATGCAGTGGAGGTAATGGCACCAGGTGCAGATAAAGCAGATTTCAAGATTAACGTAGAGAAAAACCAGCTCACCGTTAGCTACGAAAAGAAAACTGAGACCCAGCAAACAGAAGGTAAAATGCTGCGCAAAGAATTTAGTCTTAAAACCTTCAAACGCAGTTTCACCCTGCACGACAGCATTGATTCTGAAAATATTGATGCCAAATATGAAAACGGTATACTGAAAGTAACCCTGCCTAAAAAAGCAGAGAAAACAGTAACCGCCAAAAGCATCGACATCGCTTAATACAAACAACAGCCACGATTAGTCAAATCGGCCGCCTTTTTAGGTGGCCTTTTTTGTTTACAGTGCAAAGGATCTTTCGATCTCCGATCTCTGAAGTTCGATCGCTGATCTAAAGTGAGAGGTGAAACGTCAGACGTGAAAAGAAACCTCCGAAGTACGATCTGCGATCGCTGATTTGGTGTCCAAAGTGAGTCAGAAGTGAGCAGACAACGGTTAAAAATGAGGGTGGGTACTTACCGAAGCTGCGCGCGACGCGCGCAGCAAGCCAGGAGAGGTACACCGGGTAATGCAACCCGCGCCCTTTCACCTTTCACGGCTCACCTTTGACGATTGACCATTGACCGAGCCGTATAGGCACAAAAAAAAGCCCCATACTTTCGTACGGGGCTCGCAATAAAAACGGCGCCTACCTACTCTCCCAGGTCACACGGACCAAGTACCATCGGC
>JAVBJN010000021.1:0-27574 GCA_031546985.1 Chitinophagaceae bacterium
GGGCATTTGAATATCCATTATAATTACATCGAAATCCAGCTCCTGCACTTTTTCTACGGCAATCTTGCCATTTTGGGCAATCTCCAGCTCCAGGTTGGGAATAACATCGCGCAGCGTATCTTCTGCCAGCATGCTGTTGAATTCATTGTCTTCTACCAGCAGCACCCTTAAACCCCTCAGTTTGTCAATCAGTTCGGTACTGTACTCAGACGGAGCCGAATTGAGGCTTACACTATGCGACACGCCAAAAGGCAGCCAGAAAGAGAAGGTAGTACCCTCATTAAGCTTGCTGGTTACAGTTATCTCCCCGCCCATAAGTTGCACCAGCTGCTGGCTAATGGTAAGCCCCAGCCCTGTGCCCCCGTAACGGCGCGCTACATCGGTACCGGCCTGGGTAAAACTCTCAAACACCCGCTGCACATAGTCTTCGGAAATACCGATGCCTGTATCGCGCACATCAAAAGAAACCACTACATTATCTTCGTTTACCGATACCGGGTGAATAACGATGTGCACCGAACCTTTTTCGGTAAACTTCACCGCGTTGCTCACCAGGTTTAATAAAATCTGGTTGAGCCTGGTAGGATCGCCCACCAAACCATCGGGCACGCCCGATTCTATGATGTAGCGCAGCTCCACTTTCTTTTCTTCGGCTTTGAGGCGCAACATCTCGCGCACCCCATGCACGACTTCTTTAAGTGAAAAATCGATTTTCTCGATCAGGATCTTGCCGGCTTCAATTTTAGACAAATCCAGAATATCGTTGATGATGACCAGCAGGTTATCGGCCGATTGCTTAATGGCATCGAGGTATTTACGCTGCTCGGTTTTAGGATCTTTTTGCAGCAACAAGCGCGTCATACCTACAATGGCATTCATAGGCGTGCGTATTTCGTGGCTCATATTGGCCATGAACTGTTGCTTGAGTTTGGCCGTTTCTTCGGCTACTTCTTTTTCTTTCCGCATCATCTCTACCTGGTGTTTGTTTTGCAGGTTGGTGAAGCGGTAATAAATATTTTGCTTAAAAATTTCTTCTTTAAGGTTGCCGTAGGCTTTGAGGTGATGGTAGGCCTTGGGAATATCGCCGGTTTCTTCATAGACCTGTGCCAGGGTTTCGTGCACACTCATTTCATCGTGCTTGCGCAGGTATTCATGTGCCAGCTCATACACTTTGTGCAGGTAGTCGAAGGTCTTTTTAAAATTGCCTTCGTCTTTATACAGCAAGCCCATATAATACAGGCTTATGATCTGCCCTTCTACATTGCCCAGGTCATCGGCCAGCAATTTGGCGGTGGCCAGGTGTTTAAAGGCATTGTCGCGATCGCCCAGGCGGTAATACACTTTGCCCACGCCGGAATTGGCCAGCATACTGCCTACCGTTTCTGCACGGGAGAGTTCGAGGCTTTTGGAATAGTAAGTAAGTGCGTTGCGGTATTCTTCTTTCTTAAAGTAGATATTGCCCAGCACCTGGTTTACATTAATGAGGCGGGCTATATCGCTGTGTTTTTCAAAAATATCGCGGCTGCGCATGGCGTAGCTAAAAGCATTTTCATAATCGTACAGATCATAAAGAATGACGGAGATATTGCTGAGGTTTACAGCCTGTGTTACTTCATCGCCCCGGCGCTCGTTAATATCAAGCGCATCGGTATAGTTTTTTAACGCAGCACCGAGATCGCCCAATTCGCGGTAAATGTTGCCGTAGTTGTTCATAACCCTGGCACGCAGGGCTATATTGCCAATATGCGAGGCTATATCCATGGCTTTGCCCAACTCCTCAAGCCCCAGCTCATACTCGCCCTGGAGCCAGTAGCAGGCGCCTTTGTGGTTGTAACCACGACCTTCGCCCAACTGGTACTGAATGGCGCGGGAACGTTCTATAATCTCTTCACTAAGCCGGAACGACTCTTCTACATCGTATGTCCTTAACTCATGCACGATCTCGATCAGACAATCGATTTTGTCTGTCTCTTCGGTTAAGGTTTCATATTGTTCTTTTAAAGTAAGGTAACGTTCAGTTGGCATAGGCTTCGGTAATTGTACAAGTCACTAAATATAAAGCTTTAGAATGCAAAAGTCAAGTATGCGTATTAACGGCGCATATCTGCCAGGTTAAATATCAGACAATCCTGATCCGGAAAAAGGAGGGGAAAACGCTGTACTTTTTTGCAAACGGGGGCGCAAAGGTACAATACGATCGTTGATTTGACAATGGTTGATTGGTGGTTCCACGGGAAATTGTTGCACACAACGGCACAATGAGACCCGCGAAGGACCTGTCAGAGCTTGGCCCGTCACTACGGGGTGCGGAGCTCCTGCCAGGAGCTGGACAGACAGCGGGAGATTGTTCATGTCGGCCCTTCGACAGGCTCAGGGACCTCCCTATGGATGGTGCCGCTGCCTGAGCCTTTAATCAAAGTAAATCCCAATGGACGAATCTGCTGGAGATGTCTTCTCGCAGCGGCACAGCGGGAATGTTCGTAAGTTGGTTTGCCTAAATCGGGACTCTTCATGTCGGCCCTTCGACAGGCTCAGGGACCTCCCTTGGAGTGGTGTCGCTGCCTGAGCCTTTAATCAAAGCAAATCCCAATAGACGAATTTGCGGGAGATGTCTTCTCGCAGCGGCACAGCGGGAATGTTCGTAAGTTGGTTTGCCTAAATCGGATTGTTCGCGTCGGCCCTTCGACAAGCTCAGGGACCTCCCTTTGGCAACTTCGATAAGATCAGGGGGCTAAATGATGGTTTTTACTCGCGCCTATTCACTATTCACTATTCACCATTCACCATTCAGGTGCCTGAGCCCCGCATTGGCGGGACAGGCACTGTCGAAGGCCACTATTCACTATTCACCTCCGCACCTGACAGGTTTAATGCAAAATGCCCCCGGGGAGAACCAGGAGCATTTGCACTGTAAACAATAAACCTTGACGGATTTATGCATTCCGCACCGCTACTACACCATCGAATACATCGATGAGTACGGGTTTGGATTTATCTATATCGCCTGCAATGATTTTTTTACTGAGCAGGTTAATGATGTCTTTCTGAATAAGCCTTTTCAACGGACGGGCGCCAAACTGCGGATCGTACCCGTTCTCGGCCAGGTAATCGAGCGCATAGTCTGAAAACTCGAGGCTGATGCCCTGGCTCGCCAGCATATCTTTGAGGTGATTGAGCTGGATGGCGATGATGCCTTTGATGTCCTTTTTGAGCAGCGGGTGGAACATGATCACCTCATCTACCCGGTTCAGGAACTCGGGACGGATCGTTTGTTTCAGCAATTCCATGACTTGCTCACGGGTTGCATCCATCACCTGATCGAGGTTTTTCTCGTTCACCTCTTCAAAGTTTTCCTGGATAATATGGCTACCCATATTACTTGTCATGATAATGATGGTATTTTTAAAATTCACCACCCGGCCTTTGTTATCGGTAAGGCGGCCATCATCCAACACCTGCAACAAAATGTTCCAAACATCGGGGTGCGCTTTCTCAATTTCATCGAGTAGTACTACACTGTATGGTTTGCGACGTACAGCTTCGGTAAGTTGCCCACCTTCATCATAACCCACATAACCCGGAGGCGCGCCCACCAGGCGGCTTACACTGTGTTTTTCCTGGTACTCACTCATATCTATACGGGTAAGCATGCTCTCATCATCGAAGAGGAACTCTGCCAGCGCTTTGGCCAGCTCGGTTTTACCTACCCCGGTTGTGCCCAGGAAAATGAAGGAACCAATTGGTTTTTTGGCATCCTGCAACCCGGCACGGCTGCGGCGAATAGCATCGGCTACAGCGGTGATGGCTTCATCCTGGCCAATTACTCTTTTATGCAGTTCATCTTCGAGGTTCAGTAATTTTTCCCGTTCACTCTGCATCATGCGGGTAACGGGAATGCCGGTGGCTTTGGCTACATTCTCTGCAATATCCTCTGCGTCTACTTCTTCTTTAAGCATACGCTTGTGGTTCAGCGACAGGGATTCCAGCTCTACAGTATATTCTGTAACCAGATCTTCCTGCTCTTTTACCTTACCATAGCGTATCTCAGCTACCCTGCCATAATCGCCCTCACGCTCGGCTTTTTCGGCTTCCTGCTTCAGGGTTTCGATGCTGGCTTTGGCTTGCTGTATTTTATCTACTACTTCTTTTTCCTGTTTCCAACGGGCACGGAAGCTGTTGCGCTGCTCGCTCAGTTCGGCTATCGCTTTGTTGAGATCGGCCAGTTTGGTTTCGTCGTTTTCGCGTTTAATGGCTTCGCGCTCAATTTCCAGTTGACGCAGGCGGCGATCCAGATCGTCCAGCTCCTCCGGCATGGAATTCATTTCCAGCTTCAGTTTGGCTGCACTTTCATCGATCAGGTCAATGGCTTTATCGGGCAGGAAACGATCGGTAATGTAACGGCTCGATAATTCTACCGCTGCAATAATGGCTTCGTCTTTGATGCGTACCTGGTGGTGCGATTCGTAACGATCCTTTAACCCACGCAGAATGCTGATGGCATCTTCTTCGCTAGGCTCATTAACCATTACCTTCTGGAAACGGCGCTCGAGCGCTTTATCTTTTTCAAAATACTTCTGGTATTCGTTCAGCGTAGTTGCACCAATAGCACGGAGTTCGCCACGGGCCAATGCCGGTTTAAGAATGTTGGCAGCATCCATAGCGCCATCGCCACCGCCTGCGCCCACGAGCGTGTGAATCTCATCAATAAAGAGAATGATCTCGCCTTCGCTGGTGCTTACTTCTTTTACCACTCCTTTCAAACGCTCTTCAAACTCACCTTTGTACTTGGCACCAGCAATCAGCTGGCCCATATCGAGGGCGTAGATGATTTTGCTTTTCAGGTTTTCGGGCACATCGCCATTGATAATACGGTGCGCGAGTCCTTCTACGATGGCGGTTTTACCCACACCAGGCTCACCCACCAGGATGGGATTGTTTTTGGAACGGCGGCTGAGGATGTGCAGCGTTCTGCGTATTTCTTCATCACGACCAATAACCGGATCGAGCTTATTGGCCTGGGCCATCTCATTCAGGTTCTTGGCATATTTCTGTAAGCTGTTGTAGTTCGTTTCAGAGGATTGGCTCTTAACGGTATCGCCTTTGCGGATTTCGCGGATAGCGCTTTTAAGACCGCCTTCGGTAAGCCCGGCGTCTTTCAACAGTTTAGAGGTTTCGTCATTGCTGTTGAGCACCGCCAATAAAAGGTGCTCCAGGCTCACAAATTCGTCGCCAAAATCTTTAAGGGTACCGCTGGCCCGCAGCAATACATTGTTGAGATCGCGGCTAACGGATTGTGCGGGATCGCCACCCGACATTTTGGGCAGGCGGGCGATGCTCTCGTCCAGTTTAGTGGTAAGGAAAGCTACGTTTACATTATTCTTTTTCAGCAAAAAGGAAACGGGACTGTCTTCCATTTCCAGCAATGCTTTAAGCAGGTGATTGGTTTCAATATTGGGGTTGTTCGCATTAAACGCAAGCTGCTGTGCTGCCTGCAAAGCCTCCTGCGATTTAATGGTGAAGTTGTTCATATTCATAGTTAGTGTATTTAGGGTTTAGAACAGCAACAGCAAATTCTAAACCAGATCACACTTTATGAATATTTGTCACACAACAGCCGTTCCATCTGCAATAATGTCTTGAAAATCAATCTCCGACTGACGAAATGTACGTTTAAGAGCCTGATTTCTTAACCAGCACCGCTTTGGTTTTGTCGGCTTTGGATATGGCCAGTATAAAATCGGACCATTCTTTATAGACCGGTGCTTTAAACTGTCCCTGGTAGCGGGTATAATTCCGCACCATAAGCAGGTGATTGTCGTTTTTTATGAAACCCAGGCTGTATTGTCCCACCGGGGCGGTGTGTTTAATATCGGTGGGCAGGTATTCGAGTGTATAACCATCGGGAATAACCAAATCCAGCGTATCGCTCATCGTATAAGTGCGCGTAAAATTGAGATCGAGCAGCGGCTTGTCTGTTTCCGGCAAAAGGCCAGGATAGGAAGAAAGCCCGGTAGCGCTTACCATAATCCGCTTTGCAGTAACCTGTGCCAGTGTAGATGGGTTAATGGCAGCTTCAATCGCTACCGAAGGTATTTTATCTGAACCATTTGTAAAAGACAGCTTATTGCCACGCAAAGATTCGTGTAACGGGTTCCAAAGGGCCACCAGATCGTTCTGGTTGGTTTTCATATTCATGCCCAACCACGGCTCTGCAAAAAAACCTTTAAGCTGGCTGCGGCAAACGGCCTCATTGGGCACGCCACTGGTAAGATCGAGCAGGCAGTAAGAAGCAGCTGTGTTATTGGCCGCTTGGTGGGCAGGCGTTCGCCGAAGAGCGCCACCGGCTTCACTTACCCAAAGCACATTCCTGTTTTGTGTAAACAGCGATACATACCCAACCGGATCGAGCGGCGAGGTACACTCCAGGTATAAAGTATCTTTGAAGCGCGGTATGCCTAATAAAACATGGTTAAAACTGGAATTGGAAAAATCTGCCATGGTCTCGAGGTTGCCATCTTCGCCGGCATAAGCCAAAACATAATATGAGGGAATGCCAATAGATCCCAGCATGGCTTTCATATAATTGGTAAGCGCTTTACAATCGCCAAAATTCTTTTCGGCCACATATGCCGCGTCGTGCGTCTGGAAGCCGCCAATACCCAGCATTACATTTACATACCGGTTATTGCGTTGCAGGTTTTGATACAAACGGGTAATCATCTCCAGGGTATCTTTACAACCAGCGGCAATCTGTTTTACTTCCGCTGCTTTAGGAGCAGGCAGTACATCACGGCCTTTATTGAGCAGGGCATAAAAAGTGCCATACGCTTTCCAGGAAGTCATGTCTCCTGTAACGCCTCCCATTTCGAATTGCCCGGGAGAAAGTATCAGATGAGGAGCGCGGTCGGAAACAGCCAGCGCACCCGATTGCTTGTACATAGGTTTTAGCCCCGTTATAAGCCAGGCATATGTCTTGCGGCCTGCATCTTCTTTAACAGTGGGCGCTGCAACCTGCCATAAATACGAAGTAAAAGGCCAGTCAACAGGGCAATCCAGTGTATACGAAGCCTGTTCGAGACTTACACCCGATTTGGAAAGCGTAGCAAAATCGGGCAGGTAAAAAGCAGAATGTATCTTTTGCGTAACGGTGTATGCTACGGTATAAGGAAAAGTAACCGGGTTAAAGTAGTGCCTTTTTTCAACCATTTCGGAATAGGCATAACTTTCGGGACTTGAGGGTACCGATACCCATTCATCTTTGGTGGTTTTTCTTATCACGGCTCCTGTACTATCATACAACACACCCTGGTAATCGAGCAATTGTATAATCTTATCACTCTCTACACTCATTCCTCCTGCGGCAACGCCTTCCTTATCCAGTATTGTAACAACCATATAATTGGTTAGCAACAACTGATCCGGCCCCACCACCTTTACCGTCACATCTTTGCTGCGGATTACCGCGTGCGCATCTTTCTTAAGACTATCTGCAATGGCAGTACAATTCCATTGCTTATCTTTTTTGGCCTGCGCAGCAAAAGCCACAATCATGGCCGCAGCTGCTAATAGCAATTTTTTCATGAACTCTTTTTCTTAAGAACAATAGGATTAGAATATGTTTTTGCCATCTGATCAAAAAATGTTTTCACTTCCGGATACTTATCTGCCAGGTAGTAACAATCTTTCAGTTTAAATGATGTTCTCACCTGTATAGTAGTCCCCTGCTGTAAAACCTTCACCGAAAAAGAACCACCGTCTCCAGGCAATGAAAACTCCGCGTTTTCGGGTAGCTCCTCTACCTCACAATTGCCAGGCAACTCCAGGCTCATCACAAAGACTATATCTTTGGCAGCATCAAACTCTATAGCATTGGTACGGGTAGGCGCAGTAAACGGATTCTGATACAAGCGTATCAATCCAAAAACATCAAGGTAAACCATATCCTGCTTTACTTCCGGTTTGATGTTAAACTTCCCTTCCAATTGTAAAGGCACTTCGTAATCATTTTCATTCACAAACCGCAGGCTATCCAGCTGATAATTTCCATCCTTGTCCCAATCTTCTTTTTTAAATGCCTTATTTAATATTTTCGACATACTGTCTTTACCCAGCCTGTTACGGATTGCAACAGAGAGCGTACTTCCAAATTGCCATTTCAAATCTCCGCTAACCGCTTGCGTTTCATCCATTACCAGTTCCGAATAAAGCACACTGCGCTCTTCTCTGTATTCGGGGTAAAAGGCAAGCGTTTCTAAAGAGTCGTTTATGACACGGGCCTTTCCATAATACAAATCAGGATGCAACCAACCAAAAGCTGCTTTCTTTTGACTGGCATCCAGAAAATACACTTCTTCTCCAACCTTGCACCGCACAATTAAATAATTCATAGCAGCCTCGATTGGATATTCTAACACAAATGGTGTCTCCCCGCGGTAACTCATGATTACAGGTTCGGCCTGCATACCGGCAGACACTAATAGCTGCGCCATCAACAAATTAATGCCAGCCACATTAGCCTTTGTTTTTTCCATCAACATTTCCAAAGGCAGATTAGGCACGTAACTGCCGGCTCCTAATGAGGTGTACCGGTCACGTACATACTTGTAAATAACATAAGCCCGTTCAAAACTATCCGTAACACCATCGACCAATGTCTTTACCTTAACATTAGCCCAGTTATTTTTTTCTTTCGGAACCACTGGCAACACCTTTAACCAGGCCATATCGGCACGAACTTTAGTCCAATTCGAAGGGTGTTCTATGAAATAGGTAATCTTCGATAAATTCTTCTCTGTTACATTGCTGTAGATCTCAGGCTGGTAACCGGGTATATCTTTCATCACAACGGTTTCTGACCATCCCTTACCGCTTCCGTTTTTTCTTGCGTATAATGGTTTTACACCGTCTAAAACAGAAATTACCGAAGCATAACCCCTTGTCATAATCGTGTACTTGCTCCATAAAACCGGAGACATTTGCTGGAAATACCAAACCTCCTCACTATAGCGACTATCAGTAGCTATATACTTGTATTCGATAATAGAACCAGCTTTAACACCGGGAATTGAATCTTTTTATTTTGACGGTATTTGCCATCCTCTTCTGTCAGAATATCCAGCGTACTGATCTCCTTCTTCACAATTTCCCCGTTCTCAAGGTTATAGCAAATCGCTTTAAAACTATCCAGCTTTTCTGATTTACTTATCCTTATCGTAACATTACCGGCAGTAACACCTTCTTCAGTTACCACTTTAATTCTACAGTGCCTTTTCATCGATTCGTCAACAGTATTACAAACCTTCTCATCAAAGAGCACGATGACCGGCTCTGCAATCCCATTAAACGAATTGATCTCAAACTCCGATTTATCGACCTTACCAAATTCAAACTCGGGTATCTCCTTGTTTTGCGCGTATCCAGGGTGAACTACGAAACAGAAAAACAAAACAAATAGACTTTTAAAATACTTCATACAACAACAAAACCGCGAAGATAATATACTGCGTTAAACAGTTCATATCTGTCGCGGTTTATTTATTATTTGTAAAAAAATCTGATTATTTGCACGGGTTTACGGGCATTATCCACCTTTTTGGAACAACAATCAGCTTTTCTTCTTTAATACAATAGGGCTGGAGTAGCGCTCAGCCACCAGTGAGAAAAACGCTTTTAACTCGCTGTATTCTTCGATGGTGTAAGAACATTTATTGAGCTTAAAAGAAGTTTTTACCTGCAACTTATTGCCCTCCTGCGCGGCCTTGCAGGAAAAGAAACCGGCATTCTCGTTCAGCTTAATGGTACTGTTGCCGGGCAACTCATCTACTTCGTAATTCTCAGGAATTTCGATATTGATCATGTACATCATCTCATGAGAGAAGCCAAATTCTACAGGATTTTCGCGAACAGGCGCGGTAAACGGATTCTCTTTAAAATCGGCCAGCGTAAAAAGGTTCAGGTAAACGAGGTTATTGTTCTTTTCGGTGCGGTAGGTAATCTTGCCTTCAATCTCCAATGGCGCTTCTGTTTCATTCTCTTTTACGAAAGCCAGTCCATCTACAATAAAATCATCGCGGCGGTCATTAAACATTTTCTTAAGCACCACCGGTTTTCCCTCTTGCTGCAATGTATTTCTCATTTCCAGCGAAGCATTATTACCGAGCTTGCAGCGCAACGAACCCGAAAGGTTGGCATCCGGTTCCATTTTAAGATCGAACAATACGACTTCGCTTTCTTTATTTGCTTCGGGATTAAAGAATACTTCTTCCATAGCGCCATTAACAATTCTAGCCTGGCCATGGTACACTTTATGGGGCAACAGGCCAAAGCCCAACTTGCCATGACTGGCATCGAGGTAGCAGCGCTTACCCTCCACCTCGGTTTGCACCACCATATAGTTGATCCTGGACCGTACCGGGTATTCTGAGATAAACGGCTTACGACCTTGCAGGCTCAGCAATACAGGATTGGCGGTTATACCCGCGCTCTTGAGCATTTTGGTAAGCAGCAGGTTAATCTCTGCGGAGGTAGCTTCTGTTGTAGCCAGCACTTCGTCGAGTGTTCTTTTGCAATAAATACTTTTATCGGATGCACATTTGTAACGGTCGCGGACAAAATAATAGATCTTATGCGCGCGCTCAGCAGTATCGGCCACGCCGGCAATAAGTTCTTTAACCTTAGTCTCTACAGCTTTATTCTTTACACTTACGGCTCCGAGGTAAGCGGTGGAGGCGCGCAATTCATTTCCGTATTTGATCCAGGTAGGTAAAATCAGTTCGCGTTTATCAGGAAAGTTAATAGCCGCCAGCTGAAAAGAGATGCCTGCCGCCAGGTTTACACCGGCATTGCTGAATATTTCTTCTTTAAGCGCCGGCACATCTTTCATTACCCAGGTTCGCATTTCGCTGCTGCCGGTCATTTTGCCGCGAATTTTATACGTATTGGCAACCGTTTGTGCCTTGCGGGCATACAATGGGTTTGAGCCTTGCATCACCGACATAAACTCAAAAACATTGGGCATTACCATAGTGTATTTGCTCCACAGCACCGGGTACTCCGATTGGAATGCCCATTCTTCCATATTGGACATGGAATAAGAGTTGAGCTCATAGCTGAACTCAAGTATAGACCCGACCTTTACGCCCGGAATGTTTATTTTTTTACGAACCAGGAAATCGCCGTAGGCTTCGGTGAGAATATCTTCTTTCTCGAGTTTCTTTTCTGCTATGGTAAAGCCTTCGAGGTTGTAGCAAACGGCTTTAAAACCGCTCAGCGACTCTGATTCGGACTCTCCCTTAAACAGCAGTATCGATAAATTGGCCGCATCTAAGCCTTCTTCGCTGTTGATCTTAATGCGGCGATGAAATTTTTTGCTTAGTTCGATCGGTTTAAAAGCATCGGGATCAAAAGTGCACTCTGCCTTACCCTCGTCCAGCAAGATGATAGCCGGCACTGCCGCACCTTTAAAAGTCGTGATCTCAAAATCCGACTTGTTGATGTTCCCCCATTTGAATTCGGGTATTTCCTGCGCATGGGCATTGGGCACACCTATGGTTACCAATAAAGTGAGCTTAGCTATAAAAAGCAATAAACATGATCTCATGTCAAAAAAATTGTTGAATTTAATACAACATTTTAAATATTAAAAACATTGTATTAAAAAAACCTTTTCTAAACAAGAAAACGCATCTATACCCTATTTCACCAGCAAAGTATATTGCTCTTTCAGGTATTTTTTCAGGATCTCCGAAGCCTGCGGCAGACTAAGCACATAGCCTATAAATGCTTTGCGCGCGGTTTTGCTGATCTGGTAAAACGATTTGGTTTCATCTTTCAGTAACTCTTGCAGGTAGATGTGTTGCTGCACCAGTTGTGCCAGCTCTACCTCAATCATTTTTTTGCGCGACTGATCCATACCCGCTACAGGAGGACCGGCTTTGAACAACACATTCAATAATGGAAAACTCACCGAATCGGCAGGGGTAATGGGCATATTGGCCGCAACAGGCACATCGAGCGCGTTTTTGGCCTGCACAATGCCTTTGCCAAAATAGTCGAGCACATCGCCATCCCAGCCTTTTTGCAATTTGCCCAGCGCAGACCGGAACAAGGCATTGCGCACGGCCTCTACCCGCAGGTAACCCCAGGGCAAACGGTCGAGTTCTTTCTTATATTTTTTCCAGTAAATGGCTGCAGCAGCGGCTATTTGCGGCGTGGCAGAGGAAGTGCCCGCACCATCAAACGATACGGTGTTTTTGCAACCCATGCGCGCCCAGGGCGTATTGGGTGTAAAGGCGGCCAATGCGGTGCCCATTAGTTTACGCGGGCCGTAATTGCCCTGCATTTCATTGAGTTTATTTTGCTTGAGCCGGTATGGTGCAAAATCATAAGTGGCGCCGCAAGCCGCTACCACCCTGCCAAAGCGAGCCGGATACACGAGGTGCGTAGGTGTAATGCCACCAAAATTATTGCCGGCAGCGGTTGTAATAAAGATGCCTGCTTCGTAAGCCGCATTCACGGCATCGGCCCACATTTGCGAGGCCAGGCCACCCATACTCATACTTACCACATGCACAGGCGTTCCGTTAAGATGCATATTGGTAAGGTATTGCAGGGCTTTATAAAAAGCGCTGGTCTTAAAAAGAATTACGGTTTTGGAAATGCGCAACGGCACAATATCGGCAAAGGGCGCACCACCCAGAAAATCGTTGAACGAAGCCATAGGCAGGTTTACCTTATTACCAGCCAGTATGCCCATGGTGCCGGTACCATGCCGGGGCTGGTTGGCGAGTCCGCCACTGTTGCGGTCGCTGGCATCGGCATTGCTTTCGTCGTCTACAAAATTGCGTTGCAGCTTGAGGTTAAGATTGGGCGGACGGGTGGCATGGTTATCGGGATCGTAGCCGGTATCGATATGCCCGATGCGGATAATATCGTTGTTGAGTTGCATGACCATATTGCGGGCCGAAGCCAGTTGCGAAAAAGCATCGTCCAGGTGCCAAACCTTATTCTGGTGCGGCATCCAATCGGGATCAAAATCGTTTTGCTGGTTGCAGGCCGGTGGCGTGTTGCTGCCAAAAGATTTGAGGCTTTGCTGCTTGCTGCCGTCAAACTGGTACGATTGCCAGATATCCGGCTCTGCGTATACCTGTGCTTTTACCTGGCCCTGCACCACATGAGAGGCATCCCAGGCGCTGAGTTCTCCTTCTCTGATCTTGGTTTTGACCAATAAGTTTCCGTTTGGCGCGGCGGCCTTTCCCTTCAACGGGCCGCTGCCGGGCGTTGGCAACATTTCTATATCGCATTCAATGCCTGCACTTTTCAGTTGCTTATACAACTGATCGGCATCGGCGGGTTTGCCCTTCAATGCCGTGGGCATGCTGAGCATAACCTCGATGTGGTTTCCTTTGTTCATATGGTTATTGGTGGGTTAAATCGTAAAGGGGCGCTGGCTGTCGAAGAGCGTATTGTTTTTGCCAATAGTAAAATGGTTAGGCATTTGCTCAATAGGCATCTGGCTTTTTACCTTTTTTACAAACTGTGCGTAGTTGCCTTTAAACTTGCCTTTGTTCCAGCTTTTCATGAGCACGGCTGTAAACAGGCTGTTCTCCGGAAAGGCGCGGGTCTCTGCCATAGAAGGTTGAAACTCCTGCGAGCTGCTGAGCAAGCGCACCGAGGCTTTAATGGTATTGACATTAAGGTCTATTTTGCGGCGGCCTTTGGGTTTAAGCGCTTCGGCATTAAAGGTTTTGTAAAAGGCTTTGTGTTGCAGATAAGTTTTGCGGCCTATCTGGGGTGGTATACGCTTGAGGGGTGCATCGTCGAAACTGCTTTTCTCCAGCTGCCCATTGCGCATTTTAATAATGTCGCCGCTGAAACAACTGTCGGAGACCACCCAGATGCGCACCCCTGCGCGGAAACGGTGCCAGCGATCGAGCAAAATATCATCTATCAGCTGTCCGTCATAAAGACACCAGCTTTCATCATAATTATCAATCTCATCGGCCAGTTCGGCCTTTTCGTCTTTGTTCTGATCGGGAATATCGTTGCCGCCATGACCAGAGTAGTAAATGATAAAAATATCGCCGGCTTTCAGCTCGCGGGTAGCTACATCAATTTCGTGCAGCACGGTTCTTAGGCGGGCTTTTACAGAAAGCAGCAGGGTTATTTTATCAAAGTTGAGGTTTTTGGCTATTCCTGCCACAGCCCTGGCATCGGCTTCGCATACATTGAGCCGCCCATCCCAACCGGCATAGTGTTCGGGATCTACATGGTTCAGACCCACTGCAAGCATATAAGAACGGGGAGTTCCAGTGTTTTTCATAACTGAAGATTTGAATGGTTATAGGTTATTCAAAGGCTAAAGTAATGGTTCTCAATATTCCAATCGGACATACTAGTATCAGAACTGGAACTGCTCAGTGTCTATCCACTCGTTTTTTAACAGACACCACCAATCTGCGGTCATACCTTTTAAGATATATTCATATGGCAGCCAGCCATACCCTTCTTCGCCCCACTCCGGCCCCCATGAATTTCTAATGAGCAATGCACCAATGGTT
This sequence comes from Chitinophagaceae bacterium, assembly GCA_031546985.1. Classification (GTDB taxonomy): domain Bacteria; phylum Bacteroidota; class Bacteroidia; order Chitinophagales; family Chitinophagaceae; genus JAVBJN01. The sequence goes on from JAVBJN010000021.1 coordinate 14,559, forward strand.
TCTTTACCGTTCCTTAATGTGTTGCGGATTTTCATGTTATCATCGTAGCCCACCGCCAGCACGGCAGGGCCTTCGGGGTTACTTTCCTTATCTGAGGGGTAAGGAATGCGCCCCATGGTATTTTTGTTCTCGGCCTGCATGATGGATTCGAATACCGAGAAACCAAACATCTGCGGTAGCCCGGCTTTCAGATTGATCTTGATGCGGTGCAATAGCTCTTTCTCCTCAATCTTTCCGGTGTTATCGCGGTCTATGCGGTAATAATTCAATGCCTGGTAGTTCTGCGCAAAGCTGTAGCAAAAAGCAGGTGGCTCCTGGTCAAAACGGGTTTGTACATAAGGCCAGTACTCTTCCGGTGGCACGCCAAACAAAGCCATAGCACCCATGGTGCTGCGCACTACTGCGCCCTGGTCGCCCTTCCACCGCAGCAGGTTACGGGTAGTTTTGTAAATAAACAGGCGGCTTGGCTTGGTAAATTTGCCAAACGCCCTGCGTTCAAAATACTCCAATAAGCCTGCCGCGGCATGCGCTGTGCAGCTGTTCAGGTTTCCCTGGTGATCTACAGGACTGCAAAACTCCCGCAGATCCACTTTTTTGGGCAACGCAACACGGGCCTTGCCAATAGCCTGAATAACGCCCGCATGTTCCAGCATACCTTTGATACTCTCTTTCTGGATACCGGGTTTCTTCCACTTATCCTTAATGGCAGTGGTTTTGATCGTGAAATCCCTGAAGTCAGGAAAATCAGGCACCCATCCGGTGGCGCAATTCAAGATCATGGCGGTTGTGGTTAGGGGGGCGTTTACAGATTTATTTAAAATTAATAAATTCCGGCCAGATATATACCAATTATTATTTATCTAAATTTATTCTACAGTATAATAAGGTTTTACATCAAAATACCTCATCCCAATTTCTGCTTATTGCAGTGCAGATGGTACCTTTGCATCGTGTATAACCTTTTGGAGCAACGCAGTAAAACCGTGAAAGACCTGGCCCTGGCGTCGGGGTTTGATTATTGCGGTATATCGGAGGCGCGGTTCCTGGATGAAGATGCCAGGCGGCTGGAGCAATGGCTCAATAAAGGCTACCACGGCAAAATGGCTTATATGGAAAACCATTTTGACCTGCGCACCAATCCCGCCAAACTGGTAGAGGGCGCCAAAAGCGTTATTACCCTGCTCAAAAACTATTACCCATCGGAACAACAGCAAGAAGATGCACCCAAAATTGCCAAATACGCCTGGGGCACCGATTATCATTTTGTAATACGCGAGCAACTCAACAGTCTGTTGCAGCAGATCGGCGAAAGCATTGGTGAAATTAACGGGCGTGGATTTGTAGACTCGGCCCCGGTGCTGGAACGGAGCTGGGCACTGGAGAGCGGACTGGGCTGGATTGGCAAAAATGGCAACCTCATTACCAAACAGCAGGGTTCATTTTTCTTTATTGCTACGCTTATTACAGATCTGGCCCTGCAGCCAGACGATGCTTTTGCCAAAGACTATTGCGGTAGCTGCAAACGCTGCATAGAAGCATGCCCTACAGGGGCTATTATAGAGCCATCGCTGGTAGATGGCAGCCGTTGCATCTCTTACCTTACCATAGAATTAAAAGCAGATGCAGATGTGCCCGATGCCTTTAACGGGCAGTCGCAAGGCTGGGCATTTGGCTGCGATATATGCCAAGATGTATGCCCCTGGAACCGTTTTAGCAAGCCACATCACGAGCCACACTTTAATCCCGTGCAGGAAATCCTGAACCTGAGTACCAAAGAATGGGAGCAAATGGCCGAAAGTGATTTTAATAAAATACTGAAGAACTCCCCTATTAAACGGCCCAAATACAAGGGCTTTATCCGCAACCTGAAGTGGATGAAAATGGAGGGAGGGCTGTGAGAGGTCAGAAGTCAGAAGTGAGAGGTGGCCTTCGACAGAGCCTGTCCCGCCTATGCAGGGCTCAGGCACCAATTGGGTGAATGGTGAATCGGCGCGAGGGCTTTACACAGTTCGTAGCACAATACTAACAACTTGAGACTCCCTGTTAACTACTAATAATCGGCCTTTAGCCAGCGCATACGGTAGGCATTCATAGCGGTTACACCCAACTGTTCCGTTAATTTATGGTTTACATATGCGCCTACTACCGCGCCAATGCCTGGCACGAGTTGCAATAGCTTGGCCAGATCTATATAATCGCGGTATTCCTGCTGAAAGTGCAGCCAGTCGAACTGGTTAATGTCTTCGGGCAGGGTTTGGCTGTATTGCTCCCAATGCGCCAGTTGCAGGTATACCTGGTTGCGGTGCTCCTGGCTCGAAAAACAGAGCTGAAAAATATGCAGCAGGTAAATGCGCTCCTTGTATTCGCCAGCATCATAGCCATACAACGCGGCAATTTCGAACAGCATTTTCATTTTAAGTGTAAGCCAGATGGGAAAATCGGCCAGGCCCAGCAGAATGCCGCCCGCACCGGTTACAGCTCCTTCTATGGTAGCGGTATTGCGGTAAAAATCGATCCGCTCCCGCACCTTCCGTTCGCGCTCGTCCAGCAGCTCTTTTTGCAGCGGTTTGGCCGTAGTATATTCTGCGCCTACCAGCACCCCACGAATCATTTGTTTAATGGCGGTGGTAAACACATTGTGCACCTTATCGGGAATCATATTATTGACCTTGCGCTGGAAAAACTTAGATGTTTTGTTCCAGATCGAAGGCTTGCGCTTCATTTTGCGCTGCCATTCGCGGAGTTCGATACGTATATTCTGCTCATAATAGGCCATAGGTGGTTACTTGTAGTATAATATACGCAAAAATCGGGCAGGAATGGAAAAGCAGACCGGTTACCAGCTTGTAAACATAACCATGTTCTAACTTGACAATGCAGGAGAAAAGCAGCATCATATCGGGTCATCCATCATCGGTTTTGGTCTATCTATACAGCACCTATGCAAATTCATACAATATCAGCAACAAGAAACCGGTAGAAAAATAGATTTGCGCAATATTCTGAACAATAGCGGAATACTTTTTCTCACAAATTTTGTAAAAGAGATGACAAAAATCCCCCAAAGGCTGGCAGTAGTAATTTTATGCCTGACTACTTTTTACGCTTGTAAAAAGGAACCAAACTACCAGGGCGCAGGGAGCCCAAAGGCCGGAATAAAAAAAATAATGAGCTTGACCGGTGTTACACCTCCGAGCCTCCCTACATTAGAAAACGGGATACTGGCCTTTAAAAGCCCACAGCATTTTGAAGCGTATATAACCTTCCTGGATGCCGTTACCGACCCACAAAACTATGATAGCACACGTGTTGACGATAACGGAGATACATTAGAATTTGATAGAGATGAAATATTGGGCACGATTGAGGCTGATCTTGGGTTTACCTCCATCAGGAAAATCACGCATGATAACTTCATGCAGTTAAACAAAATTGGATGGGATAAGTTAGAAGACATTCCGGAAGAGCATTTTATACAGGATGCGGCGATAAAATCGACCCTTAATAAGGATCTTATTGTCAGAATAGGTGATAATTATGTGCGTTGTATCAACAAAACCCTTAGCGTACGGGTAGACGCATCCCAGGCAAGATTGTTTGATGCCTTTTCTAAACTACCCGAAACCGCTACTCTGAACGATGTTTTCCTGATAGACCCGGTACAACAGTACAGTACCGTTTTTGACCTGGCAGGTTCAGGAAATGTATCAGTCTTTGGTAAAAAAGGGAATACCCTCGGATATGGCAACTTAGGCATTTTCCATCTCAAACACGATGCCCCTGACTGCAACTATCCCAGAAAAATAGTTTTTAGTTACCTGGACCTTTGGCAGGTAGCATGGGGAGGATTAGAAGCTAGCTTTGATGTTGACTTCGGCGATGGCTCACCACACCAATCGTTTACCTCCCACTACACACAACCAGGCTATACCTATGCCTATATTCCTAATTTCACGCACACCTACGCTCAAGGGGGAAATTATGTGGTAAAAATACACGCCGTAGCCAATGCAGTAGGCCCAGGCGCTAACGCTACTACAGCAAATCTGGATTATCCGATTACCGTTTTAGATAATAATTGTAAAATAGCTTACAAAAATACCGAACGCGAGTTCCATTCAGTTCCCGACGGGAGCCGCGCATGGTCGGGACAAATTTTTGTAACCTATGAGACGCCCTGGTTCTTTTGGGATAAAATGCGCGTTCATGCAAGTACAGCCTCATGGTTGCGTGACGGCAACAAATGGAAAGCATCTAAATCCGAAATTTGGCACCAGTTGCATACCGATCGTCGTGATGAAAATAATTGCAATGTATTAGGACAGGTAGATGGTGATGGATGGTCGAGCAGTTCAAAAGAGATATCTACGCATCGGACAGACGACCCTTATGCATGGAATAAAATAAGTACCCAACATGGTATCAAATATCATAACGCATGGTATTATTTCAGCAAATCTTTATCTATTTGCGATTAATCGTGTTTACTGGCGCAAAAGCGAATGCGCTACTTCATAGCATGTAGCCTGGCGCAGCACCTGAGCTTGGACATTCAAATCAATTTGAATGTCCAAGCTTTTTTATGACCCCAGGCTGTAATAAACAGGATGAACCAAAGGCCATCAGAAGCTGGTAATCATATGGTAGCTTTTCTCCGGTCTGTACCAGACTATTTTGCTCCCTTGTACCGCTCCCGGCGCAATCCTTAGAACGGGCTCACATGGCTTGTTTCGGCATTCAGCCCGGTATCTATAATTATGGCATTAAATCAGTGCCGGGTGCAGCAAAGCCTACATCCAAACCCGCCCACCCATTGGGAGCAAATGCTTGTCAATAACCAACGCTCCTCATGAGCTGCGGCAGTCTTCCTCCTTCAGATGCAAGCATGGCAATGCCTTTTGCGCTCTTCCTGCACCACTACTAATCCGAGCCTGTAGTCTCTATTGATGTAATAAAAATGCCGGCTATAAGCCGGCATTTTCTATTTAACAAAGCATGATGTTATTATCGGATGAGGAGCACGTTACCCTGCTTTTTAAAGCGGATACCGTTGTTACATACCCCATCTACAATCCACACATAGTTGCCCATGGGTTGTGGTGCACCTTTAAAGGTACCATCCCAATAAGTCTCTGGTGTAGTGGTGCTGAAAACTTCCTGCCCCCAACGGTCGTAGATTTTGAGGTAGTTCAGTTTGGTTACGTTGTAGTTCATCAAACCAAATGTAGATACTTTCACTTCTTTGCTTTCTGGGCTAAAGGCGTTAGGCAGGTACAGGTCGGAGCAATCTACGTTTACACGCACAGTATCGGTATTCTTACAACCATCTTCGTTGGTGGCAGTCAGGTAATAGGTAATGCTGCGTTTAGGCTCGCATTTAGGTGTAAGAATGGTATCGTTGTCGATATAGTTTTTAGGATTCCACTCAAAGGTGATACCAGGGCCTTGTTCGCTGCGGGTACCATCGAGGTAGAAATAAGAACCATCGGCAATTACTTTATCCGGACCGGCATCGGCGCGCACTTTGCTTACCACCACAGTAATGGTACTGTCTATGATACAACCATTATCAAAAATAACAGTAGCAGTATAACCGGTGGTTACCTCGGGCCATATTTTGGTACGGAAAGCCAGTGTATCCTGGATATTGTAGTTAGGCGACCATTGGTAGTGAATAGCACTGGCAGCGAGGAAACGCAGCTGAATGGTATCGCCCTGGCACATCAGGGTATCTGGCAGGCAGGAAAACTCTGGTTTAGGCAGCACCACAATTGGTTTGCAATATACAGCCGCATTGGGCAGACCATCGTTTTCGCTCAGGAAAATATTGTAAACACCTGCTGCATCATATTTGTATACTTCAGGGTATTGCTGGGTGGTAGACTGAATGCTGGAGTTGGTGCAGTTGGCAAACTTCAGTTGGGTAAAGGTGTTGTTGCCATTTACCACAGTAGTGTATACTGCATCGTTGTCGCGAATGAAAGTAGAAATAGCTAAAGGACCGGCAATACTACCCAGGTTGCCCAGGTCGGTAGAAGCAAACGGATCTTTCAGCGTACCACTAAACGTAAGACGGGTGGTTGTACTGTTCAGCGCGTTTACGATAAGAGCGTATGTTTTGCCGCAATCTTTAATAAAAGTGATATCGGCAGGTGAGTTCAGGTTTTGGTTGCCCAGGTTGGTCGCAGCCAGCGTGGTGTTGCTGAAACCGGTACCAAAGTCTATACGAACAAGGGAATTGTTGCCCTGGTTACAAACAAACAGGAAGCTTTCGCCGTTTTCCTGCATGGCTGCAAAACCGGTTCCGTTGTTGATCATATTGCCAGGGTTGCCCAGAGAGGCACCGGTAGGCGAGGTTTGCAGGTTAGCACCAAAATCGAAACGGAAGATGCTGTTGTCGTCACCATTTAAAGTGAGGGCATACCATTGTCCGTTTTCATTAAATACATGCAGATCGTGCGGACGGCCCAAACCAGGCATGGTGCCAAAGTTTACAGCCATAGGCAGGTTATTGGCAATATTGGTACCGAGGTCTACACGGCAAAGTGTAGAGTTGGAAGTGCTGGTGCCACCAATGATGAATAGTTTCCACTCCGTACCGTCGGTAACGAGGTGCAGGCCCGAAGCATCTGCCGGGAAAGCATTGGCCAGGTTGCCCAGGTTGGTAAACGTAGGTACGTTGTTGAGTGAATTACCGAAATCTACGCGGGTTAATCCACCACCATTTTTATCAATTACAAATCCATAATAATTCAGACCTGCTTTTACCACCTGCATTCCGCTGGCATCTACAGTGCCATAAGGATTGTTTAAAAAGGTGGCCGTGGGAACCTTGCTGATATCGCCGGAACAGAAGTTCCAATAGTAAGAAGAAGCTGTCGTAACATTGCTGATCTTCACCTTCTGCCCTACACACACGGTATCCGGAACCTCGAATAAACTTTGCGCCTGCGCTTCCTGATGAAAGCCAAGCGATGTACAAAGTGCAGTAAATACAGAAAGGATGCGTGTATTAATTTTATTCATGAACCGATAGTGGTTTATAGCTTCTGAATTATTTATCGCACTAATATAATTATAAGTTTCTGTTTTACAAATACAGGCTAATAATTATACTTCTCATTCCACAATGCTTTCAACTGTTCGCGCAGCTTGCTTTCATGCGCATTCTGCCCCGGGTCGTACAACTTTACACCGCTCAGCATCTCGGGCATAAACTCCTGGTTCACAAAATTATTTTCAAAAGAATGGGCGTATTGGTAATTCTTGCCGTAGTTCATTTGTTTCATGAGCTTGGTGGGCGCATTGCGCAAATGCAAAGGCACCGGCAGGTCTCCGGTTTGCTTTACCACCTCCAGGGCCTGGTTAATGGCCATGTATGAGGCATTGCTTTTGGCGCTGGAAGCCAGGTACGTAGTGGTTTGCGATAAAATAATGCGGCACTCGGGGTAGCCCGTCATGGTTACGGCCTGGAAACAACTGGTAGCCAGCAGCAGCGCGTTGGGATTGGCATTGCCAATATCTTCGCTGGCCAGGATGAGCAAGCGGCGCGCGATAAACTTGGGATCTTCGCCCCCTTCTATCATACGGGCCAGCCAGTACACTGCCGCATTGGGATCGCTGCCGCGGATGGATTTAATAAAGGCCGAAATAATATCGTAATGCTGCTCGCCGTTTTTATCATACAACGCAATCTTTTGCTGCACCACTTTAAGCACCACTTCGTCGGTAATGATTACCGGCTCTCCGGGCGGAAAAGCCTGCACTACCAGCTCCAGCGTATTGAGCACTTTGCGTGCATCGCCACCGCTTAAGCGTATAAGCGCCGCTGTCTCCTGGAGCTGCACATTTTTCGATACCAGCCATTCATCTTCCTGCAACGCTTTTTGCAGCAGGCGCACCAGGTCTTCTTCGTCGTGCGATTTTAATACATATACCTGGCAGCGGCTGAGCAGCGGGGCTATTACCTCAAACGATGGATTTTCGGTAGTAGCGCCTATTAATATAATGGTACCGTTCTCTACCGCGCCGAGCAAGCTATCCTGCTGGGCTTTGTTAAAACGGTGTATTTCGTCTATAAACAAAATGGCTTTGCCGTTTTCGGTGGCCTGCTCCAGCACCGCACGCACATCTTTTACGCCGCTGGCAATAGCGCTGAGGCTAAAAAAGGGCATACCGGTTTGCTGTGCTATAATGCGTGCCAGCGTGGTTTTGCCCACACCCGGCGGGCCCCAGAAAATCATAGAGCTAATGCTGCCTCTATCAAGCATAGAACGGATAAGGCTGCCCTCGGCTACGAGGTGCCCCTGCCCTATAAAATCTTCCAGCGTGTGTGGCCGCATCCTTTCTGCCAATGGTGTTTGTCTTGCCTGCATGATTCTCTCTCCTTGAATGGTTTACGAAAATACAATTTCTGCTCATTGCTTGTGCATTTTTACTAATTTTATTAGCATTATATTTGCTAAACAAATACGCAACACCATGATTAACCAACCAGCGCAGGATTATAATAAAGGACGGGGCGCCCAATACAATACGGCCAACAAGTTTCTGACCAACAGTTATGTGCAGGAGCATGCAGAGGGTATTGACGAATGGGAACGCGATGCGCCTAAAACCGAAATCCTTTACGACAACAGCAAAACCGTGGTAAACAAGGTGACCAGTGCCGATGTGGGTATGGAATACTCGCTTAACCCCTACCAGGGCTGTGAGCATGGCTGCATCTATTGTTACGCGCGCAACAGCCATGAATACTGGGGCCTGAGCGCCGGACAGGATTTTGAGAGCAAAATAGTGGTGAAGAAAAATGCGCCGGCGCTGCTGCGTAAACTGTTCGAAAGTGATAAATGGTCGCCCGCCCCTATTTCTCTTTCGGGTAATACAGATTGCTACCAGCCGCTGGAGCGGAAACTGGAGATTACACGAAAGATACTGGAGGTATGCCTCGAATACCGCAACCCGGTGGGCATATTGAGCAAAAACGCATTGGTGCTGCGCGATATGGATCTGCTGCAGGAGCTGGCCAGCCGCAAGCTGGTTAAGTATTTTACCAGCATTACCTCTACCGACGAAAACCTGCGCCAGCAAATGGAGCCGCGCACGGCTACCTACAAACAAAGGTTCCGGGTACTGGAGCAGCTGAGCACGGCAGGTATACCTACCGGCATAATGAACGCTCCTATAGTACCCGGGCTCAACGACCAGCATATGCACGATGTGCTTAAACGCGCGGCTGAGCATGGCGCTTTGTGGGCCGGCTATACCGTTGTTCGGTTAAATGGGGCAATAGGCCCGCTTTTCAAAGATTGGTTACATAAAACGTTTCCAGACAGGGCCGACAAAGTGATTAACCTGATCAAAAGCTGTCACAATGGGCAAGTCAACGACAGTCGTACCGGAACCAGAATTAAGGGGGATGGGGATCTGGCTGAAATGATTAAACAACAATTCCGGTTGTATTGCCGTAAATACAAATTGAATGAAACAACTTTTGCTTACGATCTGACACAATTCAGAAGACAAAAGCCGGAGCAACTTTCGTTGTTTTAAATGAAAACAGATTAATTATATGCAACAGCCGGCATGAGCTGACGCACTACAGGATTGAGCGATTCGTAACCAGATACCACGATCTTTCGGCGCAGTTCCAGTTCTTTGAGCATTACAACAATAATTTTGGGGCACCAGTGAAAATGCTGCGAGAGCGTCATAACATCAATACCGGTGCTGTCTTCTTCGAAGGCCTGCGATAAAAAACCGATCAGCTCTTCTTCAAAAATTTTAGGATTCATATATAATGGTGGTATGTTTAACCACAAGTTATGACCAAAACCCCGTGAAAAAAACCGTTAAAAAACGGTATTTTGAACAAAGCGCAAACGTTATATTGTTCCGTAGAACAAATTACAGATTTCTTGTTGTCATATCTTCGCGGCCACTCAGCCCATCATAACAATTCACATAATTTCACCTAAAATCTGTAAGTCACGTGGTATGATCCATGAATAACTATTAACCAGTCATTTAATTACATATCAAAATTCATGCCCATAAATCACTTAATACTAAAACACTTTAGCAGATTATCAAAGCCAACACTTGATATGCCTTTTACATATCTCCGTTCCGCTACATAACTACTGCGCTACGGTAACCAGGCCTAAGCAACAAACCGGCATTGCCGCCACACATAAGCATCGCCTCAAGTACTGGTTTTATTACAGTTAATAAAAAAAGCGCTTATGTTATAAGCGCTTACAATATGTAAAGTTTGTAGTTTTTAGGATTACAGCACGCTTCTCGGCGAAGGTGTTACAGATAAGTCGGCAAACTCACCGTTTTGGTATTTGAAATGTGCCGTCATGGCTATCATGGCCGCATTATCGGTGCAAAACTCAAAATCGGGAATGTAGTAGTTCCAGCTATATTGGGCGGCATGCTCTTTAAGCCCTTCGCGCAAGGCACTGTTGGCAGATACACCACCGGCCAGCGCCACTTCTTTAATACCGGTTTCTTTGGTAGCCTTGTAGATCTTCTTGAGCAGAATGCCAACTATACGGTGCTGGATGGCTGCGCAAATATCGTTGAGGTTGTTTTGCACAAAATCGGGGTCTTTGGCCTTCTGATCCTGCAGAAAGTAAAGGATGGAGGTTTTAACCCCACTGAAACTAAAATTGAGCTCGGGAATATTGGGTTCTGAAAAACGGAACCTGAGCGGATCGCCCAGACGGGCATATTTGTCGATAAGCGGCCCACCGGGATAAGGCAAACCCAGCATTTTAGCGGCTTTATCGTAGGCTTCACCCGCAGCATCGTCAATGGTCTCGCCAATCACCTGCATGGTAAGCGGCGCATCTACCCGCACAATCTGCGTGTGCCCGCCCGAAACCGTGAGGCACAGAAAAGGAAACGCAGGTTTGGGATCGCGGATAAAATTGGCCAGCACATGGGCCTGCATATGCTGCACCGCTATGAGCGGCACATTGAGCGATAAAGCAAGCGACTTGGCAAAGCACGCACCCACCATCAGCGAGCCAATAAGCCCCGGAGATTGTGTAAAAGCTACTGCGCTCAGATCGCCCAGGGTTATGCCCGCTGTTTTGAGCGCCACATCTACCACCGGCACAATGTTTTGCATATGTACCCGCGAAGCCATTTCGGGAATAACGCCACCGTATTGCTCATGCACTTTTTGGGTGGCAATATGGTTAGACAATACTTCTCCATTGCGGATAACCGACGCACTGGTGTCGTCGCAAGAGGATTCGATAGCTAAAATAACGATGTCTTTCTGCGGATTCATTGCTGCAAAGGTAATACCAAAACCCAAAATCAGGACAGGGAGCGGATGGCCTTTACCGGATCGAGCTTAGAAGCCGATATGGACGGGATTAAACCCGCCAGTACGCCTACAAAAGCCGAGATCATAACCCCGCTGAGCATATTAACCCAGGAAAGCTGCACCTCAAAATCGGCCCCTTTGGACAGGGCAAACGTGAGCAGGAACACCAGCATGATGCCAAATGCCCCTCCGATGATGCATAGGATAATGGATTCGCTGAGAAACTCGAGCAATATATCGAAACGGCGCGCGCCAATGGCCTTTTTAAGCCCGATAATGCTGGTGCGTTCCTTTACCGTTACAAACATAATATTGGCTATACCAAACGCGCCTACCAGCAGCGAGAAGCCGCCGATTACAATACCTGCCATATCAATGGCGCCAAACATGGTACTGAGCTGCTTGTTTACCTCGCTGAGTTTATTGATAGAAAAGTTGTTCTCATCTTTGGGTTTCAGTTTACGAAGCGCCCGCATCTCGCCCACCAGTTCGCCTTCGAGCTCCTCTACCGGCACACCGTCTTTGGCTTTCACCATCAGCAGCGGATCGGCAAAGATGTTTTCGAGATCGTACATATTGCGGGCCATCTGGTAAGGGATAAGCACGCTTTTATCGTACTCAAACCCGCCGAGGTTTTGCCCCTGGGCTTTGATTACGCCAATAACTTTAAAATTGTGTTTCAGGATTTGCACGTCCTTGCCTACGCAACTGGCCACATTGGGAAAGAGATCCTGGGCCAGTTTTTCGCCAATAACGAGCACGGGATTACCATTGTCGCATTCGCTTTGGGAGAAGTAACGCCCATAACCAATATCGATGGGCTGCACGCGGTCGAACGACCAGGATACGGCATTGATCTGAATATCTTCGGCGCTGTTGTCTTTGTAGGTAACTTCTGCGCTCTTACCGTTGTGCACAATAGCCACATACGATGCTGCCGGTACTTTTTCCTGCAGGATCTTTACTTCATTGTAATTGGCTACCGGGCGCTGCCAGTATTTCCACCAGGGATATTCGCCACCGCTGCCATCGCCCATCCAGGGCCATTTGCCTACATAGATAATATCATTGCCCAGTTTGGATACCGATGCCTGGATATTGTTCTCCAGACTGTCCAGCACCGTTTTTACGGCTATGATACAGAAAATACCTATGGTAATGCCCAGCAGGGACAGGAATGTACGCAGTTTGTTGACCCGCAATTCCTGCATGGCCATTTTGATACTCGACTCTAAAACGCTAAGCCTTAAACGCATGGAACAAATATAACGTTACGTATCAGAACTCTTACACAAACTTGTTTAATGGTATTTAAATGGGATCAGCGGGGCTTCGACAAAGCCTGTCCCGCCCATGCGGGGCTCAGCCACCTTTGGTATTGATAAGTTATATTAGCGGATTACGGATTAGTGGATTACGGATTGGTGGATTACGGATTAGTGGATTGCGGATTAGTGGATTACGGATTAGCGGATTACGGATTAGCGGATTACGGATTAGCGGATTACGGATTAGCGGATTACGGATTAGTGGATTAGTGGGTTACGGATTAGTGGATTGCGGATTAGCGGATTGCGGATTTGTGGATTACGGATTTGTGGATTACTGATTAGCGGATTGCGGATTTGTGTATTACGGATTTTTGGATTACGGATTAGCGGATTGCGGATTT
>JAVBJN010000012.1:0-24620 GCA_031546985.1 Chitinophagaceae bacterium
AATGGCTATATCGTAACCAACTACCACGTGGTAGAAGGTTCCGACTCGGTATATGTAGAAAACAACAAGGGCCTGATCGAAAAGGCTACCGTTGTTACCTACAGCAAAGAAGCCGATCTGGCCATTCTCAAAATTTCGCGCAGGGATTTCCATTTTGGGAAAGGCGCTGTACCCATCCAGCTGAGCGAAGGCAAAGCAGCTTTGGGGCAACAGGTGTTTACCATGGGCTATCCTAAAGACGAAATTGTGTACAACGAAGGCTACATCAGCTCCAAAAACGGGTTTAACAGCGATACGATGGCTTACCAGCTGGAGCTGCCTGTAAACCCGGGCAACAGCGGCGCTCCTGTAATTGATAAAACCGGCCGTCTGGTGGGTATCATTGCAGGCAAGCAAAGCACTTCCGAAGGCATTTCTTTTGCTATTAAATCGAAAGAGCTGCTGAAACTACTGAACAAACTGCCTAAAGACTTTAACAAAAAAGAACTGGCTAAAAACAGCATTAGCGGCATGGGTAGAGAAGACCAGGTAAAAAAGATCGAAGAATACATACTGCTGGTTAAAGTGTATAATTAATCCCGGACCTATATCAATTAAAAATCCCCTTGCTTAACAACAAGGGGATTTTTTTATGTAAGGCTGATGCTGCAATTGATCCACTCGGGGTCAAAAGACGCTTCGTATTTTTTGTAAAACCTAATGGCGGGTTCGTTCCATTCCAAAACCTGCCATACCATGCCAGAAAATCCTTTTTCTTTTCCTTCTGCAACCAGCGCATCAAACAAGAGCTTGCCCGCGCCCTTTCCTCTCCATGCTTCTGTAATCACAATATCCTCCAGGTACATGCGCTGCCCTTTCCAGGTAGAGTACCGGATGTAATACAATGCCATACCTATAATCTTGCCCTCGGCCTCGGCCATATAAGCCCACCAAACGGGATTGGCACCAAAGCCGCTTTCGGTAAAATGCTCCAGGGTTACCGTTACTTCGTGCGGGGCCTTTTCAAACTCCGCCAATTCGCGGATCAGCTCCAGCATGGGTGCACAATCTGCTGCTACTGCTTTTCTAATATGAATACTCATAATTCACTACTTATTAAAACCATTACGCTTGACAGATGCCCGGCAGGCGTAATGGATCATTGATTATTAAAATGCTCTTCTTACCCCAATTACCCAGCGGAAGTCGACATAATCGCTCTGCCCGTTGGGTATACGGTTTACAAAGAAAGGCATATCAAACCTGATGGTTAATGGGCTGGCGGTTTCCACAAACGGGAAACGCTTAATGGTAAACGCTGCACCCAAACCTGCATCGGCACGCAGTTCGCTCCATTTGCCCGAAGGTGCAAGCGCGGTATAATCGGAAACCGAGGTCAGTTTATTCATTTCAATAGAAGCGGCATCGGCAAAAGCGTAGGCGTCTACCTTGAGCCAGCTGCGGGTAAACTTAGGTCTCCATCTAAAGAACTTGTCAAACTCGAGCTCTACGTTTACAGCAGCACCACTTCTGCCTTTGTAGGCAGTGTATAATAACCCATCGCGTTCTTCTGTAGTTGCGTAGCCTGCAAAACCACGCAGGTTAAGCCCACCACCATAATGGAAATGGTTGAAACCATCCGGCGTGTAGCTACCCCACTCTTTCGGGAAAATGCCTTCGCTGCGGGTGTACTTGTTCTCCATCATTTCTTCCGGATTGCCGCCGCTGAGGTACACTGCCGACTCTGTAGGCAGGTTGGTACCAAAACCAGCCCGCACATACAAGCGGGTATTGAGTTCAAACTTGCCCAGCAAATGGTAATTTACCCATTCGCCCTGCAGGTAGCTGTAGTCGTAAGAATATTGGTCGGAATTGGTAAAGGGTGCTCTACCAGTAATGTTAAACCGGCCTGTACCGCCACCCATGTATTTATAATTATGCTGCCATAAAAACTGCAGGTAATTGTTGCGCGAGTTTTTATTGGTGTTCCACTCCATCGGGTTTATCAGGTAATCGGTCTGGTAATCGCCCAGCCGTCTCATAGATCCGAATTTAAACGAAAGCACATCATTTTGGGTGGCTTGCCACTCCAGCACTTTATTAATCTCTAATAACCCATCGAGCCAGCGGGCATCCAGTTGTATAAACAACCTGGGGTCAATAAACTTCAATGGCGTTTTATAGCTTACCGAGAAGTTGATGGGGCTGTACCGATCGTACCAGCCTTCGCTTTCGCGGCTCAGGTATTCGTAAGGCTGTCCCACATGCGTATTCCACCATACATTGGCACTAAACTGGTGCAGGTAGTTCATATAATTACCATCCAGGTGAATGCCGGCTTTAATACCATCTACAGAGTTGTACCACACATCGGGTCTGTATTTGAGCTGGTAATGACGGGTATCGAGCGCGGTTTTCAATCCCTTATCCAGCTGCATGTTTACCGCTTGTGGTGCAGAAGGCAATAAGCGGCCTTTTACATCATTCATAGGGTTTACATCGGCCAGGCGCTTGCTGGTATCAATCTCTACCCGTTTAATGCCACCAGGAATGTTTACAACAGCGGTATGGGTTTTATACATTTTATCCCAGCCATACCATTTGGGCAGCACTGTTGCAGAGGTTGATTTTTTGAACCAGGTATTAGGAATGTAGAAATCGTGCTGGCCACCTTTTTTATCCGTTACGGTAAAATCAATGGGCATCTGCATTTGTCCTTTGCGTACAAATTTGATGGCAAAACTGTCTTTGGCTACTTTATGAATGCTGCGAATACCATAGTTGATGGTTTTGGAAGTCTCCAGCCATTGGTCAAAGAACCAGTTAAGATCTGCTTTGGTAAAATGAATAAACGAGTTCCTGAAATCTTCGGGATACGGATGGCAGATAGACCATTCGTTTACATAGTTTTTCATAGCCGCCGAGAACAGACTGTCGCCCAACACATATTGCAGGTTGTACAGCATGGTAGCGGTTTTGTAATACACGTGACCGTAACCGTTTTCGTGGTGTATAGCGCTGTTAAAATCGTTGGAGTGGGTATTAAGTTTAGGATCGGCACCTTTGGCTGCATCACGCATGTAACCGTAATACACGGCACGCTCACGAATCAGGTTGGGTTGGTAAAAACGTTTTTTGTACCAGCCGCCCGGCGTATCATCGGGCATATACTTGCCTTCGATTTTCTCGAGGCCGTAAGAAGTAAGGAACTGGGTAAAACCTTCGTCCATAAAAGCACGGTAGGTCTCGTTATTGCCCAGCATACCATAAAACCAGTTGTGCCCTATTTCGTGGGCCAGCAGGCTACGGTATCCCGGATCGCCGCCACCATCTAGGGTAATCATGGGGTATTCCATTCCGTCGTTGGCATCGGCCGCTACCATTTTGGGGTAAGCGTACATACCAAAGCCTTCGGAATAGGTTTTAATGATCTGCGCCACATAATCGGCAGCATTCTGCCATTTGGATGCATGTGGCTCCTGCACCACAGCTACGCAACGCACACCATTCCAGAAGGCTTCGCCTATGCGGTAATTGGGATCGGCGGTAAAGGCAAAATCATGCACATTTACTGCATGGTATTTCCATATTTTTCTTTCGTTTTTAACGTAGGGTGTAATTACAGAAGGGGCTTCGTTCCAGGGTTTATTGGCAAAATTCTTAACATCGAGCTTTTCGCGCAGTTCTTTGGGCAATACCTCTTCGCGGTTGGTGAGCGTGCCGGTGGCTTCTACCACAAAGCTGCTGGCAAAGTTGAGTTCTACATCGAACGTGCCGTAATCGCCGTACAACTCTTTATTGAGGTGCTGGTCGGTTTCCCAGCCAAACTTACGGTCGTAAACGGCAATTCTCGGGTACCAATGCACGCCGTTGTAATGCCTGCTGCCAAAGGAATTGGCCAGTTGCATTCTGCGGCGGATAGTGCCCTGATCGAAATACGTTCTGAAATCCATGGAGATCAGCGCAGAATCGCCGGGCAGCATTGGTCTGGGCAGGTATACTTTTATAACGGTATTGTCTTCTTCTACATTTACACCTTGCCCGTTTACCTTCAGGTTGGTAATGGTAGTGCCCAACCCATCTTTAAGGTATTTGCCGAATTTGGTTTTCAGCTTATTGGCATGGAACAATTCGTTGAGGTGCGAACCTTTGGTAAACGCCTGTTGGTACAGGTGAAAATAAACAAAGGTGAGTGTATCGGGTGAGTTGTTGTAGTAGGTAAGGTTTTCGTGCGCGTTAACGATATTGTCGTTTTCGTTGATATGCGCTTTAATCTGGTAGTGTACATCCTGCTGCCAGTAACCGGCAAAAGGTTGCTTGTTTTTCCAGTAATACGGGTTATCGGCGCTGCGGTATGGATACGCCGGAACATTCTCCTGCGCCGAAGCCACAGAGGCTGCACCGCTCATTAAGGCTATAAAAAAAAGGGCTTTTAAACGCATGCAAGGTTCATTTAAAAGCCCAAATTTAACTTTGATTTGTTATTGTAAGCCGTAAATCTGGGTAAACGGCTTAAGCCTTATGTCTAATTCTGTTTTTCGGGCAAATCGGCCACTTTTTTCCAGCCACCGGTTTGGATCACCGAATCCATTTTGTTGCCTAATACTTTCATAAATTCCGGGCCAAAATGCGCATTCCGTATCTCCTTTACGGTTCCGTCTTTCTGCGTTATTTTAAAATTAAGCCCTGGTAAATCTGATATGATTACTTTATAAGTTTCGGCACAGGTATCTACCCTGAATTTGTAAAAACTATTGATCAGCTGCTCAGCCTCCTTTTTAGAAACAGTTTTGGTATAAATACCTATCATATCAAAATTGCGCTTACCCGTCAGGTCCATTTTACCCGATTTATCTATCGACACTTCATACTCCGGACAGCGACCAAAGCAAGCCGTACGGCGCATGTTCACCGCATTATACTTCGATTGCGCGCAGCTCATCCACGTCATGCTCATAGCAGCTAAAAAAAGAGCAGATTGTCTTAAAATTGTATTTTTTAGCATAAAGAATCGTAATTTAGTTTGCTAAGTTAGCTGATCTAAACCAAACCAACTATGAATACCTCCGACCTGCTTTACCAGCTGGCCATTGGCCGCGTGCCCCATATCGGGCACATCACCACCCGGTTATTACTCGAACATTTTGGCACCGCCGAAGCCGTTTTTAAAGCCCGGTTAAAAGAGCTGCAATCCATAGAAGGCTTAGGCGAAGTTCGCGCCCGCGCCATCCGTAATTTTAAGGATTTTGCACGCAGCGAAAAAGAACTGGCCTTTATAACCCATAACAATATTAATGCCATTAGCATTAAAGATGCCGCATACCCGCATAAACTTAAGTTTTGCCCCGATGCGCCGGCACTTTTATTTTTTAAAGGCAAGCTCAACTTTAATAACCATAAATCTGTAGCTATTATAGGCACCCGCAACAACAGCGAATATGGCATGCACTGCTGCCGGCAGCTGATAGAGGGCCTTGCTGCTTATGAGCCGGTTATTATTAGCGGCATGGCATACGGCATTGATATACTGGCGCATAAAACCGCCCTGCAAAATAACTTACCTACCGTGGGAGTAGTGGCTCATGGGCTCGATAACCTATACCCCGCCAGCCACAAGGGTATAGCCACACAAGCCATGCAAAACGGAGGCTTGCTAAGCGAGTATTTTAGCGAAACCCCGCCCGATAAACAAAACTTTCCTACCCGAAACCGTATCGTAGCGGGCCTCTGCGATGTAACCGTGGTTATTGAAACAGGTATTAAAGGTGGCTCTATCATTACAGCAGAGCTCGCCAATGGCTATAACCGCGATGTAGCAGCTTTTCCCGGCCGCAGCTCAGACACCCGCTCTGCAGGCTGTAATTACCTGATACGCAAAAACAAAGCCGCGCTCATTACCTGCGCCGATGACCTTGCCGACCTGATGGGCTGGAACCTGACCGCTGTACCTAAAAAGGTGCAGAAGCAACTGTTTGTACAACTCAACTACAACGAACAGAAAATTTACGACCAATTGAGCGAAGGTGCAGCTGTGCATATAGATGAACTGGCTAACAAAGGCCAAATGAGCCACAGTACTGCTATAGCCGCCATGTTAAAAATGGAAATGCACGGCATGCTGGAGTGTATGCCCGGCAATATCTACAAACTGAGCTAGGCTTACTTACCAGGCACACCATAAAAACAAAAGAGCGGGCATAAAGCCCGCTTCTTTTTTGGTAAAGCAAAATACTAAAAGCGTTTATCTCTTAACTGCAACCTGTAGTGGTACCACAGTTGGGACACATGTAACAAGTTCCGTTACGCATGGTAATGTTACCACACTGGCGGCATGCCGGTGCATCCGAACTGGTACCCATCAGTTTTTTCTTTTCTTCTGCACTCATATTACTGTGCACGGGTACCGGTGTTACACTTTTGGCCGGAACTACCGGAGCCGCGGCTGTAATACGCACATGGCTCAACTCCTGCACATCGGTAGGCTCTTCCTGAGCTATGGCAGGCTTATCCAGCACATGCACCAGATCATCGCGGTCGAGGTATTCGTAACCCAGCAACCTGAAAATATAATCTACCAGCGAAGTGGCCGATTTAATATTCGGATGCTCTACCATGCCGGCAGGTTCGAAGCGGGTAAAGATGAATTTATCTACAAACTCTTCCAATGGCACTCCATATTGCAAACCTACCGAAACCGCTATAGCAAAGCAGTTCATAAGGCTGCGCATGGTAGCGCCTTCTTTGGCCATATCAATAAAGATCTCTCCGAGTGTACCATCGCCATACTCTCCTGTGCGCAGGAATACCGGCTGGCCGCCTACTTTTCCTTTGTAGGTAAACCCGTGGCGTTTTGCAGGCAACTGTTTGCGCTCTACAATGCGGCTCAACTGACGTTTTAACGTAGTATCGGGGCTTTCCTGCACCCTGCGGTTTACTTCTTCCAGCAGTTCATCAATGGTTAAAGTACCCAGGTCAATGATGTTATTGCTGTTGATAGAAACCGGTTCTTCTTTCGTTTCTTTTTTATCGCTCTTATTGCTCAGCGGCTGGCTCAGTTTAGAACCATCGCGGTATAACGCACATGCTTTAATACCGAGTTTCCAGCTCATGAGGTAGCAATCCTTAATATCATCTATATTAGCCTCGTTGGGCAGGTTGATGGTTTTGGAAATAGCACCTGAGATGAATGGCTGGGTAGCGCCCATCATACGGATGTGGCCGCTGTGGTGAATAAAACGCTCGCCTTTTTTGCCACATTTATTGGCGCAATCAAATACAGACAGGTGCTCATCTTTCAGATACGGCGCTCCTTCGAGCATCATGGTGCCGCAAACGTAATCGTTGGCCAGTTCAATTTCGTGATCGTTAAAGCCCAACTGGTGCAGCAGGCTAAAGTCGAACGCATAATATTGCTCTGGAGTGAAACCTAAACGTTGCAGGCATTCTTCTCCGAGGGTATATACATTGAATACAAAGCTGATGTCGAAAGCAGAAGACACAGCAGTATCGAGTTTCTTAAGCTCATCGGCAATAAAGCCTTTTTCGCTCAACGACTGGTGGTTGATGAAAGGTGCTCCTGCAAAACTACCGGAACCTTTGGCATATTTCACCATCGCTTCAATCTCGTCACTGGCATATCCAAGTTTTTGCAACGCCAATGGAATAGACTGGTTAATGATCTTGAAATAACCACCACCACTCAATTTTTTAAACTTCACTAAAGCAAAGTCAGGTTCAACACCGGTAGTATCGCAATCCATTACCAGGCCAATGGTGCCTGTTGGGGCAATAACGGTGGCTTGTGCATTGCGGTAACCATATTTTTCGCCCAGTTGCACTGCTTCGTCCCATGCTTTGGTAGCAGCTTTGAGCATATAATCGGGGCAATACCTGGCATTAATGCCTTGTGGAATAGTTTCCAGTCCTTCATACGCATCGGCAGCATCGTAAGCAGCTGCACGATGGTTGCGCATTACACGAAGCATGTGCTTTTTGTTTTCTTCATAGCGCGGAAACGCACCCAGGTGATGGGCCATTTCGGCAGAAGTTTTATAAGCCACACCGGTCATGATAGCGCTGATAGCGCCTGCCATAGCACGGGCTTCTTCACTATCGTAAGCCAGACCGTTTACCATAAGCAGCGAGCCCAGATTGGCAAAACCCAAACCGAGGGTACGGTAATCGTAGCTCAGCTGCGCTACTTCCTTACTGGGGAATTGCGCCATGAGTACAGATACTTCTAATACTACCGTCCACAAACGGGTGCAGTATTCAAAACCTTCTACATCAAAATGGCTGGTATCTTCATTATAAAAACGACGCAGGTTTACCGATGCCAGGTTGCAGGCGGTATTGTCCAGGAACATATATTCCGAACAAGGGTTGGAAGCGCGGATAGCGCCACCCTCTGGGCAGGTATGCCATTCGTTGATGGTGGTATCGTATTGTGTACCGGGATCGGCACAGCGCCAGGCTGCGTAAGAGATTTTATCCCACAGGTCTTTGGTAGGAATCTTTCTCATCACCTTTCCATCCGAACGGGCTGTCATTTCCCAATCTTCGCCTTTCTCCAGTTTATTAAAGAAGCTGTTGGGAATACGAACCGAGTTATTAGAGTTTTGGCCAGATACGGTGCGATAGGCTTCGCCTTCGTAATCAGAAGCATAACCGGCAGCAATCAAGGCTGCTACTTTCTGCTCTTCTTCTACCTTCCAGTCAATGAATTTGATCACTTCGGGGTGGTCTAGATCGAGGCAAACCATTTTGGCTGCCCTGCGGGTAGTACCACCGCTTTTGATAGCACCAGCAGCACGGTCACCTATTTTAAGGAAACTCATGAGTCCGCTGGAAGTACCGCCGCCGCTCAGTTTTTCGCCTTCGGCGCGAATGTTGGAATAGTTGGTACCAACGCCTGAGCCATATTTAAAAATACGTGCTTCGCGCACCCACAGGTCCATAATACCGCCTTCGTTTACCAGGTCGTCTTCTACACCCAGAATAAAGCAGGCATGTGGCTGAGGGCGCTCGTAAGCGTTTTTCGATTTTTCTACTTCGCCGGTTATGGGATCTACATAATAGTGGCCCTGTGCGGTGCCGGTAATACCATAACTGCTGTGCAGCCCGGTATTGAACCACTGTGGTGAGTTGGGCACGCAGCTCTGGTTAAGGATAGAATACACCAGCTCGTCGTAAAACACATTGGCATCGGCCTCTGAAGCGAAATAGTTATATTTTTCGCCCCATACACGCCAGCAATGCGCCATACGGTGCGCTACCTGGCGTATGCTGGTTTCACGCCCATCGCTACCATCTTCCTGCGGCACACCGGCTTTACGGAAATATTTTTGCGCTAATATATCTGTAGCAATCTGGCTCCAATGACGCGGTACTTCTACATTCGTCATTTCAAACACCTTCTCTCCATTTGGGTTACGAATTACGGATGTGCGCAGTTCGTACTCAAACATATCATAAGCACTTACCCCCTCTTTGGTAAAGTGGCGGGGAAAAACAAGGCCCTTGCCCGAGGTTTTGGTAGATGTTTTCATAGTTGGTACAGTATCTATTGGTTTATGAATTTAAGTAGTATAATCGCTTTGCTTATCTGCCCCTAAACCGGATGGGTTACTTACCGCCCGGGGCCGGAATACGAAAGTAGGTTCTAAATCTATCCCGGCTACATTCTTGTTATCCACAGGTGTTAAGAAAAACAGAATTACTACATAACTAATTGAACAACATTAAATTAAATCTAAAAACGCTTTTCCAGTTCAATTCTATCCCAATGTATTGCGGGTGGCTTTAAAGCCGTAGATAAGGGCAGCTTTTGCAGGCTTATATTTATACTGCAAAGGTACGAAACATTGTACATACAATCTTTATTTGACCCGCCTGTAGCCCGCCAAAACACACCTAAAACGATGTTAAAATGCTATATTTTCGGGCCTTCGGCGTTATTTTCCGGTAACCTAACCCGTATTCGTTATGGCACTTGTGTAAAAAGAACGTAATTTGGCGGCCTGAAAGTGCACAGAATTTGTTTTTGCTATCTTTGAATCAACACATGAAAAGAGAATCAATATATAATCAATTCAAAAAGCTCAAACAAGAGTCCGGTAAGGGATTTGCGGTATTGATAGACCCCGATAATGTAACCCATAAGGACCTGAGCAGGATTGCTACTTTATGCAATGAGGCTAAGGTTGATTATGTATTTATGGGTGGAAGCCTGGTGGTAACCGACCACCTGGACGACTGCATCCGGACTTTTAAGAAAGAAAGCGGTATACCTGTTGTATTGTTTCCGGGCAGCCCGGCACAAATCAGCCGGCATGCCGATGCGTTGCTTTACCTGAGCCTTATATCGGGCCGTAATCCAGAGTTACTGATAGGCCAGCATGTGGTTTCTGCCCCGGCGGTTAAAGCCAGCGGGCTGGAAGTAATTGCTACCGGTTATATGGTAATAGATGGTGGCGTGCCTACCACGGTTTCTTACATGAGCCATGCCCTGCCGATCCCTGCCGATAAACCCGACATTGCGTTGTGTACCGCTATGGCCGGCGAAATGCTGGGCAAACATGTTATTTATATGGATGCGGGCAGTGGAGCCAGGTACCCCGTTTCGGAAGCGATGATTGGTAAAGTGGCGAAGGGCACTGGTATTCCGCTTATTGTAGGTGGCGGCATCCGCGATGCGGAAAAAGCTTACCTCAATTGTAAAGCTGGCGCAGATATTATTGTAGTAGGCAATGCGTTTGAGAAAGACCCGATGCTGATAAAAGATATTGCAGCGGCTGTAAAATCGGTTACGGTAAGTTAAAAATATACTCAGGCGCAAGCCTGGCAAAAATAAAAATCCCCATCCAATAACATGCTGGATGGGGATTTTGTTATATACATTTTCGTCGCGTAGCCGCAGTGAGCAAGCTCCGGGGTATCGCTAGTCAGAGCGATCTTACAAGCTCATCATATCTTTAAACTTCACCGCTTGCCGGCGGCTTACTTCTATTTTTTCGCCACCCTTCAACTCCAGTATAAGCCCACCGTTAAAGTAAGGATCTATCTTTTCGATCATGCGCAGGTTTACAATATGCTTACGATTGGCCCGGAAAAACACTTTTTCATCCAGCCGTTCTTCCAGCGCGTTGAGCGATTTTAGAATAAGCGGCTTGTGGTTGCTGAAAAACACCCTGGCATAGTTGCCAGCGCTTTCGAACAGGCGTATCTCCTGCAGTTTTACAAACCAGCACTTCTCCCCGTCTTTTACAAATACCTGGTCGCTTTCGGTGAGGATCTGTTGTTTCTGTTCCTTTTGCTTCTCTACCTGCTTGCGCACCTTCTGAATCGCGTCGCTCAGGCGGTGTGGCTCAATGGGTTTAAGCAGATAATCGAGCGCGTTTATCTCAAATGCTTTTAAAGCATACTCGTCATACGCTGTGGTAAACACCACTATTGGCGCCCTATCCAATTGTTCCAGTAATTCAAACCCGGTTTTTCCAGGCATCTGGATGTCCAGAAAAAGGAGATCAGGGTTGTGTTCTTCTATTTTATCTATGGCTTCGTCTGCGTTGCTGGCTTCTTCTATAATCTCAATTTCGGGATGCTCGGCCAGCAATTTCCGTAATTCGCTGCGGGCCAACCTTTCATCATCCACAATCATTGCCTTGATCATACTATTGGAATTTAGGTTAAAACTTAACGGGTATATAAATATCTACAGCCACTTTATGGTCTGAGAGATTTGCAATATTAAACGTTGCATCGTTACCAAACTGCAACCGCAACCGGTGCGGGGTGCTGGTAAGGCCAAAACCGGTACCATAAGTGTGTTTGGCATCGGGATTATATTGCCCCGAATTAACGATGCGGATATGGTGCATATTGTCTTTAATGGAAGAATGCACCTCAATTTCGCCGCCACTCACCGAGCGTGATACACCGTGCTTCACCGCATTCTCTACCAGGGTTTGCACCATCATGGGCGGTACAGGCAGGTCGTAAGTATTTTCATCTATAAAAAACCGGCATTGCAACCGCTCTTCGAACCGGATCGATTCCAGCGCCAGGTAATCGCGCACAATATCTACTTCCTTTTGCATAGGTATGGTTTCTACCTTATCCATGTTCATAGAGTTGCGCAGGATATTGGACAGCTCTGTAACTGCGGCACGGGCACGTTGCGGGTTCTCATCTACCAGCGCCCGAATGCTGTTGAGCGCATTAAAGATAAAATGCGGGTTCAATTGCGCTTTCAGCGTTTTAAGCTCAAAACTTTTTACCATGCTCTCCATCTGCAGTTTTTCGATAAGCGTACGGCGGTTGCCCTCAATATACCACCAGGCAAAGTACAGGATAATCCACACCAGTATAAGCAAGGCCGCGTTAAAACTATACGAAATCAGCGAGGAGCCATTGAGCATTTCATTAAATTCGAGTACGCCAAAAAGCGCGTTGAGCGAAGAGCTCAGAAAATAAAAAAAGAACCCACCCGCTACGGTGATCATGGTAATGAACACAATCAGCTTTTCGGTATAAAAGGCAAACCAGTTGTACCGCACAATTACTTTACGAATGAGGTGTGTGGTAATGATACCGGTAGAGGCCAGAATAACATTGCCTACCACATTCTTCCACTCCAGCTCGTTGGTAGTAAGAAAATTGATATAAATACCCATAAAGCCAAATATGGCCCAGCAGAGTATTTGAACGATCCAGTATTTGGTGTGTTTCTTCAGTTCGGGCATTGCATGGTGTTAACCTTCACAAATATAACATTATCAACATGCTGGAATAGCCCAATTAGATAAATGGATGCAACGGGTGATAAAAGGAAAAAAGCCGGAAAACCGGAAAGGAACAGAAGTATTAATAGAACCATACAATCAATTAACATTATGGCAGTATAAGCTAGAAGTATGTGCTATAGACAGTTGCGGTACATGAAAATAAAGTCACACTTGTTATTTTAAGTATTTTGACCGTATCTTTGCACATGGCAACAAAATCTAGACCCAAATTCTACGGAGAAGGGCTTACATTCGACGACGTTTTGCTCGTGCCCGCTTACTCCGAAGTACTCCCCCGCGAAGTTAACATTACAACCCAACTTACTAAGGACATCCGTCTGAACATCCCCATGGTGTCTGCAGCGATGGACACCGTTACCGAAGCCCAGCTGGCAATAGCCCTGGCCCGCGAGGGAGGGATTGGTATTTTGCACAAAAACATGACCATTGAAAAACAAGCCGAGCAGGTACGTAAAGTAAAACGTTCTGAAAGCGGCTTGATCGTTGATCCCATTACCCTTAGCCCCGAAGCTACTATTGGCGAGGCTTTGTCGCTGATGAAAGAAAACAGGATCGGCGGTATTCCTATTATAGACGGCGGCAACAAACTGGTAGGCATCCTTACCAACCGTGACCTGCGTTTTGAAAAGAACACCAAAAAGGCGGTAAAAGAAGTAATGACCAGCGCCAACCTGATCACTGCGCCCAATGGTACCGATCTGGCCAAAGCAGAAAAAATACTGCAACAGCACAAAATCGAAAAACTGCCTATTACAGACCGTTCCGGTAAACTGATCGGGCTCATCACCTACCGCGATATTCTGCAATATAAAAGTCACCCCAACTCTTGCAAAGACATCATGGGCCGCCTGCTCGCCGGTGCTGCCATTGGCATTACCTCCGACATTCTGGTGCGTGTAGAAGCGCTGGTAGCTGCTGGTGTAGACGTTATTACCCTGGATAGCGCCCACGGCCATTCCAAAGGTGTAATCGAAGCGGTTAAAAACGTAAAGAAAAACTTTAAGAAACTGCCGGTTATTGCTGGTAACGTTGCTACCGGTGCAGGTGCCAAAGCCCTCGCCGATGCTGGCGCCGATGCAGTTAAAATAGGTGTAGGTCCGGGTTCTATCTGTACCACCCGTATCGTAACCGGTTGCGGCGCGCCGCAGCTCACCGCCATTATGGATGCTGCAGAAGCACTCAAAGGCAAAAACGTACCAATCATTGCCGATGGCGGTATCCGCTATACTGGCGATATGGTAAAAGCACTGGCTGCAGGTGCTAACTGTATTATGGCCGGTTCTATTTTTGCAGGTGTGGAAGAAAGCCCTGGCGATACCATCATTTATGAAGGACGTAAATTTAAATCTTACCGCGGTATGGGTTCTATCGATGCCATGCAGGAAGGTTCTAAAGACCGTTACTTCCAGGATGCCGAAGACGATATTAAAAAACTGGTACCAGAAGGTATTGTAGGTCGTGTACCCTACAAAGGAATGCTGGCCGAAATCGTGCACCAGTTTGTAGGTGGCTTACGTGCTGGTATGGGCTACTGCGGTGCCAAAGACGTAAAAACACTGCAACAGGCACAGTTTGTACGCATTACCCAAAGCAGTCTTAAAGAAAGTCACGCGCACGATATCGTGATTACCAAAGAAGCGCCAAACTACTCCAGGTAAGTATTATCTGATATTACAGAATCCCCCTTGCATAAAAGCCAGGGGGATTTTTATTTCGTACCGGCACCGTTAACCGCAACAACCGGTAATATAACCGTGAAACTCAGCACAATACCTTTCCAAACCCTATCTTTGGTACCAAAGTGAACCATTCATGCGCCTGATACGCCTGTTATGCCTGCTGGCCATTTTCCAGACCGGATTTTTTGCTTCATCCCAAGCCAATGACTCCTGCCACCTCCGCATTTCTATTTTGACATGCGGCACAGGAAGTGAATTGTATTCCACCTTCGGCCATAGCGGCGTTCGGGTTATCGACAGCATTGCAGGAACAGATATTGTTTTTAACTACGGCACGTTCGAATTCAGCGATGATTTCTATAAAAAATTCGTTCTGGGCAAATTGGATTATTACTTGTCTTACGCCGATTTTGATCTGTATATCCAAAGTTACATCGAAGACAAACGCTTTATTCACGAGCAGGTTTTAGACCTGCCTTGTGCAGATAAAGAGCGCTTCAAAGCATTTCTCGAAAACAATTACCTGCCTCAAAACAGATATTACCGTTACGAGTTTCTCGATGACAACTGTGCCACCCGCATCCGCGATATTTTTCCGAAACTGCTGGGCCACCGTTTTGAATTTGGCAAGCATATCATTAAACCAGACAGTACCTGCAGGCAACTGTTTGATACCTATCTCTACCGAAGCGGGCAAGATTGGGCAGCGGTGGGCATTAGCCTGTTGCTGGGCCAGCGGGTAGACCGTATTGCGGGCGATTATGGTGCGCAGTATCTTCCCGATTATGTAGAAAAAGCCCTTGCGGGCGCAACGGTTGATGGTCATCCGCTGGTGAGTGAGACCAATGCCGTACTCGACTTTCCTGCGCCTGACAGACCTACCCATGTACCTTATATTGTGATGGTCGTATTGCTTGGTGTAGCCCTGCTGCTTGCATTAATGGGCAGAAAAGCACAAAAGGTGCAAAACATTTTCGATACAGTATTTTTCCTGTTTACCGGTCTCATTGGTTGTTTCATCCTCTTTATGTGGCTGGGTACAGAACATACTACGATGGGTAGCAACATGAATCTGCTCTGGGTAAGCCCATTGTGGATTGTTTTTTGCTGGTACTTAAGCAAGCCCGGTACCATTACCCGTATCTTTTTACTGCTCAATTCGGTATTGCTCTTATACTGCTTATTCCTGTTTCCGCAGGGCACTGTTAAAGAACTCAAATACTGGATAGCCATCTTGCTGGTAAGGGTCATTTACCGTTTATGGTTAATGGCCAGGCATAAAAAAACCATCGCATAATGATTAAGAACCTTCAATCTACCGTCTCAGGCAATATCGAATATAGCATCACCGGTCAGGGCCCTGCCATTATTTGGCTGCATGGCTTTACCGAAAACCGGGAGATATGGGATCACCATATTGGCTTTATCGGCGATACCTATACCCATATCAGCATTAACCTACCAGGCACGGGAGGTTCTGATCTGCCTGGTACCCCACTCACCATCGATACCCTGGCATTAAGTGTAAAAGCGGTACTGGATGCAGAGCAGATCGGCACCTGCATTATTATTGGTCACTCTATGGGTGGCTACACTGCGCTTTCTTTTGCAGCGCAGTTCCCCGGCGTGTTGAACGGGTTTTGCCTGTACCACAGCAGCGCCTTTGCCGATAGTGAAGAAAAGAAAACCAACCGCCAGAAAGCGATTAACCTGATTCGCAACGAGGGTAAAGACGTATTTGTAAAAGCGATGGTGCCCAACTTGTTTGCAGAAGCGTTTGTAGCTGCCAATCCCGAAGTGATTGCAGCAGTAACCCAGGAATCGCTAAAGGTTGCTGCCGCATCGCTCATTGCTTATTACGAAGCTATGATTAAAAGGCCCGAACGTACCCTGGTGCTGGAGCAGGCCACCTGCCCTATACAATTTATCATAGGTGGTAAAGATACTGCTGTGCCCTTTGAGCAAAGTATGCAGCAGGCACACTTACCCAATACCAGCTGGATTCACATTCTGGATGAGGCAGGACACATGGGTATGTACGAAGCCAAAGATGCATGCGCCGTGTTCGTACGCGATTTTGTAGCATTCTGCTCATAATAAATAATCGCCGATTAGTTCTGTTACACATAACAGTTCACGCATTTTTTCGTTATTTTAATATAGGAATGGTTATTGCTCCCTCTGAAAATCGCGTAAATGAAAAGACTGGTATTATTTTTAAGCTGCTTGTTGTTTACACTGAATGCCTGGGCCACCCACAGTGCAGGCGGAGACATTTCGTACAAAGCTGTTTCTATTAGCAATGGTTCTATCCGTTATACCATAACATTAACCCTATACCAGGACTGCATTAACGGAGAACCTGAAGCCATTGCCCAGGATAACCCGGCTATTATTACGATTTTCCCATTAGGTAGTATAGTACCGGTAATGGTTTCGAGCACCTCAGCTATTGTAACCGATATTGTGCCGCCCAATTTTCAGAACGAGTGTATTAACAACCCGCCCAAGACCTGCCTGAGAAGACAAATATTCCAATACACTTATGATGCGCCGGCCCAGCATAATGGTTTTATGATTGTGTACCAGCGCTGCTGCCGCAATGCAACCATCAACAATATCTCCAACCCCAGTAATATTGGTACATCACTCGAAGCGGTAATCGGCCCTAATCAGGCGGCCCCTTCCAATATGAACAGCGCCAGCTTTGTTAAACTGCCGCCACAGATCATTTGTGTAAACAACCCATTTGTATACGACCACTCGGCGGTAGACCCCGACGGCGACAGCCTGGTGTACTCTTTTGGCCCGGCTTACAGAGGCGCAGACCCTACCGACCCTAAACCCAACCAGGCGTCTAACCCACCTTACCCATTGGTACCTTATCGCCCGCCATTTACCCAAGCCAATCCAATGGGCGGTAATCCTATCATTCGCATCAACCCGCAAACCGGACTTATTACCGGCACACCCAATATCATGGGTATTTATGTGGTAACCGTTTATGTCCGGGAATACGACCGCGCCAGTAAAACGCTGAAAGGATATACCAAAAGGGAATTCCAGTTTAATGTAACCAACTGCTCCAAAGCCGTGGTAGCAGACATACCCATTTTATCGTCGGAGCCCAATACCTATATCGTAAACTGCAAAAGCCTTTTTGTAAATTTTATAAATACCAGCACCGGTGGCTTCCGGTACAATTGGGATTTTGGCGACTTAACCTCTAATAGCGATACTTCTAACTTATTTGAACCCTCTTACCAATACCCCGATACCGGCACCTATGTTGTAAAACTGGTGGTAAACCGTGGCAGCACCTGCCCCGATAGTATTGAAAGGTATGTAAAGGTATATCCCGGGTATGTGGCCAACTTCCTCGTTGATGGCGAATTTTGCCCGCAAAACGAGATTAAGTTTACCGATTCATCGTGGGCCAATTATGGTACGGTTAATTACTGGGACTGGAATTTCGACGATGGCGAGTTTAGCCAGGACGAAAACCCCACGCACTCATTTCCCAACCAAACCAAAGATTTCCAGGTTACGCTCATCTCTGGCTCCAGCCTGGGCTGCCGCGATACGGTTACCAAACCATTGCGATTTACCAAAGTAGAACCCAATGCCGGAAAAGATACGGTGATTGTAAAAGATGTATTCCTCCAGCTGAACGGTAGGGGCGGCGTTAAATACAGTTGGACTCCTCCCAGCAAACTGAGTGATCCATTTGTGTACAACCCTATTTTCGACTCCCGCGATACCGGCGTGTATACTTACATCATGCGTATTGTAACCGAAAACAATTGTGTGGGTTATGACACCATTACCATTACAGTGGCAGATAAACCTTACCTGCTTATGCCCAATGGCTTTACTCCCAATGGCGATGGTACCAACGATAGGTTTATGCCCAAATTTGCAGGGTATAAAATCAATTTCTTCAGGGTGTATAACCGCTATGGCCAGCAGGTATTCTTTAGCAACAGCTACGAAAAAGGCTGGGATGGCACCTTCAAAGGCGAGCCTGCCGAACTAGGTACGTACTACTGGATGCTCGATGGTATAGACCTGAATATGAAGCGAACCATGATTAAAGGCGACGTAATTTTGTTCCGATAATTTCTTATTTCCAACATGAACCGTATTGCTATTGTAACCGGAGCTACCTCCGGATTTGGCAAAGCTATTGCCGAAAACCTGGCCCAACAACACATTAACCTGGTTATCACAGGTCGCAGAAGCGAGCGCCTGCAGGAGATTAAAACCCTATTGCAGGAGCAGTATGGTATTGAGGTGTATACTGCCTGCTTCGATATTCGTAACAATGCCGAAGTAGTTGCGCAACTGGGCCCTATTGTAAACCAACTCAAAAAAATAGACATCCTGGTAAACAACGCAGGCCTGGCTTTAGGCATGGAAGACTTTCTGAATGCGGATGTAAACGATTGGGATACCATGCTGGACACCAACGTAAAAGGCATGTGGTATGTAACCAAACTGGTGGCTCCTCTAATGACGCAGACCCAGCATGGCCATATCATTAATATTGGCTCTACTGCAGCCAAGTCGGTGTACAAAAACGGTAATGCTTATTGCGCTTCCAAACACGCGGTAGATGCGCTCTCCCACGCCATGCGTATAGATCTGCTGCCTTATGGCATTAAAGTAACGGCCATTCATCCCGGTGCGGCGGAAACCGAGTTTTCGAAAGTGCGCTTCAAAGGCGATGAAACCAAGGCAGAAAGAGTGTATGATGGATTTACCCCCCTGTATGCTGCAGATATTGCCAATGTGGTAAGCTATTGTGTAAACCTGCCTGCCAATGTGTGCATCAATGACCTTACTGTAACCTGCCTGGCCCAGGCCGATGCCCAACACATTCATAAAAAACTATAACTTATATACATCCCACATATATTTGATGCAGAAAACCACCAGCATGAAACGTATCGCCCTGTTTTTATGGTACTTGTGTATAACAGCCGTAGCCTATGGGCAGCCGGAAGCAGAAACTTGTACCCACCCACAGGTATTGCAACAGGCCGATTCCATCATCAGCAACTACCATGCGCAGGGATTTCGTACTTATAAAAGAGGAGCCGTTAAAATGGAACGGAACACCGAGTTTCCTATCCTGCTGAACCTGGAAAGAGGAAAATGGTATGCGATGGGGTTTGTGGGCCAGCCCGATGCGCAAACGGTGCGGTTCGACTTAATGAACTCGGTAGAGTATTCTTTTGCCAGAGATATTGTGCGCAAGCAAAGAGATAAAACCAATGAAACCCATTTTGAGTTTATAGCGCCTGAGTCGGACCGGTATCTCATTTATTTCTCTCAGAAAACCAAAGAGAAAAACCCCTGCGGGTATTTTTTTATCATGATCAAAGACATGGGCGATCAAAAAAATTATAAGATTCCCGAAAAAAATTACTAGTTTAACGCTTTCCATACCATACCACAATGAATGAAAAGCCCTGACGTATTTACGCCAGGGATTCATTTTTTTAGGGGGTACCGTATTTTATAAGCACTTATACACCTAATCCTATTTCCTGGTGCAGGTGCGGAATTTCCACATCAAGAAATCCTTTGCGGATAAGCCGGTTTCTGAAACCTTGTTGCTCATCATACTCTCCATGCACTAAAAACAGTTTTCGTACATCACGAGGCTCCTGGCAGGCCAGGTATTGGCTCAGGTCTTCGTAATCGCCATGCGCACTCATACTCCGCAGTTCTTCTACTTCGGCCTTTACCTCGTAATCGTCGCCAAAAATGCGCACATTCTTTTCACCTGCGGCCAGTTTGGCGCCCAATGTGCTGGGTTCGCAGAAACCAACAATAAGAATGGTATTGCGTGCATCGTGAATATTGTTGGCAATATGGTGTTTAATACGCCCTGCTTCTGCCATGCCCGAAGCCGAAATAATTACACAAGGTTCTTTGCTGAAGTTGAGGCGTTTGGAATCTTCCACATCCTCAATCATAGTAAGCCCATTGAACATAAACGGATCGCTGTCTTTGCGCATCAATTCCTGCACGGTTTTATTAAAACACTCCGGATGCGATTTTACCACCTGGGTGGTTTTTAAAGACAGCGGACTATCTACATAATATTTTACAGCGGGCAGCCTTCTTTCCAGCTCCAGCCGGTTAAGGGCAAACAGCAACTCCTGGGTACGGCCCACACTGAATGCGGGGATAAGCAACTTGCCGCCTTTCTCCAGACAGGTGCGCTGTATCTGGTCTCTTAGCCTATCGGCAGTAGATACATTGGCATCGTGCATCGAATTGCCGTAGGTCGACTCCAGTATAATAAAATCGGCTTGCGGAAACTCCTGCGGCGATTTAAGAATTACATCGCGGTAGCGACCTACATCGCCGCTGAAATGAATTTTAACGGTTTTGCCATTTTCTTTTACCTGTAGGTTTACCGACGCGCTACCAATAATATGGCCGGCATCTGTAAACATGACCGATACATCATCATCAATTTTGAGGTTCTCGTTATAAGGCACCGCCGTTAACATAGGAAAAACCTTGCGGGCATCTTCGATGGTATAAAACGGTTCAATGGCGGGTTTGTCGCTTTCTGCCCTGCGCTTGTTAATAAACTTAGCATCGTTTTCCTGGATAAAAGCCGAATCGGCCAGCAACACTTCGGTAAGGTCGCGCGTGGCCTCGGTACAAAATATTTTTCCGGTATAGCCCTGTTTCACCAAACGCGGCAGCAGGCCGGAGTGGTCTATATGGGCATGCGACAGGATCACATGTGTAATTTCTGAAGGTTCAAACCCGAATTCGGCATTCAGTTCGTCGGTTTCGCCACCGAGCCCCTGGAACATGCCGCAGTCGAGCAGAATTTTTTTGCCGTTATTTATGTGAATAATGTGTTTGGAGCCGGTTACTGTACGAGCGGCGCCGTGAAAGGAAATCTTCATAAGCCATTCATTATTTTATCCTGAGAATCAATGCATCCGCTCCAGAGCGAAGCGATAAAAGAGGTACCCAGGGTTGACATACTGAATTTACAAAAAGCATTGCAACATTTTGTTAAAGCTTAGTGAAGGTGCTTATATTGTATTTTATGGAATAATAATTATCTTAGTTTAAATTTTGTGTTACTATGCTGAAAACCAAAGCAGTTACTGGTGTGCTGATGGCCTCCGCTCTGACACTTACATTTCTCGGATGTAAGAAATACGAAGAGCCAGATGTGATAAACCGGTTAACTTCTCCATATACTTTGTTTTTAGGTACCGATCAGGGCATTATTCTTAATACCAACGACGGAGATAACTACCGCTCTTATTTCTCTGCAGACGGTTCTTTTGTAAGAAACCTGCTGGTGGCAGACACGAACCTGATTGCTATTAAGCAAAACCTGTATGTAAGCACAAACGACGGAACTTCTTTTAACCTCAAGTTTCCGATGGCAGGTGTAGCAGCCTCCGTTTCGCCCAACTACTTTAACATCATCAAGAAAAGTAAAAGCCATAAACGTACATACCTGAGCACTTTTGGTGACAGAGGTATTTATTATTCCGAAGACAATGGTTTAACCTGGAGACCGGATCTGGAATGGACCACCGCGGTACCTACCCTTACCCTGACCCTGGCCGAAACCCAGAACGGGTTTATGTACACCAATACCACAAACAATATTTACATCCGTAAAAATGCCGGCGACAAATGGGCTCCTGTTGGAAAATTTGGGCTGCCCAATGCACTGGCATGGTTCCTTACCGGGTATAACAACGATATTCAGGCATTTGACCCTACCGGCACCAATGGTATCTGGTACAGCACCAACGATGGTGGCAACTTTGCACAGGTTCCCAACTCTCAAAACATCAGAATCTTAAGTGTGCAGCAGGTAGCTCCTGATTTCAGTTTCGTAGGCACCGACTCTATGGGTGTGTACAAACTGAAAAACAACGCGCTTATACCAAGCGGCGCAGGCATTCCTACCAATGCACAGGTATATAACTTCATCAGCAAATACCAGACTTTTAAAGCAGGTAATGTAAACCACCATATTTATGCGGTAACCAGCATGGGTCTGTTCCGTTTAGATACCAGCGACCAGGGCGAAAGCTGGGTTAAGGTTAAAAATGGTTTCTTTACTGCGGGAAGCTAATACTACAAAGCATTTTAATACAAAAGCGGGGTTCCAATCGGAACCCCGCTTTCTTTTTATGTGTATAGACCTATAATACTTCGATCTGGTTGCGCAGCAGATCCTGGAATTCATCGCGCTTGCGGATGAGGTGGGCTTTGCCGCCTTTTATCATTACCTCGGCAGGTTTCAATCTCGAATTAAAGTTCGAAGACATTTCAAAACCATAGGCTCCGGCGTTGTAAAAACACAGAATATCGCCTTCGCGCACTTCGTTCAGCTTACGATCCCATGCAAAAGTGTCGGTTTCGCAAATATTGCCTACTACTGTGTAAATACGCTCCGGCCCTTTGGGGTTGGTGATATTGCGAATCATGTGGTACGCATCGTAAAACATAGGGCGAATAAGGTGGTTGAAGCCCGAGTTTACCCCTACAAAAACCGTAGCAGTAGTTTGTTTCACCACATTGGTTTGCACCAGGAAATAACCGCTCTGGCTTACCATAAACTTACCCGGCTCAAACCACAATTGCAGTTTGGGATTGTATTGTTTGGCAAATGCATTGAAGCTCTCGCCCAGGCGTGCACCCAGCTCTTCGATATTGGTTTCGGGATCTTCGTTTTTGTACGCCACTTTAAATCCGCTGCCCAGGTCAATAAACTCCAGGTTGGGAAAATGCTCGGCCAGTTCGTACAAAATTTCTACGCCACGCAAAAACACATCGGGGTCTACAATTTCAGAACCGGTGTGCATATGCAAGCCTTTTACCCTTACGCCAGTAGATTTTACCACACGCTCAATGTGGCGCAGCTGGTGAATGGAAATACCAAATTTGCTATCGATGTGCCCGGTAGAGATCTTGTAATTGCCACCCGCCATAATATGCGGATTTACCCGGATACAGATAGGATAGCTGTTTCCAAACAGGTTACCAAATTGCTCCAGGATAGAAATGTTGTCGATATTGATATTTACACCAAATTCTTTGGCTTCAATAATCTCATCGATGGCCACACAATTAGGTGTAAAAATAATGTCCTGCGGCTTAAAGCCTGCTTTGAGACCCAGCTTCACTTCTCCGATAGACACCGTATCGAGCCCGCCGCCAATAGAGCGAATGAGCTTGAGCACATTAATATTGGTGAGTGCTTTACAAGCGTAAAAGAACCTTGCGTTTACACCTTTGAAGGCATTGGTAAGCCTTTCGTATTGTTTTTCGATTTTCTCAGCGTGGTATACATATAAAGGAGTTCCGAATTCTTCGGCCAGTTTTTGCAATTTATCGCCACTTAATAAGTCTTTGCCGCGTTGCATGTTGGGTATTTGATGGTAAAAGTAAAATAAAGGGTGGCAAAGTTTCATAAAGAAACCTTGTAATCAAAATCAACACATATATGTTTTGATTTTTATCTGGGAGGGGTATTTTTTAGTCGGTGCACCTACACCCTACACAACATGACCCTGGCGGGCCTTAATCTTCGAAGAGAAGCGTTTTTTGCTATGTTGTTGTGCAATCATTAATAGTCAGAGGGCGCAAATATCTATATATCCATAAAATTATCCAAATCCCGACGCTCTTTTTTCGTTGGGCGCCCTACTTTACTCAACCTTTTACCTGTAAAGAAGCTGGTAGCCACCTGTTTATTAGCCAGTTGGTCTTCTTCTGGTGTAATGTCTACATAGTATTTTACCGCTTCGCTGAACTGTACGCGTTGCGCCAAAAGGCCGGTTACCCGTATTTTCCATTTGCGCACATCTGTTCTGATGTCATACTCCTCGCCCAGGCCCACCGACTTGGATGCCTTAACCGAATTGCCGTTCCATTTTACTTTACCAGCCTCGCAGGCATCAGAAGCCTGGCTGCGGGTTTTGAATACACGGATAGCCCAAAGGTATTTATCGATTCGTATTTTTTCGGTAGTGCTCATAATGGAGGGGTAAATTTACGACAATCGGGGCTTCGACAAGCTCAGCCACCTTTGATTTTTTTGATTTTGCAAAATCATTGAAAAACCTGCTGCTTTAACATGCCTACCTAC
>JAVBJN010000074.1:0-25908 GCA_031546985.1 Chitinophagaceae bacterium
CGGCATGCCCCGGAATACGGTAGAAATTACAGAATTTGCAATTGGCCAGGCAAACGTTGGTCGTATTTACGTTGCGGTATATCTGCCAGGTTACTTTGCCATGCGGTACCTGCTTTTTACGCAGTTCATTGGCCATGTACATGAGTTCTGCCAGCGGCGCGTGTTCAAAAAGGTAAACCCCCTCTTCTGCACTCAGGAAATCAAAATCCAGCGCCCGGCTGTATAATTCGTTCAGATTCATAAAATCGTCGTTCTAACACACAATGAACAAAGGTAACAAATATGAAGCATCCCCTGAAGGCTGTTTTGTAACCCCGTGTAGCATTCGCAGGAGCCCTTGGCTTGCTTTATGTTTGTAGCGGCCGGTAAGTTTTCCGAAATTCATAAATCCTTTTCCCGATTTCTAAAATGACATTGATATGACAATCGTATTTTTGCTCCTTCATCTCTGTTATGGGATGAAAAACGCGTTTCAATGCAGATTATTCACTAATTTTCAATGAGATAGCAGAACAAAACTAACCTAAACACCACCTTATAAAACGGCATCATGGAACCGCAGCAACAAACACCAGAAACAGAACAACCTCAAAAAGGCTTTAAACAATGGCTCAAGCGACTGGGCTGGGCAGGATTCCTGTTTTTTCTGATCAAAGGGCTGGTATGGCTGTTTGTCTTCTATGGTGGCGCCCGCTTTCTGGGTTGCGGAAAATAGAAGGTTAAAAAACATTATCCTTACTGGCGCTGCATTGCAGCGCTTTTTTTATGTTTTTTCATTAAAACATTTGGAAGTAAAATAATATTTGCGGACTTTTAAGTTGAATAACGTAATTCTACGTTGCAAAGCGATTCGTTCCGTTATGAGATTAAGGTTGCTTGTTTTGTTGGGTTTATCGGGTGTGCTGCTGGTATCGTTTAAGCCGGAAGCGCAGGATTATACCCGTTATCATGAGCATACGGCACAGGCACGGGCCTGCTTGCTGAACGAGCAGTTTGAAAAGGCATTGAACCATTACGATTCGGCATTTGAAGGATATACCTTCCGGTTTTCTGCCGATTGTTTAACCGCACTGCAAACCGCCGCGCTGCTGGGTAAAGCCGATAGGATGTACCCGTACCTGCGCTGCACGGCCCTTGCAGGAGTGAGTCTGGCCTGCATCAATATATTACCTGCGCTGGAGCCTTACCGTAATACGGCAACCTGGCAAAAACATATTGCAGATTATGCAGCTTGGCACCACACTTATTTGCAAGGGATAGATACGGCCCTGAACCGGGAATTTTCTGAGCGGTTCGATCATGAGCAAAGTGCCAAGCAAAAAGAAGACCTTACGGAATATGTGCAGGTAGTGATGGATAATACCAACCGCATTCTGGCGCTGGCAAAAGCCGGAAAATACCCGGGAGAGCGGCATATTGGCATCGCCAATTCTTACATTATCATACGGCGCTGGGGCATGCCTGGCGAGGTGTGCGATGCCGGTGAAACGCTGGAGCGTGCCAGCTTGCTGCACCACCCTTATGCTTACGCGCTGTTGCAACCTTACCTGGTTTCGTTAATGAAAAATGGCGACCTGCATCCCAACCAGGTATGCGAAATGTATTTCTTTAACACGCAGTTTGGGCAGCGCAGTTACGCCCCCATTGTAAAGCAATATAAAAACCCACCGCCTGACACTAAGGTGACCGACGATATGGTGTTTAATGCCGCAGGCAAGTATGCGGTTCGCCCTTATGAAATGGTGGCGCGCAACCGGGAGCATTGGTTTCAGATTCCGTTATACACCACCCTCAGCCCTGTACAGTTGCAATCGAAATACCACATTAATATCAACTATCCGTTTGGGTTGGATGTATACACCCGTCCCACGGTAAAGAAATAAACCATTGGAATGATACAGAAACTAACAAAAGCCGAAGAAGAGATCATGCACCTGATCTGGAAACTGGAACGGTGCACGGTGCGAGACCTGCTCGACCAGCTAAACGATCCCGAGTTGCCGCACAGCACCGTATCGTCGGTGGTGCGCATATTGGAGAAGAAGGGATTTGTAGCCCACAAGGCGTATGGCAAAACGTACGAGTACTATCCGGTAATTAAGAAGGAAGAGTATGGCAAAAGCGGCTTGCTGAACCTGATGAAAGATTACTTTCAGGGCTCGCCCAAACGGCTGGTCTCTTTCCTGGTAAACGAAAACAAGCTGGACCTGAAAGATCTGAATGAGATGCTGCAACAGCTGGACGATAAAGATGCATCAACAACTAAATCTCCCAAACATGATTAACTACATTATTAGTGCTACAGCCATCTGGCTCTTGTGCCTGCTGGTGTTTGAAACCCTACTCAAACATAATAACCTGCATCGCTGGAACCGAATATACCTGTTGTTTTCTTTTGCACTAGGTGCGTTGGTACCGCTGGTAAACCTGTCGGGCACGAGTTTTAAACCGGCGGTTGTACAACAATACGATGCCACGGTAACCACTGCGGCCAATGTCATACAATACAGTATGCTGGAGCCGGTAAAGGGTTGGGAGCCCACAGACATACTGTTGGTAGTGTACCTGGTGGGTGTGTTGGTGGGCTTTATCTTGCTGGTAAATGAAGTGATGCGGTTGCTGTGGTTTCAGCAATACGGCCACCGCAAAGAGATTAACGGTATAAAGGTGATTGAAACACAGCTCAACCATCCGCCTTTTTCTTTTTTCTCCAGCATATTTATTGGTAATGCAGAAAACTATACAGCAGAAGAGCTGCATTTTATCATAGTGCACGAAAAAGTGCACCACACCTTCCGGCACAGTGCCGATCGGTTGTTGATGCAACTGGCTAAGGTGTTGTTCTGGTTTCACCCGTTGGTATGGCGCTACCAGAAACTGCTGTCGCTGGTGCACGAATACCAGGCCGATGAAGTAGCGTCTGCCGGCGGCACATTGGTATATGGCCGTTTCATTGTAGAGCAGGCCATGCTTAAAGGCGCCCCTACTATTAGTAATCCTATTAATTATTCACCCGTAAAAAACCGGATCCGTATGATGACTAAAAACCAAAGTTCCACCCGCCAGGGCTGGAAGTACGCACTTATGCTGCCTGTAGTAGCTTGCAGCATTCTGTTCTTTTCGCAAACCTCTTTTTCTGGCGATGTGAAAAGAGAAGGAAAATATATTTATGCCAATGGCAACAAGCTGGAGTTGCAATATGAAAAACCACCTGTAGATACCATCATGATGATAGACCCTGTAACGGGGAATGAAAAAACGATAGTTACACGAATGAGTGAACGCGTGGTAAAGCTAAATGGCAAACGAGTGTACGCACATAATGAGGTGACTAAGACAGGAGATATTGGTTATCCTCCAGGAAGTAAGGCTAACGATTTTATTATTAAAAAGGTGCTCTCCGAATTTAGTGACCTGCGTCCTGGCGATTACATTGTCTTCATGAATGGCTTGTTGCTTGACGAAAAAGGGAAGGTAATATATGTAGAGAGCATATTGTTCGATTCAGATCCTTCTTCGTATGGGGATCCGGATGTTGAAGCCAAAATGAAGGCGTATGGAGCAAAATTGGTTGATATGATGATGAAGGAAAGATGGTCTCCTGCCATGAAAGATGGAAAACCGGTACCATCCTGGACGGAATATTTTAATGTTGAAGTAAAGAAATAGCTTTTTTACAGGTCTTCTAGCCCAAAGGCAACATCATTAAGTTATGTCTATGATTAACTACCTCATAAATGCTACAACCATATGGTTGCTGGGACAGCTGGTGTTTGAGTGCTTACTCAAACGCAACAACCTGCACCGTTGGAACCGGGTGTATCTACTGGCTGCTTTTGCCATGGGTGCGCTACTGCCCCTGGTAAAATGGTCTGTGCAATCGGTAAAGCCCGAAGTAGCACACCAGTATAAAACCACCATAACCCATGCTACTTATGCGGTACAGTCTGGCATGGCTACACCTGCCCAAAGCTGGGATGCTGCAGCTATACTATTGGTGGTGTACCTGGTTGGGGTGCTGGTGGGCTTGGTGCTGCTGGCCGGAGAGCTGATGCGTTTGCTCTGGTTGGCAAGGTATGGGTACAAAAAAGAAATAGGAGGTATAACCGTGATCGAAACACGATTGAACCATCCGCCTTTTTCTTTTTTCTCCGGCATCTTTATAGGCAGGCTCGAAAACTACTCGTTGCAAGAGCTGCGGTTTATTGTAACACACGAACTTGCACATCGTAATTTAAAGCACAGCCTGGATAAGTTGCTGATGCAACTTTGCAGAATAGTGTTCTGGTTTCACCCATTGGTATGGCGCTATCAAAAGATGCTGTTGCTGGTGCACGAATACCAGGCCGATGAAGTGGCCGCTGCTGGCGATACTGTGGTGTATGGCCGTTTTGTGGTGGCGCAGGCCATGCTTAAAGGCGCGCCATCTATTAGCAATCCTTTCAATTACTCACCCGTAAAAAAACGCATTCGTATGATGACCCAAAATCAAGGCTCAGGATTGCAGGGCTGGAAGTATTTGCTCATGCTGCCTTTAGCGGCTTGCAGTGTTTTATTCTTTTCGCAGGTTTCGTTTTCCGGCGATGTAAAGCGGAACGGAAAGTTCATTTACGTGAATGGTCATACACTGGTAAAAGATCCTTTGCACACCACTATGGATACAATACGGGTTGCATCTTCTGCAGAGAGCGACACTGCAATGATGGTGAACCAAAGAGAGGCCCGCATTACTACACTGGACGGACAAAAACTGTGGGATAATGAAGAAGCCAATGCGAAGGCTGCGTTTGGAATTGCTGGCGGCAGCATAGAGGATTACCTTACCAAACAGATCTTATCGGAGATGAAGGAATTGCCCAGGGGAGAATACCTTATTGTGCCCGGTACGCTGGTGCTCGATGCCAAAGGTAAAGTTATATATGTAGATGAGTGCAGCATTATGATCGATGCGGCCAGCAGCATTCCGGTAATGGTTGAGCCTAAAATGGTTGCTTGGGCAGAGGCTGTATTGTACCAGTTGATTATTGATATGCCGGATTGGAAACCAGCAGAGCGGGATGGCAAAAAAATTCCCGTTGCGCTTAAGCCATATCCTTTTACCCTAACCAAATAGGATAGAGAAAGTGTGATAATGAAAACCCCTGCAGGCAGTTCCTGCAGGGGTTTTGGTTTATAGCTGTTTGCGATTATTTAATCTTATACCGCAAACCCGCGTAAATGGTACGGCCCATTACCGGACCCCAGATGAGCGAAGCATCAAAATTGGGGCTGGATGGATTATCGGCCGATACAATCATCGGGTGCTGCATGTAATTGGTAAGGTTTTCGCCACCCAGGTACACCTCAAAATTGTCTTTCCAGGTTTTGCTAACCTGCGCGCTCATTTGTATAAACGAGGGCGACCGTTCTGGCATGTGCATATGGTTATCGTCCATAGCAATAGGTACCCGTTTAGGTCCTATCCATTGCACGGTGTAATCGAATTTCCAGTTGTTGCGGGTTTCGTAGCCGGTATTCAAAAACGCGCGGTGTGCCGCAATCAATGGTTTCTCTTTCTGCACGCCATTGTAGGTGCTTTGTACATCGTAATAGCGGTAAGCCAGTCTTACATCCCATTTGCGAATGGGCTCATAATCGGCCTGTATTTGAAAGCTGTGTGCGAAAGAGTTGCCATTCAGGTTGTACACATTTACCTGGCGGGGCGTTTCCATATCCACAATTACCTGATTGGTAAAATGAGTATAGTAGTAGTCCGCAGAGATAGAACCTTCGCGGTAGTTGAGCATAAACTTCTGGGTTATGTTGGCCCCGGTGTTCCATGCTACTTCCGGCTTCAGATCGAGCAGGTTACTATTGCCACTTTGCAGCGGCAGAAACCAGGCCCGGTTACTGGCCAGAAAGCCCAG
Organism: Chitinophagaceae bacterium; assembly: GCA_031546985.1. Classification (GTDB taxonomy): domain Bacteria; phylum Bacteroidota; class Bacteroidia; order Chitinophagales; family Chitinophagaceae; genus JAVBJN01. Next base: position 5,907 of record JAVBJN010000074.1, read on the forward strand.
GTTCTCGGCAATTACATTGGCGGTACGTTGCGAGCGGCCCACGCTACCCCGGATAGAGGTATTGGTCCACGGCGCGTAACGCACATGCAACCTGGGGGTTACAAAAGCGCCATAGAGGTTGTTGTAATCGCCACGCAGGCCCGCCACGATGTTGAGCTTGGTAAGGTAATTATAGCTGTACTCGGCAAAAGCGCCGGGCACCACTTCGGTACGTTTGAGCAGATAGGGATTCATGTGCTCTTCGTACTTATCCATAATGGTGCTCATACCCAGCTTAATGCCGTGGTTGGTATTGCTGATGATGGATTGGTAAATGAAGTTACCATACAGACTTTGCTGCTTACCCAGGTAGTTAACCTTACCATACAGGGCATCCTGGTTGTGGTAGGTACCCGATAATTGCAGGCCAAAGCTGCGCCAGGGTTTCTCTTTAGATACTTTACCAATTTTGGCCCAGCCCTCATACCGTTGGGTGTTCAGGGTAAATCCCCAGGGGCTTGTAGCGCCGGTTTCGGCGTTTTTGTCAAAATGCCACTGCCCGCCAATATTATCGGCATAAGTGGCTTTGATACCACCCTGCACTTCCCAGCCGGTAGGGCTAAAGAAGAACCAGCGGTTTACGCCTACAAAGGTATTGCCCAGCGGCTGGTCCAGGAAACCATCATTGTTCTGGTCAAATTTGAGCCACTGGCTTTTGCCATGCAGCATGAGCGAGGTGCTCACCTTGCTGTTCAGCTTATGGTTGTATACGATATTGCCCTCTGTACGGCCCTGGTTGTTCTGGTACAGGTTAAAGTCCCACTTATCACCTTCGAAAGGTTTTTTCAGCTCCACATTGATCTGGCCTGCTACACTTTCAAAACCATTAACTACACTACCGCTACCCTTGCTCAGCTGCATGCTTTCGATAAAGCTGCCGGGCGTAAAAGTGAGTCCGGTTACAGAGGCCAGGCCTCTTACATCGGGAATGTTTTCGCGGGTAATGTAGGTATACGGTCCGGCCAGGCCCAGCATCTGTATCTGGCGGTAGCCCGTAACCGCATCGGTAAATGCTACATCTACCGAAGGGGTGGTTTCAAAGCTTTCGCTCAGGTTACAGCAAGCGGCTTTCAGCAGCTCCCGCTGGCCTATTTTCTCCGATTTAATCGGGTCCAGCATGTTGATCTCCGTACTCTTCCTGCGGTGTGTAATCTTTACCTCGCCCAGTTTATGGGGTTGGGTAAGCACCACTTTCAGGTGGGTATCGGTAGGTTTCAGGCTTATGGTATCGTTGTCGAAACCCACGTAAGACACCACCAGCAGGGAATCATCCGGTTGCAGGTTCAGCGTAAAGTGACCTTCTGTATCGGTAAGGGTGCCTGTTTTGGATACCGGTGCAAATACACGGGCGCCAATCAGGGTTTGTTGTTTGTTTTTGGAGGTTTCCTCTACCACTTTGCCGTTTAGGGGCCTTTCCGTTTGTTGCGCCAGCAACGGAAGTGCATGCAGCAATGCGATAGCGGCGCTACCGGCTGTTACAAGTTTTGTACGCATAAATTAGTGTACAGTGTTGGTTTTGTAGGCGCAGCAGTCTGGCAATTTGTTGTAGTCCTTTTCGGTAGCTTTTACGTCGCCTGCGTCATAACCGGCTTTGGCCACACTTTTGGCAATCTCTGCCGGAGTGGTTTTGGCGCTGTTGTAGGTAACGGTTAATACCTGGGTGTTTTTATCCCATTTGGCTATTTTAACACCTTTGGAATAGGCAGCGTTTTCAATGCGCTTCTGGCACATTTCACAAATGCCCTTTACAGGAATTTTTTCGGTTACTACACCTTTGGTCTGCGCGTTGGATGGCAGGGTGAAAGACAATAAAGCTATCGCTACGAGAATGCGTTTCATTTTGGGTTAAGTTTTAAGATAGAAAAGATGTGGTTTCGGCTGCAATGGCAATCATTGCAGAAACGTAAATACAGGCAGCTTACCCGGCATGCAGATATATTGCTGCACACATCTAACTTAACCGTAGTAGGTAAAGGAACAGTGGAGGAGATAAAGCGGTTGGGAGCCATGCCGGTCGGGCGGTGGGTTCGGAAATTCCGAAACCGGTTTTTCCGCCATTTCGATGGGTTGGTTCCATATAAAGAAAGCCGGAGGTGTAGCCTCTGGCATCCATTTTACAGCAGGTTTGGCCAAGGTAAGCTGGCTGGCATGTTGTTGCGCCTGCGATACTTTGTAAGATACTACCTTGTTTTCGCAGCAATGGTCTGTTTCCTCGTCGGCGGTAATATTGGCGCCATCGGCACAGCCACAGGCATCGGCAGCAGCATAGATATTCCAGCTGGCCAGTTCATCGCCACAATAATGGGTATTGACCACCACCCCGGCGCTGGCCGCCAGGTAGATCATGAGCATTAATATGGTGAGTATGCGTTTCAAGTGATGTAAAAATACACTATTCTGTTGTTTAAAATCAAAAGCCGCATTCGAAATGCGGCTTTTGATTCTTTACTGCGGTTGTTTGGCGAAGAAACTTCTAAATGGTCATGTGTTGTTTGGTAATTCAAAAGTACGGTAGAATCTGGCGTTTCGGTGGCAAAATGAGCAGATGAGGAACTTGCGCGGATAAGTGGTAGTGTCTGGTGAGTAAGTGTAATAATTAACAAAATATTAAGTGTTGCAACACGCTAAAACCCGCGTCCAGACATAACAATACCATAACCTTGTTAACAATGAGGTAATGATTTGGCAACATACCGGTGATGCTGGTGGCGTTATTTTGTATTGTAAAATATATCAATCATGAAACAGCCTATCAACAAGTTCAGAACCTGGATCAACGCAATTATTAAAAGGTCGTTCGGAAAGGTAAAGCTGACGTACGCAGAGACAGACCAGTTGTTTATCTAATCCTTAAATCCCCACGATGGAGAAACGTAAAGTAGACATCGTAGTCCTCTCCGATCTGCACCTGGGCACTTACGGATGCCACGCCCGGGAACTACTGCAGTACCTCAAAAGCATTGACCCCAAAGTGCTGGTGCTCAATGGCGACATTATCGACATCTGGCAATTCAGCAAGCGCTACTGGCCGGCATCGCATATGCTGGTCGTGCGCCATATCCTGGGCCTGCTGGCTAAGGATGTGCCGGTATACTATATTGCCGGCAACCACGACGAGATGCTGCGCCGTTTTAAAGGCTTGCAGATTGGCTCGCTTAAGCTGAGCAATAAACTGATTCTGAGGCTTAACGGGCAAAAAGTCTGGATTTTTCACGGTGATGTGTTCGATGTAGTAATGCAACACTCCAAATGGCTCGCCAAGCTGGGCGCGGTGGGCTACGATACCCTTATCCTTATCAACCGGATGGTAAACTGGTTTAGCACCAAACTGGGCCGGGGCAAAGTTTCTTTATCGAAAAAGATCAAAAACGGGGTGAAAAGCGCCGTAAAGTTTGTAAACAACTTTGAACAGACTGCCTGCGAGATTGCCGCCGAAAAAGGATACGATGTGGTGATATGCGGCCATATACACCACCCGGTAATGAAACATTTTGTAACCGGAAAAGGTACGGTACAGTACTACAACTCAGGCGACTGGATCGAGAACCTGAGCGCGCTGGAGTATAATGCCGGCGATTGGAAACTGTACCGCTACGCCGATGATATGCTGGCCCAAAGCATTGTGCTGGATGGTAAAAAGTACCGTAAGGTGAAAAACGAAGATCTCTTCTTTCAAATGATGCAGGAATTTAACATCAAACCTGCTGTATAATGCGCAAACCTAAAATACTGTACGCCATACAGGGTACGGGCAACGGACACGTGGCCAGGGCCAGGGATATACTGCCCCGCCTCATGCAAAAGGCCGAGGTAGATATTCTTATGAGCGGTATACAGGCCGATGTGAGCCTGCCTTTTACGGTAAAGTACCGGTTTAAGGGCATGAGTTTCATTTTTGGCAAGCATGGTGGCGTAGATATGTGGGACACCTGGAAGCGGCTCGACTGCCTGCAACTGTTTCGCGATATTAAAAGCATACCCATGCACCAGTACGACCTGGTGATCAGCGATTTTGAGCCCGTTAGCTGCTGGGCCTCGCGGTTTAAGAAAGTGCGTTGCATTGGCCTAAGCCACCAATATGCTGTTATCCACCCCGATGCACCCCGGCCCGCGCACGAAGATCTGCTGGGCAAGCAGGTACTGCACCACTATGCGCCGGTAAAAGAAGGCTTTGGCTTTCATTTTGAACGCTACGCCCCCGAAATTTTTACGCCCGTTATCCGCGATGAGGTGCGCCAGCTCACCCCCCGTACCAATGGGCACTACACAGTGTACCTCCCTGCCTATGAAGATGCCGTGCTGCTGTCTTTCTTTAGCAGCTTTAATACTATACAGTGGGAAATTTTCTCCAAACACAACAAAACCGAGGTAAAAACAGGCAATGTGTTTATACGCCCGGTAAGCAACGATTTGTTTTTGCAAAGCATGGCATCGGCCACCGGTGTGCTGTGCGGAGCCGGTTTTGAAACCCCTGCCGAGGCTTTGTTTATGAATAAGCAACTTATGGTGGTGCCCATGAAGGGCCAGTATGAGCAGCACTGCAACGCTGCTGCACTGGAAAGGATGGGTGTGCCCGTATTTCGCCATATTGGTGCAGATGCCAGAACGGTGGTGGCCGATTGGCTCAATGATCCGCGTGCGGTGGCTGTGCAGTACCCCGATGAGACCGATGCATTGCTCGATCGTATTGTTTCTTCCATTTAACATTACCTTAGGTAACTTAATACCAGCCATGCCGATTTACTACTGAATGTAAATCATGGTTATGAAAAAAATCAACATTGCAGTTTTATGCATGGCAGGCGCCTTGCAAGCATCGGCACAGGAAAAGGCCCCTTCTACATGGTTTATGGAGGGTGGGCTCAAAAGCAATCTATTGGGTGGTGCCAATGGTTACCTTACGCTGCCGCGGCACACACAGTTTACCCCCTATTTTTCAATTGGCCGTATTGTGAACAAGCGTTGGTGGCATAGTGTACAATTGACCCATATCAGCAGAAGTTCGGGTCCTATATGGGCAAACGGCGGCTTTTTAGCAACCAATCCGGGTAATGTTACATCCCTGATACCCATTAAGGGGCAGTTTGAAATGGGGCTTTCTTACCAGGGGGCTTATGAGCTTAACCATATGAGCCGCTCTAAGTTCCGGTTTCTTATCGGAGGAGAACTGGCGGTTAATTACCAGAATGGCCTGGTGCGGGTGAACGATGAGTATGGCCGTGGAAACTGCGTGCTGCTAGAGGCCAGCATTGTGCCTAAGGTGATTTATAATATTAACAAGCGGGTATTCCTTACTGCGTCTTTGCCCATTAATGCAGCGCAGGTAAAAATGGGAGGTATGAAACAGTTTGATGCCAATGGATCGCAAACCAATACCTACTCCGGTATGGAAGGTGGTTTTAACGGTCCTGTGGTTGGCATCCGGTTGGGCATAGGTATTCGGTTTTAGCACATGGGTTTACAGATATTACAACAAGATCGAGGCCGGTTCCCTTCAGCAGGAGCCGGTTTTTTTGTGCGCAGCACCTTTTTTAGGTAACTATTTAGAGCAAAAAGTGGTCGAAAAGTGGTTTTGCACCCTGGTTGATAAGTTGAGTAATGGTATTTCAGGGTATTAAAAATATAAAATGGTATTAATTTGTAAAAAATACCTGTATGTCTGCTACCTGGAAACCGCAGTGGCACAGGCTTGTAAAATGGACAAAAAGATGATAAACTATTGTTTGAAAAATATACGTAAATCCTTGTTTTTTCGATAGTTAGCTTCTATATTTGGTTTATTAGTCACTGGCGCCAACCTGATTGATCTGGGGTAAGCTGAAAACCAGTAAAAGAGTAAGCATAAACTCATCAAAACCTGAAACCATGACCATTAATCAAATTATCGACTTGCTGCAGGCTATGCTGCGTTCTCTGATCGGTTAATCATTACCGGCATTGGTTATTCCCCTCTGTGGTTTTTAACACCACTAATGCCACATGGGGTTGTAGTATAAGATGCAGAGAACAACAAGCGAAAGCCGGCCTGTTAAGCACCGCTTTCGTTTACTCAACCGAATTGCCGACACTGTTCTGCAGCGTAGGCCTAACACTTTATAACCTAACTATCATGAACATCATCACAAACCTGCTTAACCTGGTAACGGGCCTGTTGAACAGCCTGCTGGGTGGAATCCTCGGATAATTTATCCCGAAAGGTTCAATAAACAAAGAAGAGCCGTTCCTGCAACATGCGGGAACGGCTCTTCTTTTGGGCTTATACCATACGTTCTAAAAAAGCCTCCGGACTATCCGGAGGCTTTGAAGTAGGTATACGTTAGAAACGTGATAGCATAGCGTTTATTTCGATGGCGTTTCGAACAGTTGGTCTTTGTTCACCTTATCTACTTTGGTGCCGTTTTTGAGCTCGCGCGATACGGCGCTGTAAGGGGCTATAATCACTTCATCTGCATCTTTCAACCCATCGGTGATCTCAATATAGTTATCATCCTGGATGCCGGTTTTAACCACACGGGTATATACTTTTTTGTCGGCAGTATTGTACACAAACACCATTTCTTTATTGTCTTCCTGCTCGGTCTTGTGTTCTTTAGCTACTTCTGTTTTGCTTTTGTGTTTGCCAATGGTATCGGTAGCATTTTCGCGAATGGTTACCGCATTGATAGGCACAGCCATAGTACCCGCTTTGTGCTTGGTACGGATCTGCACCCTGGCCGACATGCTGGGTTTGAAAGGGAACTTGCCTTTGCCATTCAGCAGGTCGCTGTAAGAATCGGCCAGCAGGCGCACTTTAACGGTATAGTTGGTTACCTGGTCGGCATTGGCTGCAGCCGATACCGCAGAGGCATTGGTGCTGCTGTTGGCAATCTCGGTTACCAGTCCTTTAAATTTACGGTCGCCATAAGCATCTACCTGGATATAAGCGGTATCGCCCAGGTTTACTTTCTGAATATCGTTTTCGCCCACATCTACACGGGCCTCCATACTGTTGAGGTCGGCAATGCGCAGCATTTCGGTACCGGTCATTTGCGCGGTACCTACCACACGCTCACCTTTCTCTACTGCCAGCAGCGATACCACGCCATCCATAGAGGCAATGATGGTGGTACGGCGCAGGTTCTGGTTGGCTTCGCGCAGGGCAGCCTCGGAGCTTTCTACCCCAAAACGGCCGCCGGAGATGTTTTCTTTAGCCGCATTGTAGCTGGCCTGTGCGGTTTTAAACTGGGTCTCTGCCTGTTCAAATTCCGAAGCGGAAACCACTTTGTCGCGGTACAGTTGCTTAAAGCGGTTGTAGTTAAGCTCTGCCTGGTCCAGCTGTGCTTTTTGCTGACCCAGCATAGCCGTATAGTTGCCTACCGACGCCTGCGATTGCTTTACCGACGCCTGTGCACGTTCTACCGAAGAGGTATAAATATCGGGGTTAATGCGGGCCAGGATCTGACCCCTGTGCACCGAGTCGCCTTCTTTTACGTTCAGCTCCACGATCTCGCCCGATACATCGGAGCTTACTTTAACTTCTACCACCGGGTAGATCTTACCCGTAGCAGAAACGGTTTCCACAATATCGCGGCGGCTCACTTTTTCGGCAGCCACTTTGGTCAGGTTTTCTTTACCGATCACTCCGGTAGCCTTTAGAATAATAAGCAGTATAATAAAGGCAGCCAGGCCAAAAACAAGGTATCTAATTGATTTATTTTTCATCGCTGTTGTTTTCTGTTTTCACCAATGGTTATATCCGGATCGGGGTTATAATTTAAGTTGCTGTCCTTCGTAGAACTCCAGCAGTTTTACTTTAAAAATATAGTCGTATTTGGCATTCAGCATTTTGGCTTTGGCCTGCGTAAGCGAGTTTTGGGTGGTCAGGTATTCTACAATATTGATCAGGCCCAGGTCGTAACGCTTGGTAGAGAAGTCGAAAGCCGTTTGCGAAGCAGAAACCGCTTTGTCGGAAGCGTAATACTGGCGGGCAGAGGCCGTAGCATCTGCATAGGCTTTATACACATCCTGGCGCAGCTGGAGTTTGGTTTGCTCCACATTGAGCTTTTGCGATTCGATGCTTACTTTGGCTTGCTCCACATTTCTCCTGGCATTCCAGCCGTTAAACAGCGGTACGCTCAGGCTAAGGGCCACCGTTTGACGGAAGTTGTTGTCCAGCTGCTTGCCAAAGGGAGTCATATGCGTATTGTAGTTGAAGGTAGGCTCATATACCAGGTACTTGGAGCCGTTTACATCAATAAACGATCCCGTTGGTTCCACACCGGAAACAGTAGGCAGGCCCGAGAGTTCTTTTACCGTAGTAGAAAAGTTGGTTCCTGCACTGGCACCCAGGCCCAGTTGTGGGTACAGCGCACCTTTGGCAGATTTTAACGCGTAGTGGGCGGCATCCAGTTTGTATTCGCTGCTTTTGATGCCCGGTTGGTTGCTCAGCGCAGTGTAATACACGCCTTCGGCTGTTTTATCCTGCCAGCCGCCTACACCGGAAATATCTACAGGTGGCGGATCAATTTCGAAAGGGGTTTCAAAATCGAGGTTCAGCAAGGCTTTCATTTGCAGTACAGCCAGTGTTACTTCGTTTTGGGCGCCAATATAATTGCTGCTGTCGGTAGCCAGCTGGGCTTCCAGTTGGGCGCTGTTGAGCAGGGGCAACTGGCCCGCGTCTACTTTTTTCTCTGTCTGGTTCAGCTGTGCTGTAGTTAGCTCAATCTGGCTGGCGCTTACAGTAAGCTGTTCTTTGGCCACCAGTATGCGCAGGTAGCCATTGGCGATATTGAGGTAAATATCGTTCTGTAGCTTTTCGTTATTGGTTTGCGTAGCCAGCAGGTCGTTTTTGTTTTGGTTTATCTGGTTGCGTTTCTGAAACCAGCCAAACAAAAGCACATTGGCATTGGCGCTGGCGCTAACATAATTGTAGTTGGCGTTGCTAAACAAGTTGGTGGTAGGATCTACCGAACGGCCAAAGCTACGGCCCGCACTAATATCGGAGCTTACATTGGGCAGCTGAGACAGCAGGCTTTGTCTTAACGTGAGTTTAGACAGCCTTTCGTTCAGCTCATTTTGCTGTATCTGAAGGTTGTGCTTGCGGGCATGCTCAATGCAATCTTCGAGGCTCCAGACTTTGGTCTGGGCAAACATTGCTGTAGAAATGCCGGAAAGCAGTATGGCCAGTATTACCTTTTTGATCATGGAGGTTGGCTTACAAGGTTTACTCAATTTACAAATTATCTTACCGTACAGCCGCAAAGGTGCGGAAACAAAGTAAGGGTTCTGACAAAAATAATATTAAGGTTTGCTTCGTAACCCGTTTTTTGATAAACGGTTATTTGTGCCCACAGCCGCAAAAAATATCCATGATGGGTATTTTGAGTTATTTTTATGGCACTGCAACGTTATTCCGTATGATCCAAACAGATTTCCTGGTGATCGGCTCCGGTATTGCCGGTTTGACCTTCGCCGTTAAGACAGCCGAGCGTTTTCCGGACAAGAAAATCACCATCATTACCAAGGCCGATGCCGACGAAACCAATACCAAATATGCCCAGGGCGGTATTGCGGTGGTAAACGATGAGGAGCACGATAGTTTTGAAAAACACATCAGCGATACACTTATTGCCGGAGACGGGCTTTGTAACCCGCATACGGTAGATATTGTAATTAAGGAAGGCCCGCAACGGGTGCAGGAAATTATAGACTGGGGTACCCGGTTTGATAAAAACGACGAAGGCGATTATAAACGGGGTCGCGAAGGCGGGCACTCCGAATTCCGCATCTTGCACCACAAAGACATTACCGGCTGGGAAATTGAGCGTGCGCTGCTCGAAAAAGTAAAGAGCCTGCCCAATGTAGAATTGATTCACCACTGGTTTGTAATCGATATTATAACCCAGCACCACCTGGGCTACCTCGTTACCAAATCTACCCCAGATATTGAATGTTACGGGGTGTATGTGCTAAACCTGCACAATACCGAGATACAAAAAGTGCTGGCCAGGGTTACCGTGCTGGCTACCGGTGGCAACGGGCAGGTGTACCGCACCACCACCAACCCCAAAATAGCTACCGGCGATGGTGTGGCTATGGTATACCGGGCCAAAGGCAGGGTAGAGAATATGGAGTTTATCCAGTTTCACCCCACAGCGCTGTTCCAGGCGGGGGTAAGTCCCTCGTTTCTCATTACCGAAGCGGTAAGGGGCGATGGCGGCATTCTACGCACCAAAGATGGCGAAGCGTTTATGGAACGGTATGATCGGCGCCGCGATCTGGCCCCGCGCGACATTGTAGCCCGGGCTATCGATAGCGAAATGAAACGTACCGGTACCGAGCATGTGTACCTCGATTGCAGGCATATGGATATGGCTAAGTTTACCGAGCACTTCCCCAATATTTACGAAAAATGCATGAGCATTGGTATTGATGTGGCCAAAGACATGATACCTGTGGCACCAGCCGCGCACTACAGTTGTGGCGGTATCAAAACCAACGAAACAGGGCGCACTTCTATTGTAAACCTGTATGCCTGTGGCGAATGCAGCAGCACTGGCCTGCATGGTGCCAACCGCCTGGCTTCTAACTCGCTGTTGGAGGCGCTGGTATTTGCCAACCGCTGTTTTGAAGATGCCGCCGGGAAGATTGATGCGATTGAGTTTAACGAACTGGTACCCGATTGGAACACCATTGGCACTACCCTGCCCAAAGAAATGATTCTCATTACCCAAAGCCTTAAAGAGCTGCAAATGGTAATGACCGATTATGTAGGTATTGTGCGCAACAATGTGCGCCTGGAGCGTGCCATGCGCCGCCTGGATGTGCTGTTTTCCGAAACGGAATCATTGTACAGAAGCACCAAAGTATCGCCGCAGCTCTGCGAGTTGCGCAACCTTATTTCGGTAGGCTACCTGATTGTAAAAGGCGCGGAATTTCGTAAAGAAAGCCGCGGCCTGCACTTTAATACCGACTATCCGGAGAAGAGTGATCTGGTACAGAATATTGTGTTGTAGAAAAGGTTGTTATCCTATTTTGAGAAAACACTCCGGCTCTGTCCGGGGTGTTTTGTTTTTGTCATGCTAAAATAAAACAGCCCACGCAATACTGCGTGGGCTGTTTGTTGTAATTAGGTTTGGCTGCAAGGAGATGGAAACCGATTTCCCCAAAATCACAATTGAACAAAGTTGCTTCCAAGTCCGGCAACCAAAAAGTTTATACTGGAGGTAGTATGTTTCTGTCTGGTCTGATGCAATATTAACGATCCTGAACATGCAAAATTACATTGGGCCTAAGTTTTAACATTTCAGAAAATTTTCCCCAAACTGGTGTACAAAATGAGGTGTAAAAAAATGGCCCCGCAAGTACTGCGGGGCCGGCTCATTTATTTTGCTTTGGCGGGAGCGGTTACTTCCTTCTCCAGGCCTTCGGTGTCTTTCAGTTTGCCCCATCCGCCCAGGATGTTGCGGATGTTGTGCACGCCTTCGCGCTTCATAAGGCTGCAGGCAATTACAGAACGGTAGCCGCCTGCACAGTGCACATAGTAGTTGTCGCGCTCTTCTTCAAACTCTACCAGCACACCCGGATCGCTCATGGTAGCCAGCGATACGTTGTGTGCGCCTTTGATGTGGCCGGCATCAAACTCAGAAGGTTTGCGTACGTCAATTACCACCAGGTTGGGGTCGTGCGGCATATCCATAGCCAGCTCATCGGCTTCTACATCAATAATCAGGTCTATTTTTTCGCCTGCTTGCTGCCAGCCTTCGAAACCGCCATTGAGGTAGCCTTCTACCTTGTCGTATCCTACACGGGCCATGCGCACAATGGTTTCTTCTTCCTTGCCTTGCTCGGTAACCAGTATAATGGGTTCGTCAAAAGGCAGTATGGTGCCCAGCCATTCGGCAAAGCGGCCTTCGAGGCCTACGAAAACCGAACCGGGTACAAAACCTTCGGTAAAAACATGGGCCGGGCGGGTATCGAGGATGATAGCGCCTTCTTTAGCTTTTGTTTTAAAATCGGCAATGCTCAGCGGCGTAAGTCCCTGCTTCATCACTTCCTCCAGGCTGTTGTACCCTTCTTTGTTAATGCGGGCATTGATCGGGAAATATTGCGGCGGGGTATTTAACCCATCGGTAACCGAAGCGATAAAGGCTTCTTTGGTCTGGTCTTGCAGCGCGTAGTTGGTTTGCTTTTGCTCGCCAATGGTGCTAAAGGTTTGCGGACCCAGGTTTTTGCCGCAGGCCGATCCCGGGCCGTGCGCCGGGTACACGATAATATGGTCTTCCAACGGCTTAATACGCGTATTGAGCGACTCATACATCATACCCGCCAGTTCTTCTTTGGTCATATTGCCGCTAAACAGGTCGGGGCGGCCCACATCGCCTACAAACAGCGTATCGCCGGTAAAGATGCAATAAGGGTTGCCATTGGCTTCTTTAAGCAGGTAGCAGGTGCTTTCTACGGTGTGACCAGGAGTATGCACCGTTTCGATGCTCAGATCGCCCACGTTAAATACTTCACCGTCTTTGGCAATATGCACATTAAGGCGGGTTTGGGTTTGCGGACCGTAAACGATGGTAGCGCCTGTGGCCTTGGCCAGGTCCAGGTGTCCGCTCACAAAATCGGCGTGGAAATGCGTCTCAAAAATGTATTTGATGCTTACGTTGTGCTTTTTAGCCAGGTCAAGATAGGTCTGAATGTCGCGCAGCGGATCTACGATGGCTGCCTCATTACCCGAAGCTATAAAGTAAGCGGCTTCGGAAAGGCAACTGGTATATAATTGTTCTACGATCATAATCAAAAAGTTATCGGGCAAAAATACGGAATACTCTTGAGGCAATGAAAAAGGGAAACCTTAACGGCTTCCCTTTATATAGCGTTTTGAACGTTAGTTGATTAAGCTTCTTCTGAACCAACCAGGTCGTCTACGAAACGGGTGATTTCAGCAATCCTTTCGTAGTTTACAGCATAGTGGATGAATTTACCGTCGCGCTCAGTGATTACGATACCTGCACGGCGCAGGATTGCGAGATGCTGAGAGGCAACAGATTGTTCCAGGCGCAGTTTTACATATATTTCAGTAACAGTCATACGTCTGTGATCTTCCAGTAATTTCACAATCTGCTGACGTAATTTATGGTTCACCGCTCTCAGGATCATTGCCGCCTTTTTCACTGCCAGATAATCCAGTTTTGCATGATCCGCTTCATTTGCTTTAGTCGCCACCATAGTGTTCGATGCAACAGTTTTTTCCATCATTTCAAAATTTATACTCGTTAATAATTGTTTGCCTGAGTTTGATTGTTTATGCAACAATATTTATACCAAAAATATCATAATATCTTATTGGGATATTATAATGAAATGTTAATAATGTTAAAAGATCTGCTTTTTAATAGCTTACCTATGGTAAAAAGTGAGTTGATTGGGAGGTGGAATGCAAATATACGTACAAACTAAATTGATATACGAAAAATATCATGCGTCATTTTATATAAACCTCTTTAGCATATAACGGTTCGGCATAGGCAAGGTCGGCAAAATGATTGTATATAAAAGCATTATACCCAATATTGGTGATGTCTATAGCCGTATATGGTAAGTCTATATTAAAATGTAAACGGGTGTCTTGTTTAACCTCAAAAACCTTTTTTGCGGCATTGCCGGCTACCAAAACTGGCTTGTCAAAGGCAAAAATCTGCTCCCAAAAAGCCTCATTTACTTCATATGCCCCGGTGGGCATTATTTTTTCGCCTTCGCGGGTGCGCAGCTCGGCAAATACCTCCATACGGCGTGCATCGATCATGGGCAGGCACAAGAAATTGGCCTTTTTATTATGCTCAAATGCAGCGTGGGCCCATATTTCGAGCAGCGACGACAGGATAAGCGGCTTTTGCAAGGCATAACAAATGCCTTTGGCGGTAGCCAGGCCCACCCGCAGGCCGGTATAAGACCCCGGGCCCGCCACCACATTAATGGCATCGAGCTGCACCAATGGCACAATCGCTGCCAGTTCCTGTATTAATCCCGGCAGTTTGGCAGCATGTTCGCGGGCCTCGGTCACCACCAATTCCTTTACCACCTCGCGGTTTTGAGACAGTACCACACGGCAACTGTCTAATGCTGTATCTATGTGAAGAATATATGCCACTGAAAAAATTATTTGAGCAAAGTTAATTCTCTCGATAAATTTGCGGCCATGGAAAAAGAAATCATTCTTACAGAAAATGCGCCCAGCCCTATTGGCCCGTACAGCCAGGCGGTACTGGTAAACGGTTTCCTGTACATTTCAGGACAGATTGCCCTGAAACCCGGAACAGACGAATTGGCTAAAGAAGACATCGTAACAGAGACCCACCAGGTGATGCAAAACCTGAAAGCCATCCTGGCCAAAGCCGGTATGGATTTCAGCCATGCTGTAAAAACCACGATTTTTATTACCGATATGGATAATTTCTCTACCGTAAACAGCGTATACGCTAAATACTTTGAGCAAGAATTCCCTGCCCGCGAAACCGTGCAGATATCGGGTTTGCCCCGCGGCGTGAACGTAGAAATCTCTATGATCGCGTTTAAAGGATAACCGGTCCGGTAAAGAAGATAAAAGGCTATCCCACCGGGATAGCCTTTATTGTTTATTTTTGTTCAAAACAGAATTGCTTGAAAATCTACACGAAAGAGCTGGTAAAGCGTTATGGTAAGCGTACGGTGGTAAACCACGTGTCCGTCAACGTATCTCAGGGCGAGATTGTAGGGCTGCTGGGGCCTAACGGAGCCGGAAAAACCACTTCATTTTATATGGTGGTGGGGCTTATTAAGCCAGATGAGGGTGAGGTGTTCCTGAGCGATGGGGATAATGACCAGAATATTACCGAGTTGCCCATGTATAAGCGGGCGCAGATGGGCATTGGCTACCTGCCGCAGGAAGCCTCTGTTTTTCGCAAGCTGTCGGTAGAGGATAATATTTCGGCGGTGCTGGAAATGACCAAATTGAATAAGAAGGAGCAACAGGAGAAGCTGGAAAGCCTGCTTTCGGAGTTTAACCTGCACCATGTGCGCAAGAGTATGGGCGATGTATTGAGCGGTGGCGAGCGCCGGAGAACCGAGATTGCCCGCGCGCTGGCTACCGATCCTAAGTTTATTTTGCTGGATGAACCCTTTGCGGGAATTGACCCTATTGCGGTAGAAGACATCCAGGTTATTGTATCCAAACTCAAATATAAAAATATCGGTATCCTCATCACCGACCACAATGTGCAGGAAACACTTTCTATTACAGACAGAGCTTATTTGTTGTTTGAAGGTAAAATCCTGAAATCGGGCTCAGCCGAAGAACTGGCCGAAGATGAACAAGTTAGAAAAGTGTATCTTGGCAAAAATTTCGAGCTCCGGAGGAAAAACCCGTCTGAAGCACCTACAACTGAATAAACCTTAGTTTCTTCCATGAAAATTTTAAAACCTGCGTTGGCCGGATTGTTCAAGTTGCGCCTGAGTGCAATTGACAATTTTATGCTCAATCCCATTGATACACAGGTACAAGTATTCAACAACCTGATTGGAGGAGCTCAATTTACCGAATACGGTAGAAAGTACGACTTTAACAACATCAATACCATATCCGACTTTAAAAAGGCGGTGCCCATTAACGACTACGAAACCCTGAAACCCTATATTGAGGAGATCCTTAATGGTAAGCAGAACGTTTTATGGTCTTCTCCCATCAGCTGGTTTGCCAAATCGAGCGGCACCACCAGCGATAAAAGCAAATTTATTCCGGTAAGTAAAGAAGCCCTCGACGATGGGCACTTTAAAGCCGGTAAAGATATTCTGGCCCTGTATCACCGCAATGTGCCCGATACCCGTATTATGGCAGGTAAAGGCCTGGTGATTGGCGGCAGCCATCAATTGAACCAACTTACTTCTGACAGTTATTATGGCGACCTGAGCGCGGTAATGCTGCAAAATATGCCGCTGGTAGGCCAGTTTTTGCGTACGCCCGATCTTTCCATTGCCCTTATGGACGAATGGGAAGCCAAGATCGAGAAAATGGCGCATAGCGTAATCCAGGACGATGTAGTGCAGATAGCCGGTGTGCCTACCTGGACTATTGTACTCATTAAGCGTATTTTCGAAATTACCGGCGCTACCGATCTTAAGCAAGTGTGGCCTAACCTTGAAGTATACATTCACGGTGGCGTAAGCTTCAAACCGTATGTGAGCCAGTTTAAAAAACTGATTCCCGATCCCAATATGCGTTATATGGAAACGTATAATGCATCTGAAGGCTTTTTTGCCGCGCAGGATATTATTGGGCAGGAAGGTATGTTGCTGTTTTTGAATCACGGTATCTTCTATGAGTTTATGCCAATGGAAGAGCTGGGCAAGCCAGACCCGCGTACTTTACAGCTTAAAGATGTGGAACTGGGTAAGAACTATGCACTTATTATAAGTACCAACGCCGGTTTATGGCGGTACCTGGTGGGCGATACGGTTAAGTTCGTGAGCCTCAAGCCCTACCGCATTGTGGTAAGCGGCCGTACCAAACATTATATTAACGCTTTTGGCGAAGAGGTAATTGTAGACAATACCGATAAAGCCCTGGAAATAGCCTGCGAAAAAACAGGCGCTATCATCAACGATTACACGGCTGCGCCTTCGTATTTCAGTGAAACCAGCAATGGCTGCCATGAATGGATTATAGAATTTGAACACCTGCCGGTGCCGTTGGAGACCTTTGTGGCCGAAATGGACCGGGCGCTTCAAGGCATTAATTCCGATTACGAGGCCAAGCGCTATAAGGATATTGCCCTGCGCATGCCAATGGTGCATATGATGCCCAAAAACGGGTTTAAAGAATGGCTGAAAAGCAAAGGAAAACTGGGCGGACAGCATAAAGTGCCCCGCCTGAGCAATGAAAGACAGTATGTGGAAGAAATGCTGGATTTTATGAAAAATGCCTTGTAAACACAGGCGCTATACACCGTCTGCCCCTGTACAGACTATAAACATTCAGGATGTTTTGTTAAACTTGCCCCCAAATACGTTTGTATGCAATTATTAAAAGATAAGGTTGCTCTTATAACCGGTGCCAGTCGTGGTATCGGGGAAGCTGTTGCACTGAAATTTGCTGAGCATGGCGCACATATTGCGTTTACTTACCTTTCCTCCGACGAAAAAGCCAGGACGCTGGAAGATAAACTGACGGCGATGGGCGTAAAAGCCAAGGCCTATAAAAGTGATGCAGGTTCTTTTGAAGCTGCCGAAGCTTTGGTAGATGATGTAGTAAAGACTTTTGGAGCTATAGATATTTGTGTAAATAACGCCGGTATCAGCCGCGATAACCTGCTGCTGCGCGTAACTCCCGACCAGTGGGATGAGGTAATGCAGGCCAACCTGAAATCGGTATTTAACCTTACCAAACAGGTGATACGCCCCATGATGAAAGCCAGATCGGGCAGCATCATTAACATGAGCTCGGTGGTAGGTGTGCAGGGCAATGGCGGCCAGAGCAGCTATGCGGCCAGCAAGGCGGGCGTAATTGGCTTTACCAAATCGGTAGCGCTGGAGCTGGGCAGCCGCAACATCCGTTGCAATGCGATAGCCCCCGGATTTATTGAAACTGATATGACTCACTACCTGAAAGATGGCGGTGCGGAAAAATGGTTCTCCCAAATACCAATGAACCGTTTTGGCAAGCCCGAGGAAGTGGCCAATACAGCCCTTTTCCTGGCTTCTGACCTGAGCAGCTACGTAAGTGGTCAGGTGATTAACGTTTGTGGCGCTATGACGACCTAAACGACGATATCTGATGTCTGATTGGAGGATGGCTGATGTGGAATATCACTTAACAGCATCCATTTAAAATATAAAAGACCTGCCGGGGCTATCCTGGTGGGTCTTTTTGGTGAAAAGGGAGAAGTGAAAAGAGAGAGGTGAATGGTCAATGGTGAATGGTGAGCGGAGAAAGGCCCTTCGACAGGCTCAGGGACCTTTCGCATTTGAAATGCCCATGTGTTGGTTTATTCGCAAATCCGCAAGTGAGAGGTGAATGGTGAAAAGTGAAAAGTGAGAAGTGAAAAATGAGCGGAGAAAGGCCCTTCGACAGGCTCAGGGACCTTTCGCATTTAAAATGCCCCATGTGTTGGTTTATCCGCAAATCCGCTTATTCGCAATTCGCAAATCCGCAATTCGCAAATCCGTCATCCGCCAATCAAAAAAGGCGAAAAGCCAGCAGTAAAGCATGTGCTTCACTTGTGACTTTTCACCTTTGTATGTAAACCCTCCGCTGTGAACGGATTGGTTAAATTATGCCTGGGCTTTGAAAGCGTTGATGGCATTGCGGGTAAACTCGCTCAACACCAGTTTGCCGCTTATGGCAGCTCTTTCGCTCAGCAGGGTATCCCAGTTTTCGGTACCGGTCCAGAAGGTTTTCTTCAGTTCCTGCATCGCCTGCGGATTGTGTTTGGCCAAACGTGCGCTGATGCGTTTTACGGCGTCGTCTACTTCTTCAATGGTAGCGTGCATCTCTGCATACAGGCCTTTGCGTTTGGCCCACTCGGCGCTGCGCCAGTTAGAAGCATCGATGGTAAGATCGGTAAATGCCGACAAACCTATTCTGCGCTGAACGGACGGGCCCACTACAAAGGGACCTATGCCGATAGCCAGCTCGCTCAGTTTGATAGACGCGCCTTCGGTGGCAATGCAGTAATCTACCGCAGAAGCCAGCCCTACACCACCGCCTACAGCTTTGCCCTGTATACGGCCAATAATGAATTTATGGCACTTACGCATAGCGTTAATCACATTGGCGAAACCGCTGAAGAACTGCTTGCCTTCTGCTTCGCTTTTGATAGCAACCAATTCATCGAAAGAAGCGCCGGCACAGAAAGCGCCGTTGCCTGCAGAGCGGAGTACAATTACGTTTACACGCACGTCTTCGCCGGCATCGTTGATGGCTTTAGCCAGATCGCTCAATATTTTACCAGGTAATGAATTGCTGGCAGGGTGGAAAAACTCCACAGTAGCGACTCCCTGTTCAATCTCGGTTCTAACATATCCCTCAGTCATACTCGAACTATTTTAATGCAAAAAAAAGTGTTTTATCTCAAATGCCAAAAGTTGGCTGTCAACTTTTTCCAATGGGTGCGGGCTGTTGGGAAACACGCTCATGCATGCATTGGGCAGCAGGCGGTATACCTCCTCAGTTTCTTTAATGCTTACGGCATCGCGGTCGCCCACACATAATTTTACCTTTTGCTCAATGGCCTGCATCGACATCATGCTGATGGGCGGTTGCTGCCCCATAGCCAGCAACATATCGCCGGTGTGCCTCAGCAGGTCTTCCCAATTATCATCGCCGTGCATCTGTGCCAGTTTTTCGGCAAACTTCGGCACTTTCAGTTTCAGGGTCTCGGGGTTTAGCAACGCGGTTTCTTTGGCTGCTCTTTCCGGACTCCATTCCAGCATGGTACCGTAGGTCATAATGCGGCCTACCAGTTGCGGCAGGTGCAAGGCGGTGTTCAAAGCTACATATCCTCCCATACTATACCCGAATATATTGGCACGTTGCAACTGGTGGTGCTGAATATAAGCTGCCAGCTCGCCCGAAAGCCGGGTAATGGTGAGCGGGCCGGGTTTTTCTCCGCCATGCCCGCTGAAATTGATGAGATGACAGGCAAAATCTTCAGACAAAAGCGCTGCCAGGGGCTGCAGTTGTGCTGCCGACCCTATGGCGCCATGCAATAATATAAGGTTGGGTTTCATGCCGGAAAGATAACAAACGTGGCACTAAATTAAAAAGGAGCCGTTAACGGCTCCTTAAAAGGTGATTAAATATGGATTAAATGTTTATCTGCTGATCTGTACTTTTTTGACAATATTTCCTTTATCGGAATGAATGATGATGGAGTACATACCTGGCAGCAGGTTATTCACATCGAGGGTTATTTTTTTGTTGTCTTCAGGTTTGAGTTCCATCACCGTAGCA
>JAVBJN010000105.1:0-2894 GCA_031546985.1 Chitinophagaceae bacterium
AGCTCAAATCAATAGTCACAATGACAACTTTACTCGTAAGTTGACTTTAAACCGAGGCCTCACAGTTTTACTTGGTCCAAATGGGTCTGGAAAAACACACCTTTTAAGAGGGCTCAAGCAAAGTCTCCACCTGCATATGAATGGAAAGCATGTGCGCTTTCTCTCCGCAGGCCGAATGGGGTTGTTGGAGCAATTCAGATCAGACTTTGACGGGCATCGTGGTGGCTCACCTCTGTACGAGCAAGCAACCTTTGGTAGCAAAGGCGATTCTGCTCGCAGGCATCAAATGGAAACCATAAATGGCGATTTCCAAACACTTGCTGAACGAGCGGATATTCTGATTAAAATCCAGGAGCGACTTAGAAAATTATTCAAGCGTGACATTCTTATTGATTGGGATGGCGGGAGTCTAAAAATATTATTTTCACGTTTGGATATAGAAGTAAAACCATATTCTTCTGGCCGAGAAGCATCTGGATTGATGCATTTGGTCGGGATACTGGCTGCACTTTATGACGATGATGTGGGTGCACTTCTTCTAGATGAGCCAGAGGTTTCCTTACATCCTCAGTTGCAATCATTTCTTCTTCATGAAATTCTCAGTGTTGCCGGACACCCATCAACCGGAGGGAATAAGAAGATTATTATCATCGCTACGCACTCAACAGAAATGCTCCAAATTCAAACCCCTGAAGACTTGCTATCTCTCGTCTTCTGTTATGATCTGATGACCGATCCCGTTCAGATTCCTGCCAATACTGGTGAACTGAAGAGCAAAAAAATACAAAGCTTAATTGCTCGACTTGGTCAAGAGCATAAGCTATCACTTTTCTCTAGGCGCCCTCTATTAGTTGAAGGGCCATCTGATGTAATGATCTGTAGCGCACTTGCAAGTAAACTAAATATGCATCTTGAAGCAGCTGGATCACAGTTATTACCTGTTATCGGTAAGGGACAAATGCCAACCGTTGCAAAATTGCTGCGACTACTTGGAAAGAGTCCAGTAGCGTTGACGGACGCGGATGGAATTGCTGACGGGCTTGAGTTTGTCAACTCCTACCTTAATGACAACCATGAAGCAGAAAAGTGTGCGCATTCACTAGGGTTCACATCCGTACACCAAATGGCTAGCACCATATATACAGATTTTTGCAAGTTGGTGGATAATCGGTGGAGTGAAATTTCCGCCACTGCTGAATTACATCCATATTGGGTGAATAAAAAAGCTGAGGAGGAGGATACACAGGCTAAGCGCCGCTCTGCTTTCTGTTCACTTTTTACAACCGAAGACAAGGAATTATCAAATATAGCAAATGACAACGCTTGGGCTAAAATAAAGATTCGATATATTGCCCTGCTTGACTTGCTGGAACAGTGTGGTCTGTTCATTCTACGCAGAGGGTCAATAGAGTCTTACTACCAAAGTTCAGACCAGTTCACTTCGATTGGAAAACCAAGTGCAGCTGTGGGTGAAATTGATCACCTCAATCAGCTTACGCATAAAAGTATTAACGCGGCCTATTCCGATGTAGTCCGCTGTGTTCAACACGCCTCAAGCGCTGAAATAATATGTGAGGCGGATGCACTAAGAGACCTATTACTTTCGGTTGTTGCGCCCGCACATGCCAGATTCAAGAGTGGGGAGTCCTCAATAAATTTCAATCTGTTGGCTCAATCAATCCTAAGAGAAAGATCAAAAATATTTGATCTAGTTGTTGAAGGGGAGAAGCTTGTTATTTCAATTAAGAGCAAAATTCTCAACATTAAAGGTTTTCCCATAGCTATTGGAAAAGACGATAATTTTTCAAATTGTATCAACGCAGCCCTTGCTGCTAATACAGAGCCCGATGATCAAGCGGACTTGTGTGAGCAGCTTACTTTCACGTTAAGCACGTAATAGCAGCCCAACATCTTTCCTAGCCAAGACATGGTGCTAAAAACTGTAACAACGCAGCGCATCGTTGAGCTAAAATTTATACATTCATAGATAATGCATGAACCACTAATGACAAAAGAATTGGTCGGTGCTGAGTGATAAGTCACTTAACTGCACTCCTACGACATTGGATGTAGAAAATCTGTTCTGGTTATGCTGAGGCGTTTATCTACTTCTCACTCATACGAGACAGTTATGCCCGAGTCAGCTCGAATGTAAATCTGACAGCGCTATTCCAGTGCTTTACACCAGAAATGGATATGTTAAAGTTCAAAACTCACTCACTTTTTCAGTTTTCAAAGGAGGCTGTATGCCAAATATTCAAGTAGAAATAGCCCCACCTGCGAATTGGCAGGACTTCGAACAAATCACTCTCGATTATGCGAGGAAACAATGGAAGGACGACTATGCAGAGAGGCATGGGCGGCAAGGCCAAAAACAGGCGGGTATTGACATCTATGGCACCAACTACTCTTCAAACGAACTCACTGGAATTCAGTGTAAGAAGAAAAAACATTCAGAAGTTCCATCTAAGCAACTGACTGCAGCAGAAATCAATATTGAAATCGATGCAGCAAAAACGTTTTCCCCTAAATTGGATCGCTTCATCATTGCAACAACTGGACCAAGGGATGCAAATCTACAGGCCCACATACGCTCACTAAACCAGTCAGGCCTACCATTTAAAGTATCTCTGCTATTTTGGGAAGACTATCAGGAATTTTTCAACAACCATACCGAACTGATGTATCGGTATTACAAGAAAATATTGGAGTATCGCAATAAATACAATGTACTCGAGCATTATTTGCTCCTGCTTCGCCAAGCATTCGATAGGCCAGCCTTACGAACTCCATTCCACCTTGAGAATCAAGCAATGGACTTCATTCAAGCTATTACTGATACCCAGAATGCCTTAACAACTGGTCGCTTGATAGATCGACATGGGCGTATTATC
>JAVBJN010000043.1:0-67417 GCA_031546985.1 Chitinophagaceae bacterium
GAGCGGAAGACGAGATTCGAACTCGCGACCCTTACCTTGGCAAGGTAATGCTCTACCAGCTGAGCTACTTCCGCTTGTGTTTTAAGAACTTTGGGAGTGCAAAGGTAGAAAGCGTTTTTCAATTTTGCAACAACCTTTCAAAAAAAACTTTCATTTTTTTTTTGTGCCCGGGGCGGGAATCGAACCCGCACTCGCATTGCTGCGAACAGGATTTTAAGTCCTGCGCGTCTACCTGTTCCGCCACCCGGGCGGCACAAAAAATCCCTGCGTGAAAAAAGCAGGGATTTATACCTGAGCGGAAGACGAGATTCGAACTCGCGACCCTTACCTTGGCAAGGTAATGCTCTACCAGCTGAGCTACTTCCGCATTGTGTTTTAAGAACTTAGCGAGTGCAAAGATAATAGCCGGAAATCAAAGTTGCAATAGTGTTGGTAATATTTTTTTAACGTTAATCCATTATGAGATGTCTAAAAGCATGGCTCTGGCCTGTTCATGACCGGGGTTAATCTTTAATACCCGCTGCAACATAAGTCTGGCTTTCTGGTCGTTATGCTGGCTGTGGTAAAACACAGCGAGGTTAATAAGGGTTTGTTCATGGTCGGGATCGAGCATGATAGAGCGCGACAGGTAATGAAATGCCATGCCCATATTACCTTCCTGCATGTAGATATAACCCATGTTGTTATTGGCCTGCTGGTTTTCAGAATCTTCCTTAAGTATAAACTCAAATACTTTTTTGGCCTCAGCTATATTACCGGTGCCGAGGTAAGCAGCACCAAGTTTGTTTTTAAAATCGAGTGCATAAGGCCATATGGCATCTGCACGTTGGTAATAGGCTAAGGCTCCTTGTATATTGCTGGTTTGCGACATGGCTTCTCCTATGCGGTACGCCGTCCAGGCATCTTTAATTTCAGGATCGGGCAGGGTAGCAGCAAGATTTAATATAGCACGATAATCTTCTTTCAGGAAAAACAGCCGGATGCGGTCTTTCGCTGCAGTTTTGTTTTCTGAGGGAACCTGTGCCAGATAAGTATTGGCAGAGTCAAGCAGCGACTTGTCTGCAATATACCGTTCATGCAATTCCATAAAACCCCTGGCTTTGGTAAGCGCGTCTGGATTGTCATTGTTGTACGATCTGATGCCGAGAAACTGGCGCACTTTGGCCTGGTCTTCGTGCGTAACCCGCTTACGGATAAAGTGATCGGTAACGGCTACGTGCGGTATATCGATGCTGCTGTTTTTGGGCATATGGCAGGTTACACAATTATCATTCTTCGCGTTTCTGTCGGCCATTGGAGCGGTGCATTGCTGCTGCGCTGAGCCATGGCAGCTTTTGCAGCTTTGGTTGAAGTGCGCTTCTGGCGTGGATTTAACGCTTACATGCGGATTGTGGCAGGTAATGCAGCTCATTTTGCCAGAGTTGATATAGCATTCACTCATCTTCATGCGCTCCACATGCGAAGCCATAATCATTTTATCCTCCCCTCCGTGATACACCGGCATAAAAACGGTCATCACATCCTTGAGTTGCATAGATGGTTTAAAATCGAAGAAAGTTTTATTATCGTTTAGCGTAGCAATGCCCTGCAGGTGACAACGCTGGCAAAGGTTATTTTGCTGGTCGGTAGTGAGTCTTCTGGGGTTTACGATTGAATTGTCGGGGCCTTTAGAGGTGTCAACAACATCGCCTTCCAGTTTTTCTTTTACGTGAATGCTTCCCGGCCCGTGGCAACGCTCGCAATCTATACCGGTTTTAAGGGTGTAGAATTTATTCATACTCTCCATCTCAAACGAGGGGTACCCGTTGTGGCAGGTCATACATTCCAGCTCTATTTTGCGGTCAAATCTTGTGTTTAGGCCGTTCTCAAAACCTGGTGCAAGATCCCATTTGCCTTTTTGCGTATAAAAGGTGATGGGCGCCTGGTATAAATATCCGTTCCTGCTAACAATATGGGAGTTGGTATGCTGGCCCGATCCTATAATGTAGCTTACTTTTTCTACCCGTTTGTGGATGGTGTCTTTGCCCTCCAGCCGGTATTCCATTATATAGAAAGAGTCTTTGTCCCAATACGGTTTGTAGTACAGGTTTTTGAATTTGTCGTAAACGAGTGCCACTTTGGGGTCGAAATTAGCAGCCGATTTTTGGCGGGTGGCATAATCGAAAGATTTACCCATACCGGTTTGGCTAAAGGTCTGGTAAATGTCTTCGTGGCATTTGCGGCATTCCTGCATTCCAACATAGTGTGCAGAAGTATCGGCTATGTTCCGGAATGGCGATTCCGCTGCCGGGTTGCTGGCTTCGGTGCCGGAATTTTTATCGTTTCCGGTGCAGAAAGACAGGGTAATAGCCAGAACAGTGCCTGTAATAAACAGTAAATAGGGGAGCCTCAGTTTACGTAGTTGCATACTGGTGCCAAAAATAAACGGAATTGCGGATAACTGGCAGATTGATTGGCAGCGTAAAAAAAGAAAAACCCGCAATTTGAATGTTGCGGGTTTTTTATAGCTGTTTGTATACTATTCGTTTATTGTTCCAGTGAAATCTGGCTCAGGTCTGTTGTGTTACCATTATTAACAGGCACATTAGTCATAATGCTATCTTTATAGGTAACGTCGCCCGATTTGATGGCTACTTTATAAAGACCACCTGGTAGACCGCCGGCATAGAAGTAACCACTGGCATCGGTAATGGCCAGTACAGAGTCTTTACCGCGGATGGCCCAAACCAGGTTGGGTTGCAGCAAAGGTTGTACATAACCTTTAATAGAACCTGTGTTTACAATATTATATACCCGGATAGAAGGGTTAAGTTCATAAATTCCGTTGCCGCCATTTGAAATAGAGCGCTGCGCATCGAAATCGAACCAGATATCGTATTGTTTACCGGTTTCGATAGGCTGGGCAAAATTTACTTTTAATCCGGTTTGCTGGCCGGAGAAGGAATTTAACGGGTAAGAATTGCCGTTTACCACTACAGTGTTGCTGTCACCGATAATCAGGCGGGCCTGTGTAATCTGGCCCGGTGCCAGCGCAAGGGTGCCTAAAACAGAATCCAGTCCGTTTTCGAACTTGGTCAGGTCGTAAATACCCGCCTTGAAGTTGCTTACAGGATACCAGGTAGATAATCCTTTAACATCCACGTGGTTGAATTCTACAGATTTGATTTTCAGTTTTACCGCATCATAAGTGGTAGACGTTTCGGTGATGTGCGCACGCACAAGGCCGGTAGGATTGCTGGGGGTAAAATCGCCTTTTTTCTCGCAGGCAGTCAGCAGCAGGCCTGCACCAATTGCCGATAAGGTTAAAGCTGAAAGTAAACGTGTGTTCCTCATTTCTTGTAAATACTGTGGGTTTACGATAGTTGTTTAACGGAATTATTGTAATTGTAAAAAAGCGCCGGAAGCGTCGGTTGTATACGTTTTGCTTCCGGAATCGGTCTTAAGATAAACTTTAATGTGCACTTGTTGGGTAATATTTTTTTGAAGCGGGTCTTCTTTCCGGATGTCGATGTTTTCTATAACCACGTTTCCGTATGCCTCGCAAGCCTTGGTGGCGGCCTGTGCTACCTTTACAATAGTGGCCGGGGGAATGGTCCCCAGGTCAAAAAGATAATCTTTGGTTTCGGTGCCGTTGTTCATCACCTGAACGGCTTCCGGTCCGGTCCACATCCCGTCACTGTAATTGTATTTAACGATTTCTGCACTATTGCTCTTGTCGGCTACGGTAAAGGAGGTAATGGCTCCGCTTTTATCGTTATAAAAAGTAAGAATACTCAGTACCTGTATGGGCTTGTTACCAAATTCATTGCGCATTCCTTCGTAGGCTTTGCTCATGGCAGCTTCGCTGTTGTAGTGTGGTTCGGTCTTTAAATGCTGGCAACTGGTAGCGGCAACAATGGCAAATGGAACAGCCCAAAGGATTGATTTCATATGTTTTTTAGTTTTCTTAAAAATAGTGAATATCTTTGCGAGGTTCCAAAGGTTTTCCAATGATCCAATAATATTTTGTGATTTGATTGGAAATATATACCTTTGCCCGCGGTAAAAAAGCGGGTTTTAATATTATTAACAATTGTATCAATTATTTTAGTAAGATGTCATATTTAACAGCTGAAAAGAAAGCCAATATTTTCAAGCAGTTTGGCGGTAGCGAAAAGAACACCGGTTCTGTTGAAGCACAAATCGCTATGTTAACTGAACGTATTAATCATATCTCGGGTCACCTGAAAAAAAATCCAAAAGATTTTTCTACTCAGAGAGGTCTGATGAGAGCGGTAGGACAGCGTAAGCGTTTGCTGACTTACCTGACAAAAACGAATCTGCAAGGTTACAGGGCCCTGATTGAGAAACTCGGTCTCCGTAAGTAATAACATTATAACTGTGCTATTCCCAACTGAACGGTTGGGAATAGTTTTTTTATTTAATACCCCTGTATAATATGATTCCAAAGGCGATAACTACAACATTTGATTTAGGTAACGGCCGTATAGTAACCCTGGAGACCGGAAAACTGGCTCGCCAGGCGGATGGTGCAGCGGTAGTAAAACTTGGAAACTGCGTAATTCTGGCTACAGTAGTAGCTAACCGGGAACCTAAACCAGGCCAATCTTTCTTCCCCTTAACGGTTGACTATCAGGAGAAATTTGCTTCTGCCGGCCGTATTCCGGGTTCATTTTTTAAACGCGAAGGCCGTCTGAGCGATTCGGAAGTTCTGATTTCCCGTCTCATCGACCGTGCTTTGCGTCCTCTGTTTCCAGACGATTATTTCTGCGAAGTACAGGTGCTGGTATCTCTTATTTCCAGCGATCCTGAAGTAATGCCCGACTCCCTGGCGTGCCTGGCTGCTTCTGCCGCTCTGGCGGTGAGCGATGTGCCGGTTCAGGAAGTGATTTCTGAAGTGCGCGTTGCCCGTATCAACGGCCAATATGTAATTAACCCCCTCCGTTCAGAACTGGCTAACGCCGATATGGACTTCATCATTGCTGCTACTGAAAAGAACATCATGATGGTAGAAGGAGAGAGTAAAGAATGTCAGGAAGCTGATCTGGTAAAAGCGATTGAACTGGGCCACGAAGCTGTTCGTGCGCAGATCAAAGCACAGGAAGCCCTGAGAGATCTGAAAGGTGTAACCGGTAAACGTACTTACACTGCTCCTTACCAGAACGAAGAGCTGAACCAGAAAATTTCTGCGTTTGCTAAAGAACGTATCTATAATGTAGCGAAAGGCGCAATGGCCAAGCATGACCGCAGCGATGCTTTCAAACTGATCAAAACTGAGTTTGTAGAGCAGGCAGGCGAATTGCTGCCAGAAGATGCAGCGCTGGTAGGCAACTACTTCCACGATCTTGAAAAAGAAGTGGTGCGTAACATGATGCTGGACGAAAGTGTACGCCTCGATGGCCGCAAGCTGGACGAAGTTCGTCCGCTGACCATGGAAGCGAATTTCCTGCCTTCTCCGCACGGTTCTGCACTGTTTACCCGTGGCGAAACGCAATCCCTCACTACCGTTACCCTGGGTACTGTAGATGATGAACTGCTGATCGAAACCGCAGCTACTTCCGATTATACTAAATTCATCCTGCACTACAACTTCCCTCCGTTCTCAACCGGCGAAGTGAAGCCTATGCGTGGCCCTGGCCGTCGCGAAGTAGGGCATGGTAACCTGGCTATGCGTTCATTGAAACAAATGATGCCGGGTAAAGAATTTCCTTATACCGTACGTGTAGTATCTGATATCCTGGAGTCTAACGGTTCGTCTTCAATGGCTACCGTTTGCGCCGGTTCTCTGGCACTGATGGATGCAGGCGTACCTGTACCTAAACACGTTTCCGGTGTAGCTATGGGCCTCATTAGCCGCAGCACCGACCAGAAATTTGCAATCCTTACCGATATCCTGGGCGATGAAGATCACCTGGGTGATATGGACTTTAAAGTAACCGGTACACGTGATGGTATCTGCGGTGTGCAGATGGACATTAAAGTGGATGGCCTGAGCATGGAAATCATGATGAAGGCGCTGGAACAAGCACGTCGCGGCCGTTTGCACATCCTTGATGCGATGTACGAAGCAGTGCCTAACGCACGTGTGGAAATGAAACCGAACGCACCACGTATCGAGACCCTCACCATTGACCGTGAGTTTATCGGCGCGGTAATCGGCCCCGGCGGTAAAATCATCCAGGAAATCCAGCGCGAAACCGGTACTACTATCTCTATCGAAGAAGTAAACGATAAAGGTGAAGTAACCGTGTTCTCTAAAAATGGCGATGGCCTGGCCAGAGCTATGACCTGGATTAAAGGTATCGTTGCCGTTCCTGAAGTAGGAGAGGTGTACGAATCAACTGTAAAATCTGTAATGCCTTACGGCGCATTCGTTGAGTTTATGCCGGGTAAACAAGGCCTGCTTCACATCTCTGAAGTAAGCTGGAAACGCCTGGAAAACATGGATGGTGTACTGAAAGAAGGCGATAAGGTGAAAGTGAAATTGACCGGTACAGACCCCAAAACCGGTAAATTTAAACTGAGCCGCAAGGTGCTTATGCCTAAACCAGAAGGAATGACCGATGAGCAAAACGACCGTCCACGCCCTCCGCGTCGTGATGGCGACCGTCCTCAACGTCCCCGTCCGGAGCATAATGAGCCTGCAGAAAATAAAAATAATGACTCAGAAGCCTAGTCCCAACGGGGCTTCTGTAACTTTGTTTTCGATTTTTTGTAATTGATTTTTGAATTGTAATTTATTTATTTACCTTTGCATTCCTAATTTTTGAAGCGATGCCTAAGATGAAGACTCACTCCCGTGCTAAAAAGACTTTTAAGGTTACGGGTTCTGGAAAAATTAAACGTTATAAAGCATATAAAAGCCACTTGTTGACTAAAAAAGCTACTAAACGTAAACGTCACCTGAGAATTGGCTTGCTGGTGCATGAAACCAACGAAAGAATGGTTAAGCGTCTGCTTGCTATCGGATAATTTTGATTTATTAATATACTATAACTATTTAAGATATGCCTCGTTCAGTGAATGCAGTAGCTTCCAGAGCTAGAAGAAAAAGAATCCTGAAGGCTGCCAAAGGATATTATGGCAAACGTAAAAACGTATATACGGTTGCTAAGAACGTAATGGAAAAGGGTATGACTTACAGTTATGTAGGTCGTAAACTGAAAAAACGTGAATACCGTACTTTGTGGATTGCCCGTATCAACGCAGCTGTTCGTGAAGAAGGTATGAGCTACTCTGTGTTTATCAACCAGCTGACCCAGAAGGGTATTCTGCTGGATCGTAAAGTTCTGGCTGATATGGCTATGAACGACGCAGAAGGCTTCAAAGCGCTGGTAGCTTCAGTAAAATAATATTAAGCTTTACGCTTTAAATATTTTCCAGCCGGCATCCACCAGGATGTCGGCTTTCTTGTGTTTGGGAAATAAGCCAAATACGCTGCTGCCGCTGCCGCTCATGGCTGCATACACTGCTCCCTGCGCATACAGGTCGGCTTTGCAACGCGCAAGTGCAGGATGCGCTTCAAAAACAGGCGCTTCAAAATCGTTAACGAGTTTGTGCTTCCAGTTTTCGACAGGTTCGGCAATGATGTCCAGAATGGCGTTTTGTGGTTGCTGTGGTGTGATTTGTTTAAACGCCCACGGGGTAGGGATATGAATGCCCGGGCAAACCAGTATGATCTGGTACGCACTCAGATCCAATGCGATCTCTTGCATTACCTCGCCCCTTCCGGTGGCCCATACGGGCTTGTTTTTGATAAAGAAAGGGCAATCGCTGCCCAGCTGCGTGGCAAGCGTTACGAGCCTGTTATGTGGTATTTTAAGATCGAAGAGTTGGTTTAACGTGAGCAGGGTAAAAGAAGCATCGGCGCTTCCGCCACCGAGGCCAGCACCCATAGGAATTACCTTGTGCAAATGCAGGTAACAGGATGGGATCTTACCGGGGCACTCCTGTTGCAGTAACCGGTATGCTTTTACCACCAGGTTTTGTTCGGGATCGCCATCTACGGTAATGCCCGTTTGCCGGAAACTGAATTCGGGCTGGGGTAGTATTTCCAAAGCATCATTGACCTGAACGGGTACGAATACGGTTTCGAGGTTATGAAATCCGTCGGCACGTTTTGCCGTAATGTTGAGTCCTAAATTGATCTTGCAGTTGGGAAATACGACCATGGGTACAAATGTAATAGATGAACAGTGAATTAGCCAGTGGGCAAGGTTTACAACATCTTATTGCGTTTGAGCAGGTAGGGCAGCAAAATCTGGTCGTAGGGTTTATTGATGTCGGCATCTATCACATCTATATGAAACTGCTTACATTTTTCCAGCAACTGCTTGCGGTGTATTTCCATTTGAGCCAGGTAGTTTTCTTTTACCTGGGCCGGGTGGAGTTTTAGTTTTTCGCCGGTTTCCATATCAATAAACTCATACGGGCGGTTATCGAATTCGAAACGGAGTTCTTTTTCGTGGTCGGTTACATAAAACAAGATTACTTCATGCTTGTTGTATTTGAGGTGTTGCAGGGCAGAGAACAGTTCGTCCTGGTCGCCGGCAGCATCCAGCATATCGCTGAACAAAATAACCAATGACCGCTTGTGAATATTTTCAGCCACCAGGTGCAATACTTCGGGCGTAGCCGTTCGTTTGGTGCCTGCCGCTCCGTCGAACAATTGCTGGAGCTCGCGGTACAGGGTTTTGAAATGGGCGGCAGAAGATTTACAGGGTGTTTGCTGCTCCAGGGTTTCGTTAAAGGTGATGAGCCCGGCAGCGTCCAGTTGCTTTTTCATCAGGCAGGTAATGGCAGCTGCAGCCACGCAACTGTATTGCAACTTGGTGGGTTTTTTATCGCTGCCGTGGTAGTACATGGAGGCCGAATTGTCCATCAGCAGGTAGCAACGCAGGTTGGTTTCTTCCTCAAACTTTTTTACATACAGCCGGTCGGTCCGGCCCAGTACCTTCCAGTCTATATGTTTCAGCGCATCGCCGGGGTTATACAGGCGGTGTTCTGCAAACTCAACCGAAAAGCCGTGAAACGGA
This sequence comes from Chitinophagaceae bacterium, assembly GCA_031546985.1. GTDB lineage: Bacteria > Bacteroidota > Bacteroidia > Chitinophagales > Chitinophagaceae > JAVBJN01. The sequence goes on from JAVBJN010000043.1 coordinate 9,036, forward strand.
CTTTTATGCAAGCCTATGATAAAACCTTCTACCACTTGCCTGGCCAGCAACTCCAGGTCGGTTCCGGGTACGAGTACCGGTATTTGTTGTTCTAATTGCATGTTGCATTAAAAATAAGAACTTATCCCTTTCAAAAAAGTATCTGTGTTTTTATATCTGTTGTAACTACTTGACTTCAATAATTATTTTACTATATTTAGGCATTAATTTATCACCAATGAAGAAAATCTTTACGGTTTTGTCCTTATTTGTGTTGACAGTTGTGGCTTTGTCGTCTTGCACCAGGGAATATTATTGTGAGTGTACTTATACCTATACCGGCCAGCCAGGCTTACCTGATCCGCAAACCAGTAAAACCGTAATTAGAAATACGAAGCAGAAGGCAGATGACATTTGTACTTCCCGCTCCAAGAACTATGAATCGGGAGGGGTAAAAACGCAAGAAAAATGTGTATTACTGTAAACCAGTAAAACACAGTATATCGTATATTGGGCATTCAATACAAATTGAATGCCCATATTTTTTTAAGTTATGATCAAGAAGATTGCAGGATATACGCTGAGTGTGCTTTTAGGGTTGGTATTTATCTATTCTGCCTATACCAAAATAGCTTTCATAGAACCTTTTGAATGGAATTTTGTAGAGCTGGGCTTGGCCAACTGGACGGTTGCGCCCATCTTGTCGCGCTTGTTTGTAGGGCTTGAGTTTTTCCTGGGTGCTATGCTGATTTTACAGGTAGCGCTGCGCCGGTTTACCTACAAGGCAGTGGCTGGTTTATTGGTTGTGTTTTCGCTGTACTTGCTGTGGCAGATTATAGCTTCGGGCAATAAAGGCAACTGCGGTTGCTTTGGTGAAATGGTAAAAATGACACCGCTCGAAGGCATTCTGAAAAATGTGGTGATGCTGGTGATCGTGCTGGTGCTGGCCAAAATACACGACGGCATTAAATGGAAAGAGCAGGGGTACATTTTTTTCCTGTTGCTGGCTGCTGCTTTTGCAACGCCGTTTATCATGAATCCGCTGAACTACGCCGTTATTAAAACGCATAAAAAAGAAGCAGTAGGGTATAAAGCCCGTTACGAGCCTTTGTACGACATGCATGTGCTAGACCAGAGCAAGATAGACCTGGGCAAAGGTAAGCACGTGGTGGCCTTTCTGAGCCTCACCTGCCCGCATTGCCGCAAAGCCGCGTATAAGATGCACATTATGTACGACCGCAATCCGCAATTGCCTTTCCTGATGGTATTGAATGGCGATAGTACCGATCTGAAACCTTTCTTTGAAGAAACCAAAGCCCAAAAGATTCCGCATGTAATGTTTAACGAAGGGCCTAAGTTTATTGATATGGCCAGTCTTTCATTACCCTCATTACAGTGGTGGGATAATGGCATTGTGGTGCGCAAGCCCAATTACTTTGAGCTGAAGCAAGACGAGATTGAAGCGTGGATCATTAGTAAATAAAATGTGTGATTGGTGGATGTCTGATGTCTGGTTTTTCAGCGTTGAAGCACCCTTTTTTAATGTAAAAACTAAAACCCTGCCAGCGTTTACACGTGGCAGGGTTTATTGTTTATTGACGTTGCAAAGCGATTATCTTTTTCTACCGCTTTTGCGGTATTCTTTGAATGTTTTAGTCGATTTGGAAGGATGTCCTTCGCTCTGAGGTCTGGGTTTGCCATTGGCAGCCGGATTGCCCTTTGCGCCTGGCTTGCCCGATTTAGGAGCATCGGTAGGTTTACCCTTGGTTTTAAAGGATGGCGCTTCTTTCTCCTTTGGTTTTTCGGCAGGTTGCGGAGCTGCTTTTTTTACCGGGCGCGGCCTTTTCACCACAGAAGCTTCTTCAGTTTTGCTGCTGGTGGCTACGAGGTGGTTCAGCTTAATCATCTCATCCGGGGTGAGGTAGCGCCAATGACCTGTAGGAAGTTTACCCAAAGGCACATTCATGATGCGGATGCGCACCAGCTTGGTTACTTTATACTCCAGCGCTTCGCACATGCGGCGGATCTGGCGGTTAAGTCCCTGTGTGAGAATGATGCGGAAAGAATATTTGCTTTCCTGCTTTATGGTAGTAGGCTTAGTCCAGGTGCCCAGGATTTTTACCCCTTCGCCCATCTGGCGTATAAAATCGGTACTGATGGGTTTGTCTACGGATACGATGTATTCTTTTTCGTGGTTGTTGCCCGCACGAAGAATCTTATTTACGATATCGCCATCGTTGGTGAGGAAAATTAGTCCTTCGGAATCTTTATCCAATCTGCCGATAGGGAAGATGCGTTGCGGGTGGCGGAGAAAGTCGATGATGTTCGTCTTGTCGTTGGTATCTGTGGTACAGGTAATACCCGCCGGTTTGTTGAAAGCGATGTAAAGTGTTTTCACTTTTTTACGGATCGGCTCGCCATCAATACGCACCACATCACCAGGGTATACCCGGTTGCCTTTATTGGCATCTACATTATTGATGCTTACTCTTTCCTGCTCAATATATTCATCCGCATCGCGGCGTGAGCAAAAGCCACTGTCACTGATATATTTATTCAGGCTTACTGAATCGTCTTCGCTGCGGATATTACCGGGTTTGTTTTTTTGTGCCATAGTACCGTTTCGGAAATTACTCCGGAGCGCAAAGTTACTTTCAATTATCGGCGTTGAGGATAGAAATATTAGAAACTGGCAGTAGAAGCAAAAAGTTTATTGGCTTAAAGCGCTTTATATTGAAATTGTATTTAATTTTAATGCATAAATCTGATAATCATGAAAAAGATCATCCCCGTTTTATTAATTGCCATGCTCGCCGGAACGGCTACCTATGCCCAGATAGACCTGAACAAGGCCGCCAGTTCTGTATCTCAGGGACTTACATCTGCCAATGCATTATCGCAACTGGCCGAGGGTATAGCTCCCAAAATGTTTAACAGCAACTGGGCGGCAAATAAAGCCTCCTGGCTGTCTAGTGCCGGAAAAGTAACTTCTGCGCTTGGTGCCGGGCAACAGCTGGGCAAACTGGCCGGATTTCTTAAACCAGGGGCTTTCAAAAGTTCATGGGGTAGTATCAGCAAAGGCTGGATGTCTAAGGTGCAAAACCTGACCAGCAATAAGGAATTGGGTAATTCTATTGGTACGCTGGTAAATAATATGAATGATGATGCATTTACCAGCTCTTTTGCCAAAAACAAAAGCACCTGGCTTTCTGCGTTGAATATGCTGAAATAAATTATGGTTTTTAGCCACAAAAAGAAGCCCGGCGCAATTGCACCGGGCTTCTTTTGCTTATATAGTTATGGCCTAATCGAGGTATAACCAGGCCATTTTAGCCACTTTATTGCCACCTTCTTTATCGATCATAATAGTAGCGTAAGTATGGGTTTCGGGTTTGTAATCGGATACACTGAACATCGCAAACCGCTTATCTTTTTTACCATCGGGATTGCCAAAAACATACTCCCGTTGAAAATCGCCGTTTCGGAGTACATAACAAAATGCATCGGTGCCACTGATGGTGGTTACGGTATATATTTTTCCTTTGCGAAGAGCCTCTTCGTTTTTCTCATAGTCATTTAAGAAAATGTAACCGGTGTTGTTTTTACCTTCGGCGTAAGCGAATGAAAGAAACTGGTTGCCGTAGCTCATATCCTGAACCGTATTTCTACGCTCATTTACATAAAGCTCTTTGTACAACTCTGCTTTTACCATTTGCGATTTGGGAATAAAGCTGGACGACAGTTCATTGCCGCTGGCATCGAGAGTGCTTACGCCCATATTGCCCAGGTAGGTTACTATGCGGGATGTTTTGCTGTAATAAATCACTTCCTGGGTTATTTCTTCCATAATTACCGTATAAGTGTTGTTTTTATTTACATAAATGTCCTGAGGTAATCCGGTAAAGCCGTTTTTGTATTCGTTTTTTCGCGCCAGCTCATCCAGTTTAGGCGTTTGGAGCGGCATTACTTTAAGCAATGCAAACGAGTTGGGATCTATAAAAGTGAGCAACGGCATGTACGAAGTAGTGCTCTTATTACTTAAGAATTTCTGTCTGATGTCCATCATGGTAATGGAAAGCAGGGTAATTACATCGCTTTGTGGGTTGTAACAAATTGCTGTACGGGTAAAGCCATTCTCATTGGCGTAGTCCAGCAGTTTATGCTTAAAAGAAGTGCTGCCTTTTTCAAGTTTGCCTACAATCAGTTGCGCATTTTTTTTGCCAGGGTTAGATCCAAAAGCCGTAATCACTACCGACTTTTCTCCCAATACCACCATATTTGCATAATCCAGCCTCTTAAAATTAATATCGGCTGCGGAAAGATCGCCCCGGCTGATCTCCTGGTGCTGTTTGTTGTAATGCACAACCTGGAAACGTTGGTCTTTTTCATCTGCCGGGAAAAGCGCTACAGCATAATTATCAGAGTATGCATCTTTTTCAACACTGGAATAGCGGGCAGGTAAATTATTTGTGGCCTGGCGAAGATCGCCAATAGGATCTTCTTTAAGCATCTTACCATTTTTACCATCTATCACCAAACGGAAAAGCATAGGTTTTCTACCGGCAGACTGTTGAATAAATAGTACAATGTTGCCATCTATTTCGTACACACCTTTGATCTCTGCTTTTTTCATTTTGCCGGATTCCCACACATCCGATTCATGGTTCAATTCGGCTATGGGGCGTTTACCAGCATCAAACAGTTTGATGAATATGCCATCTTTGGGTGTAACGTTGATCATTGCGGTATTTCCATTTTTCAACAGCATTACTTTCAATGAGCCTTCAGTTGGTTCTTTAAAGCCCTGGCTAAGGTCATATTTTAAAGCATAAACGGGTAGGGTAGTTATGCTGCTGACAGACAGAATGGCTGCGAGGCCGAGGGTATGGATAAGTTTATTCATATTATTTTTCATCGAATGGAAATAGTAATTATTTCTTCCTTTAGATTTTCATGAAGGTGCATCTTATTACAACTGAAACTAATCAAGGTACACCCAAGCTACTTTGGCTACCTTTTTATTGTCTTCTTTATCAATCATGATAGTAACGTAAGTATGGGTATCCGGGTTGTAATCGGATACACTGAACATTGCAAATCGTTTATCATTTTTACCCTCAGGGTTACCAAATACATATTCTCGTTGAAAATCTCCATTTTTGAGAACATGATAAAATGCATCAGTACCGCTAATGGCGTTTACTGTGGCGATTTTTCCATTCCGTATACTTTCAGTATTCTTAGCATTGTCGTTAAAGAAAATGTAACCGGCGGTTTGGCTTTTGTTATAAGAGAATGAGAGAAACTGGGCGCCGAAGTACAACTCCTGTACCGTATTTCTGCGTTCATTTAAATACATTGGATTGTACAACCCCCCTTTCCCCGTTTGAGACATAGGAATAAGATTGGAAGCTGTTTCATCGCCATTAGCATCGATGGTGCTTACCCCGATATTGCCGAGGTAAGTAACAATGCGTGATTGATGACGCACCAATTTCTTTGTTATTTCTTCTGAAACAACGGTGTAAGTATTATTGGCATTGATGTAAAAGTCTTGAGGTAAACCGGCAAATCCATTTGGAGACCCATTTTTTTGTGCCAGTTCGTCCAGTTTGGGCAATTGTAGCGGTATAACCTTAAGTAATGAAAACGAGTTAGGGTCTATAAACGTAAGCAGTGGCATATATGTGGCAGTACCTACGGCCTGTAAAAATTTCTTTTGGGTACTTACCATAGTGATGGAAAGCATGGCTAGAACATCGGTTTGGGGATTGTACCGTAGAATGGCTTTAGTATCCTTAAAATCATCTGTAAATTCCAGTAGCTTATGTTTAAACGAGGGACTTCCTTTTTCTAGTTTGGAAACAATGAGGCGTGAGTCTTTGCCGCCGGAATTATCAGTATTGTAACCATATACAGTAACCAAAACGGATTTGTTGCCAAGCACTATCATACCTACATAGTTGAGATATTTGAATTGGTTGTCGGGTGAATTAAAATAGGCTCTGCTGATTTCCTGATGTTCTTTGTTGTAATGCACTACCTGGATGCGCTTGTTACGATCTGGTTCAAAACCCATAAAATGAACCACTGCATAATTGTCGGAGTACTCATCTTTTTCTATATAAAAATCATCTGGTAGCACGTCGCCAAACTTCATGGCATAGAAGTCTTTTGAGCCATATCTGTGCAATGAACCTATCTTTTCTTCTTTGAGCCTGGTGCCCGTTTGGCCGTCTATTACCAGACGGAAAAGTACAGGTGTTCTGTCAAGCGTCTGTTGAATAAAAATGACCATATTGCCATCAATCTCATATATTCTTTTGATTTCGGGACTATTCGTTTTGGTTGTCCCCCACAAATTTGAGTCGTGCTTTATTTTAGAGATCTTTTTTCTATTGGTGTCGAATAATGTGATGGAAATACCTTCTGTAGATTTAATTCTCAATAATGCGGTATTGCCATTTTTCAACAGCATTACTTTTAATGAGCCGTCGGTTGGTTCTTTAAAGCCCTGGCTAAGGTCATATTTTAAAGCATAAGCGGGTAGGGTAGTTATGCTGCTGACAGACAGAATGGCTGCGAGGCCAATGGCGCGGATAAATTTATTCATACAATTCAATAAAACAGGGCGCAAGATAGCAGGTATTTTTGTGTTATAGCCATGAAATAACAAAGGCCATCCGAAGATGACCTTTGTATATGATATTTCAGTAAAAAGCAGATTACATGTGCGCCTGAATCTTTTTGTCCAGTGCATTTTTAGGAACAGCGCCAACCTGCTTGTCTACAACCTGGCCATTTTTGATGAACAGGATGCAAGGAATGCTGGTAATGCCATATTGTACAGACAGGTTAGGGTTTTCGTCTACATTAACTTTACCCACATTAACCTTACCTGTGTATTCGGTAGAAAGGGCATCGATTGCAGGGCCTAAAGCCAGGCAAGGACCGCACCATGGAGCCCAGAAATCTACTACGTTCAGTTTGTCCGATTGTAAAACTTCCTGGTCGAAGTTAGCATCAGTGAATACAGCTGCCATTTTTATTGTTTTTTGTTAGTTGAATAATTCTGAATAAGGATGACAAATATAAAGCCAAAATCGATTACCTGCTATTCTGACATTAATTGCTTTGTACATCATACGTAACTTGTTCATTTTCTGCCAACCACTGTATAAAATCGTTGTTGACAGTGAACTTTCCACTATGGGATTTGAGGCGGCTTTCCCAGTTGTTTTCTTTATCAAAAACAGACACGTACAGCTCGCATTCTCCGGGGCTTTGGTTTACAATGTCTGTAAACTCCTTTACCAACACGGAGTTGATGCTCTCTAGCGGCAATCTAACCAGTAAACGGGTAGTGAGTGCCGATTTGGCTTCCGAGAGTAGCATTATTTGCTTTACTTTAACACTTACCTTGGCACTGCCATCACGTTTGTCAATATAAGGTGACAAAACGCCTGTTACAATAATCTTTTCATTGTCGAGCAGGTATTTGTTAAAGTTAACGTAATCGTTGTCCCAGAGGTTAAATTCAATGTTGCCGGAGTAGTCGGCCAGTTTAAAACGGCCAAAGCTGGTGCCCATCCGGCTCATACCATGAAAAGGTTCTGATATAAAACCAGCGATGCGGAACGTTTTTTCATTAAACCTAGGTCGTTTGCCATCGGTTACCTTGCGCATTTCTTCCTGCATAAAAGTGAGCAACTCCTCACGTTCCTGCTGCACTTCGAGAATAGGTTTAAAACTGTAGTTTTTCATCTCAAACCGGAATCCATCAAGCGGGTGTCCCGAGATGTAGATGCCCACCATATCTTTTTCTTTTTCCAGCTTTTCGGTAAGCGTCCAGGGATCGGAGGGGAGAAGTGCCGGTGGTGCAATTTCTGGCATATCCATAGCGCCAAAGAGGCTGTTGGTTACCTGCGATTTGCTGCTGCTGTACTGGTTACCAAAACGCATGATCTTTTCCAGGTTGTTGATATTGTCTGCCCCTGCCTGGAAATATTGCGCACGGTGCAGTTCCGGAAAGCAATCCATTGCACCTGCCAGGATCAGGCTTTCCATCGATTTTTTGTTTACCGCACGTTGGTTTACCCGTTTAATGAGGTCGAAAATATCTTTGAACATGCCTTTCTTCTCACGTTCTTCCAGCAGGTTTTCTACTGCACCTTCGCCTACCCCTTTGATGGCGTTGAGCCCGAAACGGACTACCGAATTCTTATTTACAGAGAAGCCTTTTTCAGATTCATTTACATCGGGGCCCAATACATCGAGTCCCATGCGTTGGCATTCTTCCATGTAGAAAGAGATCTTCTCAATGTTGTTCTGGTTATTCAATACCGCGGCCATAAACTCGCCAGGGTAGTGCGCTTTGAGGAAAGCCGTTTGGTAAGCCACGAAAGCGTAACAGGTAGAGTGCGATTTGTTGAACGCGTATGATGCGAATGCTTCCCAGTCGGTCCAGATCTTGTTCAGTTTTTCGGCATCGTGCCCTTTGGCAACGGCACCGTCTACAAACTGGGTTTTCATTTTGTTCAGTACGGCAATCTGCTTTTTACCCATCGCCTTACGCAGTACGTCGGCATCACCTTTAGAGAAGCCTGCAAGTTTCTGCGATAGCAGCATCACCTGTTCCTGGTATACGGTAATACCGTAGGTATCGGCGAGGTACTCTTCCATCGCGGGCAAATCGTACGTAATGGGTTCGTGCCCGTGTTTACGCGCGATAAAGTTGGGGATATACTCCAACGGGCCCGGACGGTACAAGGCGTTCATCGCAATCAGATCCTCGAATTTATCGGGTTTCAGGTCGCGCAGGTATTTTTGCATACCGGTACTTTCAAACTGGAACGTAGCGTTGGTTTCGCCGCGCTGGTACAGTTCAAATGTTTTGGGGTCTGTAAGTGGAATATCATCGATGCTGATGTCTACACCATAGTTCTTTTTAATCAGGCGCAGGGCATCTTTAATAATGGTAAGGGTTTTAAGACCCAGGAAGTCCATTTTAATTACACCTGCGTTTTCAATTACGCTACCGTCGAATTGGGTAATGAGCAGCGGTACATCTTTGGAACGGCATACGGGAATAAGGCCCGTTAGATCCTGCGGTGCAATGATGATACCTGCCGCGTGGATACCAGTACCGCGTACCGAACCTTCCAGTTTTTCGGCCTCGCGCATTACTATACCATCCAGAGATGAAGACTCGTAAACTTCGCGAATGCGTTTCACATTCTCCACATCCTCCATACGAATACCTTCTTTCTCGGTAAGGCTTTTTTCGCCTTCGATAGGAGCATGAAGTACCCGTTTGAGCGAGATGCCCGGCTTATCGGGTACCAGTTTGGCCAATGCGTTGGATTCAGATAATGGCAGATCCATTACCCGCGCCACATCCTTAATACTCATTTTGGCGGCCATGGTGCCATAGGTAACGATATGGGCTACCTGGTTGAAGCCATATTTTTCTACTACGTAGTTGATAACCTGCTGACGACCCTCATCATCGAAATCGGTATCGATATCGGGCATGCTCTTACGTTCGGGGTTAAGAAAACGCTCAAACAGCAGCTGGTATTTAATAGGGTCGATATTGGTGATGCCTATGCAATACGCTACCACCGATCCGGCTGCCGAGCCACGACCAGGGCCTACGAATACGCCCATATCGCGACCCGCTTTAATAAAGTCGGATACGATAAGGAAGTAACCGGCAAATCCCATGGTGCGGATGGTAAATAGCTCAAAGCGCAAGCGCTCATCAATTTCTGGCGTAATCTCTACATACCGTTGTTTGGCTCCTTCCCAGGTAAGGAACTCCAGGTAATCGTCCTGATCCTTGTATTGCGATGGAATCGGAAAGTGGGGCAGCAGAATATCGCGCGTCAGCTTCAACTGGTCTATCTTGTCGATAACCAGGTTGGTATTGTCAATGGCCTCGGGAATGTCTGCAAAAAGGGTAGACATCTCCTCGGTCTTCTTAAAATAGAATTCGTCGTTGTAGAAAGCGAAGCGTTTATTCTTCATGCTCACGTCATCATCGGAGAACTCCTTCATGGTAGGGGTGCTCTGTTTTTCGCCGGTGTTAATACACAGCAGAATGTCGTGGGCGTTGGCGTCTTCGCGATCTACATAGTGTGAGTCGTTACTCGCGATGATGGGCACATTATATTTACGGGCAAATCTCAGTAAGACTTCATTTACTTTTTCCTGCTCCGGCATTTTGTGGCGTTGCAGCTCCACAAAGTAGTTCTCACCAAAAATATCCAGCCACCATTTAAAAACTTCTTCGGCTTCTTTTTCACCTTTTTTGAGAATGGTTTTGGGCACTTCGGCACCAATGCAGCAGGTGGTAGCTATAAGTCCGCTGTTGTATTGCAGGATAAGTTCTTTATCGATACGGGGATACTTGCCGTACAGCCCCTCGATGTAGCCCAGGGAACAGAGTTTTACCAGGTTGCGGTAGCCTTCCTCGTTTTTGGCTAGCATAAGCTGGTGGTAACGCACATCTCTTTCTTCTTTGGTAAACGCCCTTTTGTGGCGGTTTTCTACCAGGTAGAACTCGCAGCCTACAATTGGTTTTACTTTCAGGTTTCCGTTTTCGTCTTTGTGGTTATAGGCTTCATTTACGAAGTTGAAAGCACCGAACATGTTGCCGTGATCGGTCATGGCCACGGCGGGCATACCATCAGCAGCGGCTTTTTTGAACAAACTCTTAATATCGGCAGCTCCATCCAGCAATGAAAACTGGGTATGGCAGTGTAAATGTGAAAACTTCATATGAAACGGATTACCAGGCTATTTGTGAAAAGACGAACACCAAAGCTACGCTTTTAGCCCTTAATCCGGAAGGACATAACGAGGCTATTATGCATATTTTAGGAGGTAATCTGTAAGCGTTTTAGGTTCAGTAAAGAGAATCTATTTGTAAATTTTTAACATGTAATCGCAAACATTATTTGGCTTTAGAAATGAATTGCCTTATTTTTGTTGGAAATTTTTGCGAATGGTAAGACGTAGATGCATAGAGGCCGTGCTGGCACTTGCCTTATCGGTAGCAGTTGTTCCGGCAATGGCACAGCAAGCGGCCAGCGCCAATACAGAGAACAGCAGGAAGGTTGCAGTTGAAAAGACTGCTGAAAATAAAACAGCACAGCCTCAATTTATACAAGGTCTGGAGATTCCGGCCAGCAACACTAAGACAGTAAAGCACTCTTCAGAACAGGTTTCTTCTGTGCTGGATAAGTTGAACTCGTTAAAAGATGTGACCACTCCGTTGTACACCGCTTTTGACCTGCCCAACATGATGATTGATAAGTTTGCCGCTTCTATGGGGGTAGACACCAAATCTGTAAATAATTTTTCGCTATACGGATTTATTAACGACTGGCTGGGCGTGCGCTACCGTATGGGTGGTACCAGCAAGAAAGGCGTTGATTGCTCTGCATTTGTACAGAAATTATACTCGCAGGTATTTGGTGTAGATCTGGTTAGAACTTCGCGCGAACAGTTTTTCAGTTGCCGGTATGTAAAGAATGTAGATGAACTGAAAGAAGGTGATCTGGTATTCTTTAAAACCAGTGGTAAAGGCCTGGTAACACACGTAGGCGTTTATTTGCAAAACAACAGATTTGTGCATGCCTCCAGCAGCAGCGGAGTCATGATCAGTAGTTTGCTCGACAACTATTGGGTAAAACGCTATGTAGGCGGAGGAAAGATTCAACCATAAAATTTTCAAGAAAAGAAATATTACAAAAGCCCACCATTGGTGGGCTTTTGTTTTTTAGTTTTGTCGCAAATAAATGAATTGTGTCGTAAATGTTATTGTTTGTCGTTATTATGTCGTAAATTTGTTTTTATAACCTTTTGACCATGAAAAGTATTAGACAAGAATTTATTGCCATAAAAGAGGCATTAAAACGCCATCCCAAAGGGGCATCCATCGAAGATATTAAAGAGGACGCTGGCCTGGATCTGGAATTGCGCACGTTGCAACGCCGTTTGGTTAAGTTGCAGGAGTTGGGCGAAATTGTAGCAGTTGGCCACACCAAAGGCCGGATGTACTACCTCAAACCCCCAAATGAAGCCGTAGACTATGGCAGCATGCTAAGTCATTTTTTGACTTTGACAGATGAAGGGAAGAATATATTATCTGATGTAGAACCTCAGGAATATTTGCGGCAACCGGTAGGGTATAACCGCGATTTTCTGGAGTCTTACCGCCCCAACATTGATAGCTACCTAACCACAGGTGAAAAGCAGATGCTGGCCGCTATTGGCAAAACTGTGCGTCCTCATGAAGCCGCCGGAACTTATGCCAAAGAGATTCTTAACCGCTTGCTCATAGACTTGTCCTGGAACTCCAGCCGGCTGGAAGGTAATACCTATTCCTTACTCGATACAGAACGGTTGATCGCTTTTGGGGAAACGGTAGACGATAAATCGGCCAGGGATGCCCAAATGATATTGAACCATAAAGATGCTATTGAGTTTATTATTGAAAACGCAGAAGATATCGGGTTTAACCGGTATTCTATACTGAATCTGCATGCATTGCTGTCTAATAACCTGCTGCCAGACCCGGGCGCATCGGGCAGGCTCCGCAACTTTAGTGTAGGGATACATAAATCGGTATTCATTCCATTAGCAATACCCCAGCTCATAGAAGAAATGTTTGACCTCATGCTGGAGAAAGTGCGTCAAATCGAAGACCCGTTTGAGCAATCGTTTTTTATAATGGTGCACTTGCCTTATCTGCAGCCATTTGATGATGTAAATAAACGGGTATCGAGACTAGCAGCTAATATTCCATTGAATCAACACAACCTGGCGCCACTTTCATTTGTGGATATGCCGGGAGATATGTATACCAAAGGCATACTGGCAGTATATGAACTGAACAAGGTTGAGTTGCTGAAAGAAGTATTTGTATGGGCCTATCAACGCTCAGCGGCTCGTTATGCGGCGCTACGCCAATCGCTGGGCGAGCCCGATCCGTTTCGGTTGCAGTACCGCGAAGATATCAAAACGTTGGTATCGGTAATTGTTCGGGAAGCTTTGTCAAGAAAGGAAGTGTCGGCTCAAATAAAAGCCGCATCAGGAACGTTACCCGAGGTAGATCAGTTGAAGTTTGTAGAGGCTGTAGAAACAGAGCTGCTTTCCTTACACGAGGGCAATTTTGCACGCTATAAGATAAGGCCGACGGAATTTAAAAAGTGGAAAGACTTATGGATACTTGGGTAAAACAAAAGCAAAGAGGTTCCTGTCTTAAACTTTTCTAAACAAAAGGGATAATAAACTAAATTTCTGTTCTGAAAACCAATATCCTATGACAGAATTAGGCTTGTTTCACGAAAAGAAATCGGTAAGTAAAGCAGAGATCTCAAAAAAAACGGGCATCAGTAAATCGAGATTAAGCGAGTTGACATTCAAACCCAATGCCCACTTACGGGCCAGGGAATTATACCTTATTGCCCTGGCGATAGATACTGATCCTTGTGAGATGTTGAAAGTACTTTACAAAGAAGTTGCGTTGGAAAGATAAAAATAACTAAATAGAAATGGCCGAGCATTTGCTCCGGCCATTTCTATTTTATACAGATTGGGTCGTTTAGACCATCATCGTCTTCTTATATTCTTCCAGACCCGCTTTTAAACATTCCATAGCACTACGAATGTCTTCGAGGTTGAGCACATAAGCCAGGCGTACTTCCTGCAAGCCGAGGCCAGGAGTAGCATAAAAACCGGTAGCAGGCGCCATCATAACGGTTTGGCCGTTATGAGAGAAATGCTCCAGCATCCATTGGCAGAATTTGTCTGAATCGTCGATAGGCAGTTTGGCCATAGCATAGAAAGCGCCACCCGGGTTAGGGCAGTACACACCTTTAATATCGTTGAGCATGCTTACCAGCAGATCGCGGCGGGAAAGGTACTCGGCTTTTACACCATCGAAATAATCTTCTGGCAGGTCTACGGCTGCTTCGCCCAGAATTTGCGCGAATGTAGGGGGGCTCAAACGGGCTTGCGCAAACTTCATCGCCGCATCCAGCACCGCTTTGTTTTTGGTGATAAAAGCACCAATACGGCCGCCACATGCGCTATAACGTTTAGAAATAGTATCCATGAGGATGGCATGCTCTTCCAGTCCTTCGAGCTGCATGGCAGAGAAATGCTCATTGCCATCGTAGCAGAATTCGCGGTAAGCTTCATCCGAAAACAGGTACAGGTCGTATTTGGTACAGATCTGCCTTAACACTTCCAGTTCATCTTTAGAGTAAAGGTAACCAGTAGGGTTATTGGGGTTGCAGATCATGATGGCTTTGGTGCGCGGAGTGATTGCTTTCTCAAAATCTTCGATCGGAGGCAGTGCAAAACCAGTCTCAATGCTGCTGCTGATGGGTTTTACCACTACATCGGCCTCTACTGCAAAACCATTGTAGTTGGCGTAGAAAGGCTCCGGGATAATGATCTCATCGCCGGCATCCATGCAAGACATTACCGCAAACAAGATGGCTTCGGAGCCGCCGGTGGTTACAATAATCTCGTTGTGGTGCAGGTTTATACCAAAGCGCTCGTAATACTTAACCAGCTTTTTGCGATAGCTTTCAAAGCCGGCGCTGTGGCTGTATTCGAGAATTTTGATGTCGGTATTTTTTACCGCATCCATTATCGCTTTAGGCGTTTCAATATCGGGCTGGCCAATATTGAGGTGGTATACTTTGGTTCCTTTTTTCTTGGCCGCCTCGGCGTAAGGAACGAGTTTACGGATGGGAGAGGAAGGCATCTCAATTCCTCTGTGTGAAATTTTAGGCATGGTGCAAAAATAGAAAATCCCGTTTGGTGACAAACGGGATTTTGCAGGTTTTTAATACGATTATTTTTTAGCGCCTTTTTGAGGCTTTGCTTCGGTACCGGTGTTAATGGTGGCGCTGTTGGCAGTAACCACATTTCCTTTAATCACCAGTTCCTGTTCGTTGCTGCCGTTATTGGCTTTGGCGTTGCTCACCACATAAATGGTTTTGGAGAAAGAATAAACACGACCGTTGGTATCATACTTTACGGTGATTTTTCCTTTTTTACCTGGCAAAACCGGGTCTTTAGTCCATTCTGGGGTGGTGCAGCCGCAGGTTACCCTTACATTCTGTACAATGATAGGCTCATTGCCTTCATTGGTAAACCAGAAATCGTGCTGGGTGGCGGTACCTTCTTTTACCGTTCCAAAATCAAAAGACTGTTCGGTCCATTTGAACTTGGCCTGGGCAAAGGCACCAACGCTGGCGGCAGCTGCCAATACAATCGTTAATAATAATTTTTTCATGTGTAACCAATTTGAAATTAGTTGGCCACTTTCATCATGTTGCTGTTTTGAGGCACAGAATTATCTGGTGCTTTTTCAACGTTACCTTTAATGGTTACCACTTTGTTGCCAAAGTTGGTCATGATGGTAATGGTTTTGGTGAAAGGACCAGGCCGGCCTTGTGTATTGTAAGACGCTTTTACTTTACCGGTTTTACCTGGCAGGATAGGGTCTTTAGTCCAAGATGGCGTGGTGCAACCGCAAGAAGCAGCAGCATTGTTAACCAGGATTGGTTCTTTACCTACGTTTTTGAACTCAAACTCGTGGTCAGCAGCAGGACCTTCTTTAATGGTACCAAAATCGTAAGTGTCTGCTTTAAACTTCATAACCTGCTCAGCAGTAGGTTTGTTGGCGTCCTGTGGAGCCGGAGCAGCTGCGTGGTCAGCGTGGTTGTGGTTGTCTTGTGCAAACACAGCGGTAGAACCGGCCATTAGTAATGCTACAGCGAAGGTTAATTTTTTCATGATTATTACGTTTTACGTGTTTTTTGTTTCAACAAATTTATATTAACCCGAATATCATGCCTAGTTTATTTTGTTAAGCAGAAGTTAAGGCACGTTTGTACTATATTTGCAGCGCAAACAGCGTTAGAAAAAATAATCCGATAGCTCGTTCATATGGAAAAAAATACTGCTCAGAAAGAGAAAATGTCTTTTGAATCTTTTAAAGCTGAAGTCCTTAACGATTACCGTGTTGCGTACGAAAGCCGCCAGGCAAGTCTGCTGGGCCGTAAAGAGGTTTTGACCGGCAAGGCCAAGTTCGGCATCTTTGGTGATGGTAAGGAACTGGCTCAGATTGCTATTGCTAAAAGTTTTAAAAACGGTGATTTCCGTTCGGGTTATTACCGCGACCAGACTTTTATGTTTTCTGCGGGAATGAGCAATACCACAGCGTTTTTTGCACAGTTATATGCCAACCCTGATGTAGAAAAGGAACCGGCAAGTGGTGGCCGTCAAATGAACGGACACTATGCTACCCGTTTCCTGGATGAGAAAGGCGATTGGAAAGACCTTACCCAGAGTAAAAACTCATCTTCCGATATTTCTCCTACCGCCGGCCAGATGGTTCGTGGTTTAGGATTGGCATTTGCTTCCAAACTGTTCCGCAATGCGGAGCAGCTGAAGCAGTTTAAAACCTTGTCTAATAACGGTAACGAAGTATGTTTCACCACCATTGGCGATGCCTCTACTTCCGAAGGTCATTTCTGGGAAACCATTAATGCTGCCGGTGTATTGCAGGTGCCTTTGGCCATATTTGTATACGATGACGGATACGGTATTTCCGTTCCCCAAAAATACCAGACCACCAAAAGCTCTATTTCTGAAGTCCTGAGCGGCTTCCAGTACGATGAGCGCCTGGGTGGTGTGCACATTTACCGTGTAAAAGGCTGGGATTACGCTGCACTGGTAGATACCATTCAAAAAGGTATTGCCAAAATGCGCGAAACCCATGTGCCTGCGGTATTCCACATCCAGGAAATTACACAGCCACAAGGTCACTCTACCTCCGGTTCTCATGAGCGTTATAAAACGAAAGAGCGCCTGGAGTGGGAAAAAGACTGGGATTGTCTGAAAAAGATGCGTGAGTTTGTGCTGGAAAATGCCATTGCTACTGAAGAAGACCTGGTGAAACTGGAAGATGCCAGTAAAGAAGCGGTGAGCGAGGCTAAAAAGTCGGCCTGGGAAGCGTTCCTGGCGCCTATCAAAATCCAGATCACGAAAGCGACTGAGCTGTGCAATAATGTAGCTAACGAAGGTGGTGCCAACAGTGCATTTATTGCGCAGTGTGTGGCCGAGCTGAATGCTATTAAAGAACCGATCCGTAAAGATGTACTTAAAACCATCTTCAAAATATTGCAGGTTTCTGCTCCTTCTGCCGCGGTAAATGCTTTGCGCAGCTACCGTGAAGAGTTGCTGAGCGACGCGCAGGAAAAATACAGCTCTGAATTGTATTCCGAAGGTGCGCAATCGGTAATGAAAGTGCAGGAAGTAAAAGCCGAATACGCTGCCGATGCGCCTGTATTGAATGGTTTTGAAGTGTTGAATAAATTTTTTGACCAAACCCTGGCTTCCAATCCTAAAGTATTTGCTTTTGGTGAAGATGTGGGGCATATTGGCGATGTAAACCAGGGCTTTTCTGGCTTACAGGAAAAACATGGCGAAGTGCGCGTGTTTGATACCGGTATCCGCGAAGCTACCATTATGGGGCAGGGTATAGGTATGGCTATGCGTGGCCTGCGTCCGATAGCAGAGATCCAATACCTGGATTACCTGCTGTACGGTCTGCAACCCTTGTCTGATGATGTGGCTACACTGCGTTACCGTACCAAAGGTGGTCAGAAATGTCCGCTGATTGTGCGTACCCGTGGTCACCGCCTCGAAGGTGTGTGGCACAGTGGCTCCCCAATTGGTATGATTATTAACAGCTTGCGTGGTATTCACCTGTGTGTGCCCCGCAATATGACCCAGGCTGCCGGTATGTACAATACCTTGCTGCAGTCGGATGAGCCAGCTGTGGTGATTGAGTGCCTGAACGGTTACCGTTTGAAAGAAACCCTGCCCTCCAACCTCGACACCTTTACCGTTCCTTTTGGTATACCCGAAGTATTGACCGAAGGTGATGATGTAACCATCGTTTCTTATGGTTCTACCCTGCGCATTTGCCAGGAAGCAATGGATTTGTACCTGAAACCTAAAGGAATAAACTGCGAATTGATTGATGTGCAAACGCTGATGCCGTTTGACGTAAACCATAAAATCCTGGAATCACTGAAGAAAACCAACCGCATTGTATTCGTAGATGAAGACGTGCCAGGTGGTGCCAGTGCTTTCATGTTCCAGCAAGTGATGGAAAAACAGGGCGGTTACCGCTGGCTGGATGTAGCGCCGCGCACTATTGCGGCCAAACCGCACCGTCCGGCATACGGAACGGATGGAGACTACTTCAGTAAGCCCAATGCTGAAGATATAGCCGAAGTAATTGAAGCTATGATGGCAGAATAATCCAATTGTAAAGTATACGTAAAGGAGGGCGAAAGCCCTCCTTTTTTTATGCCCTTTTTTGAATACAAAACCTTTTAATCACCCAAATAATGAAACGTAAAATTACCATCTTAGGTGGTGGCAATCTGGGCCAGGCTATTGCCCTGGGTCTTTTGGAAAGCGGCTTTTCGGCAGCCGGAGACATTACCATAACCCGGAGAAATGTAGAATGGTTAAGTACGCTGGCCGGTAAAGGCTTGTCTTGTTTAAGCAACAATGTGCTGGCTGTGCGCCATGCCGATATTGTTATACTAGCGGTGAAACCCTTCCAGGTAGCGGGTGTGTTGCAGGAAATACAAGAGGCGCTAAAACCGGGCGCAATACTGGTTTCAGTGGTTACCGGTGTGTTGTTGAGCGAGCTGGCAGCGTTGGTGGTACCGGATATGGCTATTGTGCGGGCTATGCCCAATACTGCTGTTGCGATAAGGGAAAGCATGACTTGTATCTGTTACCATAAAGTGCAGGAGCTGGATAAAGATTATGTGCAGCAGCTTTTTCAAAGCCTGGGTAAAACCGTGGAGATTGACGAAGCGCTTATGGAAGCGGCTACGGTATTGGGAGCGTGCGGTACCGCATATGCTATGCGCTATATCAGGGCCAATATCCAGGGCGGCATTGAGATTGGTTTTGATGCAGTTACCGCATCTTTTATCGCTGCACAGACGGTAAAAGGGGCAGCGGAGTTACTACTGCGGAATGGTACACACCCCGAGTATGAAATAGACAAAGTGACCACACCTAAAGGTTGTACCATCGCAGGATTGAACGAAATGGAGCATGGAGGTTTCAGCTCTTCGCTGATCAAGGGGGTGGTAGCGAGCCATAAAAAGATCGCAAGAGGGTAGAAAAGGTCTTTTTGCGACACAACTCTAAATGGTTTTGACCATCTGCTCAATGAGAAAGGGTAGATATGGTATACAGATGTAATATTGGGTATCTCATAAAACCTTTTAGCTATGAAAACTTACGATTCAAAGATCCGGAAAACTGCCTGGACACTCATGATTATGCTTCCCGTATTTGCCATTTGGGGCTTTACAATGGATAGCGGTAACGAAAAAGTAACAATCTGTCACATTCCTCCGGGTAATCCCGAAAATGCACACTCTATTACGATTAGTGAAAATGCAGTGGCTGCACATATTGCCAACCACGGCGACTATATTGGAAGGTGCGGACAAGGTGACCCTGAAGAAGGAAACGAATAAAAAATTTAGTGATTAATCCCGGCAAAATGAACGAAAGGATGTGCAAATGCACATCCTTTTTTTATGGGTTTATCCGGAAAATGTTATTCATGAAACTTTATGGTAAATACATGTGATACAGAACCTTGTTTTCGTAACTTTAATTGGTGCGACCTGGGAGGAATGATTTTTTTGAACCAATACATATTCAGAATCTCCGATGAAACCAAGGATCAATATCATTACACTGGCGGTAGATAATGTAAGCAAGGCCCTGTTGTTTTACCGCGATACATTGGGGTTGCCTACCGAAGGCATGGCCGATGGTGCCGATCATATCGCTTTTGAGCTGCAAAATAATTTGTCGCTGGTACTGTATCCGCGTACCGAGATTGCACGACTGGTGAATGAACCTTTACAAAGCAAGAGTTCGCTGGAATTTATTCTCACCTATATTACAGAAGATAAAGCGGAGGTAGATGCGATGCTTAAAAAAGTGGCATTGGCCGGAGGTACTGTACTTGGCGCTCCGCATGAGCACGAGTGGGGGTATGTTGGTTACTTTAAGGATCCGGATGGGCATCTCTGGGAGATTATCTGGAATCCCGATTTCGAGACCGGGTTGTAATCAGATAAATTTTACGTTTACCGTAATGTTGCTGTTGCGCCCTTTATCATCGGTGCAGGAAATTTTAATGCGGTTTTCGTCAGGGATGAAAAACAGTTTCTCCGAAGGTTTACCGCTGCCAATGTAACGGTCGTTAACGTACCAATATACCAACTGCACATCATTGGCTGTGGCGCAGGATAATTGTAGCTGTTGCTGGCCCCGCTCTGTAATAAGATAAGTCATACCCGATTCCAGCGTATTGATCCTGGGTGGTATACCTTCAAACATGCGCGCGCAGGCTGGGTTGTGTGGCGGCAGCTGCTCGTAAGTGATGTGATGGCTTTCGTTGTAGGCTGCAATTTCCGGACTGATGTCGGGATACAGCTTGGTCTGGTAGCCGGTAGCGGGCAGGCAGGAGGTGCAATACATAAATTTTCCGTTTGCAGCAAGCCATATTGGTTTAAGGTGCCGGCAAGGCTCGTTGGATGAGATGCCCGGAATGTAATAATCCATTACCGTTGCGGTACAATATTCACTTGGTACTTTACCGCTTTGTGTGCATATCTGTCTTATCTCCAGTTTTTGCGGCATATCGGGAACGTCTGAATAAGCATTTCTGTCTATGGCATTAAAAAGCCGGAACAAAAGTGGGGTTGCAATGCCCGCGCCACTCAGGTCTGCAGCGCCTTTACCCGAAAAATTTCCGGTCCATACACCAATGGTATACCGTTGGTTGTAACCAATACTCCAGCCATCTTTACGGCCATAGGATGTGCCTGTTTTCCAGGCTATACGTGGTGTGTTGGTAGCCTGTGCAGCCAGGTGGGGCAGGTCGGGACGGTTTAGTTCCGATAATATTCGGGTAATCATGTAAGCCGATTCTGGCGAAAGGATTTGTACCGAAGCCGTATCTGCTTTTTGTTTTTTATGGTCTTTCCAAACACTATCGGGTTGGAGCCAAACCAGTGGTTGGTAACGGCCATTATTGGCAAAGGAAGCATATAAACCTACCATCTCTTCTAAACGAACACTACAGCCACCAAGGATCATAGACAATCCCATCCGCTTGCGGTTATACCAGATAGAAGAAAAGCCCGATTGTACCAGCGAAGCAGCAAAAGCGCTAACATTCAGTTCGTGCAAAGTCTTTACTGCCGGGATGTTTAAAGACAACCGCAAAGCATCTTCTACGGTTACATTTCCATTGAATGTCAGATCATAGTTTTCGGGGGAGTACCCATTAAAATTAACAGGTACATCGGCAATCATGGTTTTAGGTGTAAGCAGCCCTTTGTCGAATGCAATGCCATATACGAGCGGCTTTAGCGTACTGCCCGGCGACCGCATGGCTTTAACGCCGTCTACCTCTCCCTGGTGCTGCCTATCGTTAAAATTGGGCGAGCCTACATAAGCCAGTACCTGCCTGGTTTGATTGTCTACCACCAGTACCGCGGCATTGTAAATACCGTGCGATTGTAAACTACGGCTGTAGTTGGTCACAAGGTCTTCTGCTTTTTGCTGCATTACCGGATCGAGGGTGGTGTGTACTTCACAATCATTAAGTCCGGCTGGTTGCATACGTCTTGAAAAATGCGGACTACCATTTGGCGCATTGCGGCGGTAGGCATTCAGCGGTTCGTGCAGGGCATCGTTGATAATCTCGTGGCTAAACAATCCTTCGGCTTCAAAAGTTTTTAGCCATTGGTTGCGCACTGCAACTATTCTGCTGTTGTCTTTGCCTATTACCATTGCATTGGGCCGGTTGGGAATTACGCTCAACGCGGTGAGCTCTGCCAGCGAAAGCTGGTCGGGCGTTTTGTTGAAATACAGTAGTGCCGCGGCTTTCACGCCCTGTATGTTAGACCCGTAGGGCACCAGGTTCAGGTACAGTTGTAGTATCTCATCTTTGGAAAAATCCTTTTCGAGCTGCAAGGCACGGAATATTTCTACCAGTTTGTTAAGGTAAGTACGAGGCTTGCGGTTGAGCATCCGGGCTACCTGCATGGTAATGGTAGAGGCACCCGAAGTGCGGCGCATTTTTAATAGATTATTGGCAATGGCCCGGCCCATCGCCAGCAGGTTTACACCCGGGTGTTTGTAAAAGCATTTGTCTTCTTTATACACGATGGCTTGCCTTAGCCTGGGCGTAATTTCATTGAGTTGGGTTTGTAGCCGCCATTGCTGGTCCTGGGCTATATAAGCATGTATCACCGATCCGTCACGCGCCAGTATAAGCCGGGCATAAGGAACCTGAACTCGTAGCGGAAACAACAGATCGAGCAGGAAAAACAGCACAATACATGCTGTTAATCCAATGCCCAGTCTTTTAACCCAGATCCAGATCCGTTTGCGCATTATTATCATTTACTCAGTTACCTTAATTATACCTGCGCCGTGATAGGAGTGCAATACACCGTTATACATAGCATCAGCTTGTACCGGACCTTGTTTAAAGGTGCCTGGCGATACCGCCCTTACCATGTAGTAAAACTGCTGAGCCGTATCGGAAACGGAGGTAAACAGGTTGATGCGATCGTCGCGGAAATCGATATAGTCTGGATCAGATTGGTTTTTGATCCAGTTCATCTCCGGCAATTCATTGAGCCTGGTGTTTTCAATTTCAAGCCCGGCAGGCAGCATATCTGTAATCACCACGTTTTCTATTCTTCCGGTGTATTGTTTGGTGAGCGTTAGTTTTACCACAATCAGTTCGTTCTGCTTAAAGGTATTGCCCGCAATAGCTTTGCCGGTGCGGTCAAAGTAGCTGCGCCTGATTTTCATATAGCTGTCTTCTTCTACAAAACTACCATCGGCGGTTATGCCGCTCGTTTCCCAGAAATAGTAATAAGCGCCTTTGCCTTTCACTTGTACCTGGAGCATGTTTTTGCCTTCTGGTTTCCAGTTTAGCAAAATGTTGGAGCCATTGGCATTGCCTGCAGGTTTACCATTGAGTAAAACACTTGCAGTGGCTGTGGTTTGGTTGGCAGTACGGGCCATTTTACCCAAAGCCAGTATGCTGAATATTTTTTCCTGGGTACTCAGGTACGGCTGCTGGTTGAGGGCCATAGATACCTGGCGGGCCATTATGCCTGTCTGAGGGTTACCTGGGTCAATATCCAGCAAGGCGTTCAACGCCATAGCCTGGTCGCGGATAAGCGAGTAGAAACTGCCACCCGAAACGCTGTTGGCTGCTTCTCCTGCAAATGCAGGGGGCAATATCTGTCGGGCCTGGGCCTGCTGCCCGGCAAGTGCATATGCTGCTGCCAGCATGTATTTACTATCGAGGCTCAGCAGGTTGGGATTGCCTTTGTAGTAATTCATGATGGAATGCTGCGGTTGTGCGGCCAGTGCCAGAACATACAGTGAGTAGGCCACTTCTTTGGGAGCGATTTGTTTTACCTGGTTGCGGTTGTAAACATAGGTCTGTGTTTCTTTTTTCTGCAATTTGGTTTGCAGGTATTGCAACAGCAGTTTTACGGTTTCGCTGTTTACCTCATAACCCGCCTTTCTGGCTTCGAGGAGGAAGTGCGTGGCATACACGCTTCCCCACCAGCTTTCGTATCCACCATCGGGCCAGTATGACAAGGCACCGTTGCTCAACTGCATCGACTGCAGTTTTAGAATGGCTTGTTGCACATTATAAGCCGGGTTCATGTCTTTGTTATCGTAACCATACATGCTCTTAACCAGATCGGCATAGTACAGTTGGGGGAAGGCGGTAGACGTGGTTTGTTCTACGCAGCCATAAGGATATTGCACGAGGTCGTCGATATTGCGGGCGTATTGCACCAATGGCGATTTGCCTACCAGCAAGCGGCCTTTGGCAGTGCCCGGCATAAAGTCGGCAGTCAGGTTAAGGTTCGTAGTGGCATTTTCATTGGCAATGCCGTTACCTGTGCGTTTTTGTAAAGACGCAGGCGGACGAATACCAATTTCGGTTTCGTTGGTAAAGGTTTCGGAAGCCGTTTTTACCGATACCAATACTTTACAGGCGCCGATCGCTTTAGCCGCTGTGATGTTGAAGATCACGCGTTGCTCTCCTCCCGCTGGGATGGTTACCTGCTTACTGCTGCCGGAGATGCTCAATGGGCCGCTTACGGCAACAGAAGTGTTGGCTGTAATGGGTTGTGTAGTGGTATTACTCAGCATAACCGGCATCACTACTTCATCCTCGGGACTCAGGAAGCGGGGCAGGGCGGTGCTGATGACCACAGGATCTGCCACTTTCATATGCTGGTCTGTGCCGCCGAAGGCTGCGTTTTTGTAGGCTACAGCCATTACCCGAAGATCGCCGGAAAACTGGGGTACGTCAATGTCGTATTTAACGATACCGCTGGCATTGGCTTGCACAATACCGCTCCAGAACGAAACATTCTTAACCCGGTTTACAAACATGGGGTTTACCCGCAGCCCGTTGCCTTCCTCGCCACCATCGCCACCAGTGCTTGATTTGCGGGTAAGTATCTCGGGCAACAACCAGGGGTAGATATCGTAGCTGTTTACCGTAAGCGCTGCTTTCTGGAAAAAGTATTGATACGGTTGCGGCGTTTTATAATTCTTGATCTGTAAAATGCCTTCATCAACTGCGGCAATGGTTACATAAGCGCCGGGCGCTGTTTTAACCGTAATGGTCTGTTTGGTTTTAGACCGCGATTTCTCTGCCAGGCTTACGCTAACAGGGAGTCTGTTCTTCGCGTTTTCTACCATCACCGGACGGAAACCGTGGGCTACCGTAAGTGGAATGCCGGCACCATTCATCGGGCGGAATAGTGTAGCCGAAATATACACGTTGGGCAGGAATTCATCATTGGTGGTGATGTCCAGCGATGCCGACTTGTTTTTGGTAGAAAGATAGTAGTGCTCAATGAGCTTGTTGCGCTCTACCGTTACCAGTAATTTGCCTTCAAACGGGGTGGTGAAGAGTGCATGCATCCGCTCACCCGACTGGTACTTTTCTTTATCCGTCTGGATGGTTACGTTGCCCTCATTGTTTACATCGAAGGAGTTGTACTGGGTATCGTTCCAGCCCCAGGCATAAAAGGTTTCGGATACAAAACTGTTGCGGTCTGGCAGCGATACCCGTATTTCATATTCGCCGCTGAGTTGCGGAGTATAGGAGAACCAGGTGGCATTTCCGTTTACCGTAATGTTCTGCTGCAATACGGTTTTGGTACTTTGTTGCGATACATATTTATAGCTGTTGCCATTTTGCTGTATTACGTTTTGCCATTCTTTTTTAAGGATCACCACCCGGGCGGTTACCTGGTTTTGGAGCGCGCCTTTAGGGTTAGCTGCTACAATATTTACTCGCATTGGGGTTTTGGTGCCCACGTAACTATCAAAGTGCTGTATGCCCAGGAAACAGGGTTGGGTATAGGTTACAAAGCTTTTGTAACGGTGTACGGGTCTGCCGGTTTCGTCAAATACGCTGGCAGTGATATTACCCTTGAGCATGCCCGCTTCGGTGAGGTCGGCAGGGAGTTCAAAGATTTCTCTGGCAGCACCCTGTGCATCTGTTTTTCCGGTGCGGAATACCGGCTGAAACTGGAAATCGTTGGTAATGCTGAAATTGTATTGTGGTAGTGCCGGATTGGAAAAATCGACTTTGCGCATATACAGCTCGCACTCGTAATTGCGGCCGGTTGCAGGTGTGCCAAACAGGTTATCGGCCTGTATGGTAGCACGTACACTGTCCAGCGGTTTGTATTCTTCCTTATCTGTTTTTACCTCTGCTTTGAGCCTGTCGGGCATAAAGTCTTCGATGCTGAAATTGTAGGAGTTGAGCAGCACATCGTTACCACTGTACACTTCTAGTTCATAGGTGCCGGTAACCACGGAGGCGGGGAGACTGAACTCTGCTTCGCAGGAGCCTTGCTCGTTCAGGATTTTACGAATGTTGGCAAAGGTTTTACCGTTGGGCATTACGAGTTTGAGTTTTACCGGAATCTCGCCCGGCAGTCCCCAGGATTCGGTGCGTATAACGGTACTGGCATGAATGGTTTCGCCTGGGCGGTACAGGTTTCTTTCTGCATAGATCCAGGCATTCATACCGGTAGCATCGGGAATGCGGCCGCCTACATCAAAACGGGAGGTTTCGATGGTAGACTGCGCCAGCCACACAAAGTTAAATTCATCCTGCATTTTGGCGGTTACCATAGCCAGGTTAAAGTTGGGTGTGGTTTTACGGATATTTTTGAAAACCACGATACCGGAACCATCTGTTGTTGCGGTATTGAAAACCTGGTTGGTATTACTCACCAGCGATACCTTTACGCCCGGTAATGCATCGGTACTTTTGATGGAGTTGGTAAACACATATACATCATCGGTCGTTTCCTTAACGATCAAGCCAATATCCGACAATGAAATGATCTTAGAATCCTGCACCCAGTAATGGTCTTTAGAAGCTACTGTAACGACATAAATGCCATTAAAGTCGCGGATTTTATCCTTAAAGTCGAGGTGCAGTACCCGCGACGCGTTTTGAGCAGGGAGTTTATTGGTAGCGTAGGTCTGGTTAAAAACGGTATCGCCGAGGTTTTCTGTATTGTAATATTCATAATCGCCACCTTCGGGGTCATCTTCATTGCTGCCGTAATCATAACGGCGGTCTTTACGCATAAAGAACTCCAGGTTGTTCTCATACACTTTGATCACCGTTACTTCTACATTGGGCACGTTTACAATGTTCAGCGCTACATTTTTATTGCCTTGCGAAGAAAGGTACAGGCCTTTGGTGTTCATAAAGGTGATCTGCGGTTTTAGTTTACCGAAAAGTACCTGCTCTGTGTAAGCTTCTTTTAACCTGCCGCCAAAAACGCCCGACATTTTATCTGAAATCGTAAGTGTATACCGCTGGTCGGCTTTCATTTCCGGACTGTTGATGGTAAAGCCCGATTCATTGGTGGTGACATCAAAACGAACCGCCGGAGAAATGCTGATAAAACTCCTGAGGCCATCTTCTAAAACGGGCTGCGATGTATTGACCACCACCACGCCTTCTGATCCGGAGTGGCTGGCCGATATGCCGGTTATCTCCATTTTATAGCGGGAGGGAATACCTGCCTCTATGATCGTGTCGGTGGCTGTTACGTAAGCACTGTTGGGCACTGGAATGCCCTTGGTAAGCGTAATGCCGAGCGGGGTGGTCTCATCTTTTTCATTAACCGGCAGGAACAGTACCGACATATCGTTTTGCCGGCCGCTGTTGAGGACGGTATAGTTTACAGGCTGGCCTTTGCTGTTTAGCTTCAGGTGTTTGATAACATCGCCTATGTTTACTTCGTAATTGAAATGAAGATCTAGTTGTACCATAACCCCAGCCATGGTTTGGTTGTGCGTCCAGGAAGCATTGGCTTGTGTAATGCGAAGCGGGGCAGTATGGAAGGTAAAGGTTTGATGGTCGTCCATCGAACGCTTTTTCTTGCTGTGCTGCTGCACCAGTTTATTTACCGTGGCGGTATAAGTGGTGCCGGGCTCAAATCCCGATGTGGGCGAAAACGATAGTTCACTGGGACTGCTCCACTTGAACCACCCTTTTACTTTGGGTTTAAAGGTGATGAATGCTGTACTGTCCCACACCTGTAACAGGCTGTCGGGATAGACATCTTTGTTAAACCGGAACAACAGGTTTTGCTGCAGTTCAATTTCGGAGCCGAAATCGGTTGTGGCCGTGATTTCGTATTTCCGGGGTTTACAAGAAAAGAAGAGCAGGGCAATCGCCGTCAGGAGAAAATACCGCAGTGAAGGTTTCATAAGAGGAGAGGTATACAATAAAAATAACGCTGTAACTTATACTTATTGCATAACAGATAATATTTATTTTTTGAATCGTTTCAAAAAGCAAAAGCTCCCGGATAGTGGGAGCTTTTGGATACATTTTTTATTCGTTTGATTATAAATATCTCGCTTTTATAACGGCTATGTGGTGCAGGGTGTGCCCAAAAATGATAAAGGCAAAAGCATTTACCGTAACAGCATTTTTGTTGGCTACGCCAGACTGGTTCAACTCATCTTGCTGCAGGCTGGTAAAGAAAATATCGCCCGCTTTACGCACGGCGGCAAATTCATCTTTAAGGCTTTGCATTGTGCGCGAAGCCGTAGCCGCGTTGGCTGCGTATTGGTCCTGGTCAAAACCCTCAAGCTGGGTTTGATCTTTGCGGGCAAAACGCACCGCCCGGTAGGTCATAATACGCTCGGTATCTATCAGGTGCTGTATTACCTGTTTTATAGTCCATTTGCCCGGCTCGTAGGCATAGTCCCCTTTATCGTCGGGCAGGCTTTGGATAAAACGGGCAATGTCTTCGCTGTGGTTGGTCATTAACGCGGGAATAGAATCGCCCAATGTCAAAGAAATGTATGCTTCATGAAAAGGCGCATATTCGCCGGCTTGTGGTCTTGCCATAGTTGTAATCAGGTTTGGTGTAGCGAAACTAAGGTTTTCTGTTGGGTGCATAAAAAAACAGGCCGGAATTTTCCGGCCTGTTTTTTTATAGTCTATCTGTGTAAGATCAGTTTATTTAACCTGGATTCTGATCAGGGCTTGTTTGCCGCTTTCGTCAATCAGGTTAACGTAATATAGGCCCTGGCTCAGACCGGTAAGGTCTATAACAGCGCGGTCTGTCATGGTGCTTACATTATGGCTTACTTGCTGTCCGGCTACGTTATACACTTTCAGTTGCATAGCGCTGGTAATTTTACCCCATTCTACGGTTACTTTTCCGGTAGTTGGGATAGGGTATGCCTTAATGCCGGTCATATCCATTTGTTCAATACCATTCACCAGGATGGTGAGTTTGTTGGAGGTATCGGAAGGGCAACCGTTAGGGTTGGCAATTACGAAATACACACCGTTCTGAACAGTTGGGTAATTAGACTGGTTGGCACCCGGAATAGCTTGTCCGTTAGGTCCGTACCATTGGTTACCTACAGGTGCATCTGAATTCAGCACACCTGCCAGGTAAGAGATAAATGGAGTAGGCGCTTTAGGGAACAGGCTGATAAGGATACTGTTCGATACTACCACATTGGCAGTTACGCAAGGGTAATTAGAAGTCAGATCGCAGGTTACCACACTACCGGTGGTAAGGTTACCTGCATTGTAAATCGGGTTGTTTACTCCCATATCTACACCGTTTACTCTCCAGGTATATACCGGGTTGGTACCACCATTCTGGATATTGGCCTGGAATATAAATTCCTCGTCGAGGCAACCTGGGTTGTTACCATCAATAATGCTGATACCGATAGCCGGTGCTACTGGCGCAAGGCGGTTGATGGTAATAAGGTTAGAGGTATCGATGTTGGTGCTGCTGCATGGGTTATTGGTAAACACTACGGCTTTAACCACATCATTGTTGGCTAAAGTGCTGGATACAAACTGCTGTCCAATCGCCATAAAGCTGTTGTTTACATACCAGCGTACTTCTGAGTTGGGGCCTACGTTCAGCAATGTAGCATCGAATGTGATCGGTGCGTTAGCGCAGGAAGGGTTACCGCCATTGGTGATGGCAATGGTTACTTCAGGAGCAGTTACAGCGTAACGGATCAGCGAAATGCTGTTGGAGGTTACGGTAGGAGGCACCACACATGGCAGGCTGGAAGTGAGGTCGCAGGTAATTACATCGCCATCAGCAAAAGTGCTGGTGAAAATAGCGCTGTTGGTACCTGCAGGGTTACCATTTATTCTCCACTGGTAAACCGGAGTAGCACCCGTGTTGCTTGCAAATGCGGTAAAGGTTACCTGTTCATTTACGCAACCTACAGCTGCACCCTGGGTGATCATAATATTAACGCTTGCGGTAGTTGTAGCATTTACCGTCATATTAATCTGATTGCTGGTAGCCGGGTTAGGCGTAGCGCAGCTCATGCTCGACGTCATCTGGCAGGTAACGTTGCTACCCGTAAGCAGGGTGGTGGTAAAGGTAGGAGAGTTGGTACCTACGTTACCGCCATTGATTTTCCATTGGTAAACCGGTGTAGGGCCACCGTTGGTTGGTGTGGCGGTAAAAGTTACTGCTGCACCCGAGCAGGTAGGATTGCTGCCGGAGGTAAGCGCAATGCTTACAGCGGCGGCAAGGTTGCTTACACGCTGAACGGTAATACTGTTAGATGTTACGATGGTTGGACTCGCGCAAGGATCGTTAGATGTCATCTGGCAGGTTACGATCTGACCATTGGTAATGGTGCTGGTAGTAAAGGTAGGAGAGTTGGCACCTACGTTACCGCCATTGATTTTCCATTGGTATACTGGTGCTGTACCAGTAGTGGTACCAGTTGCTGTAAAGGTAATAGCGCTTCCGGTGCACGAAGGGTTCTGACCAGTGGTCATTGCAATGGTTACCGTAGGGGTAGCAGTAGCGCCGGTTACAATGGTAATGGCGTTAGACTGCAGGGTATCGGCAAGGCCTGTACAAGCAGATGTGTAAGAGATAATGCAACGTACTACAGAACCATTGGTGAGTGCGGCATTGGAATAGGTAACACTGTTGGTACCTACGTTAGTACCATTCAGTTGCCATTGGTAGCTAGGGCTGGTTACTGCTGGTGTGGCAGAGGCGGTAAAGGTTAACGGACTGCCTGAGCAGGATGGATTCTGACCAGCGGTAATAGCGATGTTGCCAACTGGTTTGGCAGATTCTACCACAACGCTATAATCTTCTACCTGACCATGACTCAACTGGCCGCAGGCAGTAATAGATGGATTGGTGTTACGGTCGGCTACCACACGCATGCGCAGCGGTTTACAAGTCGTTACGCCAGTAGTAGGTATAACAATATTGCCAGAGTGGTTTTCTGTACCATTGATGGTGCCGTTATGTGTAAATACGAGCTCGCCTGCCTGGAATGTACCATCGTCGTTGTAATCGATGTACACACGAACGTTTTCTGTACCGCTGGTTGTTCTTACATTGATATTGTAATTACTTCCCATTTTCAGGTAGGTACCCTGGTGGCAGGTATTGTCTACATAAAATACGTTGCCTTCAGAAGCGTACCCGCCGGAGTTCCAGGAAAGCGTGTTCAGGGTTACAAGGGTAGGGCCGGAGTTGGTACCCGGCGTGGTAACACCTGTTGGGTTACAGGTAGCAGCTGTCATAGCTACCGCGGGAGGAGCAATGCCACCCAGAGAACTCAGTAAAGTTGTTCTTTGGTTCAGCAGCGCCTGCACCATACGTGTGCTTTGGCCAGCTGTAAAACGGTTTTGACAACCGGAGTATGACATAAAGTTGCGCAATACGGTAGTACCGCCGCAAGGGTTGGTGCTGCATTGGAAATGGTCCAGGTCATGTGGGTCTGTATCGCACACACCATCGCCATCTACTGCGCAGTTGGCATTGGAAGGGCAATTGCCAGCACCTACACCGGTAGCGCCCTGGAAGGTGTGCGCCAGGTTAAAGGCGTGACCCAGTTCATGGGTAATTGTGATTTCTCCAGCTTTCGCTTTAGAGGCAATCATAATCATACCATCACGATCGGCCGGAGCACCTGGGTAATATGCAAATCCTGCGGTGTAAGATCCGGTAGGACTCACGCCGTCTTCGCCGTCTATCTTATTTACTACCCAAATGTTGTAATAATCCTTATTAGACCAGATGCTGAGTGCTTTTACATCAATCTCGTCTTCGCCATTGGTATTGTTACTGTTTACGCCAAATTGCTGGTAGTTAGGCAACACACGGCCATCTACCCGGTTAATACCATTGGTAGCGGTACAGTTACCGGTTCTTTTAGCCAGTACAAACCTGATGGGTACATATGCGCCACCTGTGGTAGGAGTAGGGTATCCCGTCCATGTAGCTGCAAACGATTGGTTTACATAAGTAATCATGCTGTCCAACCTGCCCTGGGTAGGGTTGTATACAGTACCGACGGCACCGCCGGTGTGGATTACGTGAATCACTACCGGTATTTCATACACGATTCCATTGGGCGTATTCAAGATAATACTGTTGGAATGGCTTAAAGCGTAATTGCTCCAGTATTGCTTGAATCCGTTTACACTTTGTGCATAAGCCGGATCTTGCTGCATTAGCTTGGCATGTACCTGATCTGTACCGCAAATTGCATGAGGCACAGTAGTTTGTGCATTTGCAGCCAAACCGGTAACACATAAAGCCGTTGCAAAGATTGAGCGTAGACTTTTTAACATATCGGCGTAATATTTTATAATTTTGAATCCTAAAATACAAATAACTTTTATTACGTAAAGTATTATCTGTACTGTTTATCCCGAACAATTATTATGGCAAAGAAAATTATAGTGACGATCGATGGATTTTCGAGTTGCGGAAAGAGCACACTGGCCAAACAAATGGCTCGTGAACTGAAGTATACGTATGTGGATAGTGGTGCTATGTACCGCGCCATTACCTTGTATTTTCTGCAAAACAGGATGAATTGGGAAGACCCGGAACAGGTAAAAAAAGCGCTGGAAGATATAACCCTGAGCTTTGAGCTGAACCCAACTACTTTGAAGTCGGAAATGCACCTGAACGGAGAAAATGTGGAAGCCTATATCCGCGATCTGATTGTGGCCGATAAGGTGAGTGAAGTGGCAGCTGTAGGAGCCATTCGTGAGTTTGCCGTGGCACAGCAGCAGGAGTTTGGGTTAAAAAAAGGTATTGTAATGGATGGCCGCGATATTGGTACGGTGGTGTTTCCGGATGCGGAATTAAAGATATTTATGACCGCTTCGCCCGAAATAAGGGTAAAAAGGCGTTTTCAGGAATTGTACGAATCCAATCATAATATTACCCTCGATGAAGTGCGGCACAACCTGGAGCTGCGCGACTACATCGACTCCAACCGCGAAATAAGCCCTTTGCGCCAGGCCAAAGACGCTTTGGTGCTCGACAATAGTCACCTGACTATGGAAGAACAGCTTAAAATGGCCCTGAAATGGGTAGAGGAACGTAAAGAATTAGTCAGCCAGTAAGTTTTCGGTGGCTTTTTCCAGCATTGCAGTCGCGTGAGGGAAAAAGCCAGCCAAACGGCCTATTACTTCTTCTACCAACGCATCGGGGCAGGAAGCGCCACTGGTAATCAGTATTTTTACTGGTTTGCCTGCAGGCAGGTAGTTTTCGGTAGTCAATTCCCGTTTGTTGTGAAAATCCCAATGGGAGATCGTGGTAGGAGAAATTAACTTATCCGGCGCGTTAATATAATAAGTGGGCAATTGTTCTTCGCAAAGCTCTACCAAGTGCGAGGTATTGGAGCTGTTATAACCACCTACTACAATAGCCAGATCGGCCTGGGTATCTAAAAGCCCTTTTACGGCAGTTTGATTGTCGTTGGTTGCATAACACAGGGTATCTCGGGTGTCTGCAAAATGATCCTGCAAATTATCTTTGGTGAGGTTAAACTTCCTGATTATCACACTTTTAAGAAAATCGGCAATGCCCTGGGTTTCGGTGGCCAGCATGGTAGTCTGGTTTACCACACCAATCTTGGTAAGGTGTATGGCCGGGTCAAAGCCTTCGGAGTACTGGTCTTTAAAGTCGGTATAAAAGGCATCTGCCGTTTTTTCGCCACTAATATATTGTGCCAGCAGTATGGCTTCGTCCATATCTTTTACAATCACCGTATGGGTGCTGCTGCGGCTGTGCGAGAAGGTGGCTTTGGTTTCTTCGTGTTTGGGTTTGCCGTGTACTACTACGGTATAGCCTTTTTCGCCTATTTGCTCGGCTTTGTTCCATACCCTTTCTACAAACGGGCAGGTGGTATTGTAGCGCTGGGGTTCAATGCCCAGGCTTTTTAGCTTTTCTTCTATTTCTATGGTGGTGCCAAAGGCAGGAATAATGACTACATCTTCGGGCTTCAGCTCGTTCCAATCCATCAGCAAGGTGCCGTGGGTATCCATAATAAACTGTACGCCAGCGTCTAGCAAGTCGGCGTTTACCTGGGGGTTGTGAATCATTTCGCTGAGCAGGAAAATGCGTTTCCCGGGATTTTCGGCCACGGCGCGAAAGGAGATCTCAATAGCGTTTTCTACCCCGTAGCAGAATCCGAAGTGCCGGGCCAGGAAAATATCCAGCTCCCCCAGTTGCAGGTGGGTTGGGGTATAGTCCTTTTTTAATTTGTCGGCATTTTTACGGCTTTTTTTGATGGCCGAAATAACGGAACTCTTATAATGTACGGGAATATTAAACGTCTTCATGGTTAGTAACGGTACAAGCTAAAAATTGTCTACGCAAAGTAACGCCGAAAAATAAAGGGAAGCTAATTTTTAACTTTATTTATGAACTTTGCAGGTAGCGGAAGGCCGGGATATAGGGATGGTTTGGAAAGATTTTCTACTATATAGTATTAAATTTTGGATATTCCAATAGCACGCGTATCTTTGCAGTCCAAAAATTTTCTTTAAAAGGAGGAACTAAAACTTGACGGAAGAAAAAAATCTCCAGACTCAAACCGCACACGACGACTTCGATTGGAGCGTTGACAAGCGTAACGTGGCATCTTACAGTAAAGAGGACCGCGACATGTACGAGCAAGCGTACGATGGCACATTCAAAAGCATTGAAGAGGCCGAACTGATCAACGGTACAATCGTTGGTCTGACCAAAACTGATGTTATCGTTAACATCGGGTTCAAATCAGATGGTTTGATTTCCCTTAACGAATTCCGCGACTTACCCGCTATCCAAATCGGAGAAGACGTAGAAGTAATGGTGGTAGAAAAAGAAGACCGCAATGGTCATCTCCACCTGAGCCGCAAGCAAGCTCGTCAGCTGCGTGCATGGCAAAAAATCGTCGAAGTTTACAAAACCGGCGAAGTGGTACACGGAACTGTTACCTCTAAGACAAAAGGCGGCTTGATCGTAGATGTTCACGGTATGGAAACATTCCTGCCAGGTTCTCAGATCGACGTTAAACCTGTTACTGATTACGATCAGTTTGTGGGTAAAACTATGGAGTTCAAGGTAGTGAAGATCAACGAAGCTATCCGCAACGCCGTAGTATCACACAAAGCACTGATCGAAAGCGATATCGAAGCTCAACGCAGCGAAATCATCGGCAAGCTCGAAAAAGGTCAGGTACTGGAAGGTACTATCAAGAATGTTACCGATTTCGGTGCGTTCATCGACCTGGGCGGCGTAGATGGTCTCCTGTACATTACCGACATTTCATGGGGCCGCGTATCTCACCCATCAGAAGTGCTGCATAACGGTCAGAAACTGAACGTTGTAGTACTGGACTTCGATGATGAGAAAAAACGTATCAGCCTTGGTCTGAAACAACTGACTGCTCACCCTTGGGATACCCTGAGTGAAGACATCGTTGAAGGTGCCAAAGTGAAAGGTAAAGTAGTAAACATCGAAGATTACGGTGCGTTCCTGGAAATTCTGCCTGGTGTAGAAGGTCTGGTTCACGTATCTGAAATCAGCTGGTCTTCTCAGCCTATCAACTCTAAAGAGTTCTTCAAAATGGGCGAAGAATACGAAGCAGTGGTGGTTACCCTGAACAAAGACGAGCGCAAAATGAGCCTGTCTATTAAACAACTCACCGAAGATCCTTGGGCTAATATTGAGGAGAAATTCCCAGTAGACAGCCGTCACAAAGGAACAGTTAAAAACATCACTCCTTACGGTGTGTTTGTTGAACTGGAAGCTGGTATCGGCGGTATGATCCACATCTCTGACCTGAGCTGGATCAAACGTTTCAACCACCCAGGTGAGTTCACTAAAGTAGGCGAGCAAATTGATGTAATCATCCTGAACATCGATAAAGATAACCGCAAGCTGAGCCTGGGTCACAAACAAATTGAAGAAGATCCTTGGAACACTTTCGAAACAATCTTCCCGCTGGGTTCTACTCACGAAGGTACCATCATCCGTAAGGAAGAAAAAGGTGCTGTAGTAAGCCTGCAGTACGGTCTGGAAGCTTTTGCTCCTACCCGTCACTTGAAGAAAGAAGACGAGAAAATGGCTGAAGTTGAAGAAACACTGCCATTTGTAATCCTCGAATTCGATCGTAACGAAAAACGTATCATGGTTTCTCACAGCAAGGTTTGGGAACAAGTGAAGCACGAAGAGAAAGAAGCAGTGAAGAAAGAAGCTAAAGCTGAAGCTGACAAAACCAAGAAGGCTGTTAAAAACATCCAATCTAAAGTTGAAAAACCAACATTAGGTGACCTGGGTGTTCTGGCAGACCTGAAAAAGAAAATGGAAGGTGGTGCTGAAGGTTAATCCCTGACGTACGATAATCCATCGATAAAAAGATCCCCCTGACGGTAACGTTGGGGGGATTTTTGTTTTTGGGGGTATAGGATTAGCTCGCAGCGACGCGGCGGGTGTTTCGCGCAAAGACGCAAGGTGAGGGCAAAGGTGCAAGGGAGATAGCTCACGGTGGCGCAGCAGCCTGTCCCGCCAGATGCGGGAACACGGCGGGGTGTTTCGCGCAAAGGCGCTAGGGAAAGACAAGGACGCAAGGGGAAAAGCTCACGGCGGCATGGCAAAGAGAATGGCGAAGTAAAATGTCATGCTGCGCCGCAGGAAGCAGCATCTCTTCAGGGCGAGGAATGTCATCTTGAGGAGAGATCCTGCATTTTACTCCTGCGTCATAAAACGCAGGATGACAGTAACATGCTTCGTGTCCACCTATCAGGTTCAAAGGGCGGTGGGTTCAAATCAGACATCAGCGATCGGCGATCACGCCGTTGGTTCTACCTGCTCCAGTATTTCTATAATCTTTTTTACATCTTTTTGCTCTGTAAACCGTACTACTTTGATCAGGAAGGTACTCCACCGGCCGGGAGTGAACACACCATCGGCCAGCAGGCTTACGGTATTATCCAGATCATCGAGGTTGTTGATCCAGGAATCCTGGGGTAGAAGGGCATATTTTAATGCGATGGCCCAGGCGGCCTTGCGTGACATGTCTATGGAGAAATTGATGAGCGCTTTTTCGCGGTTTTGCGAAATATTACTGAACAGGAACATGCCCCAGGAAACTGCTCCCAGCTGCCGCTGTACTTTTCCGCTCATTACAGCCAGCACATCGTTGATGTGCATAAAGTCCTGCTCCAGTTTAAATATCTCATCTCCGGGGGCTATGGCGGCCGCAGCGAGGCCCAGATCCATGTTGATGTGCGCGTTAATACCGCCCAACAAGTGCTGAAGCACTATCAGGTTACCATTTTTGCCTGCTTCGAAGGCTTTTTTCCAGCAGCCCGAGCATATTTCGTTTTGCCGGTAGGCATGGTAAGCGGCCAGAAACCGGTTGGCAAATACCACATCCAGCTTTTCCATGCGGGCATTGTCCTGGAATTTTTGCTCCACGATGCCTTGTTTTACCGCTGCGGTTACATTCCGGTAAAGGGAAGCAAAATAGCCCAGCGGCGACCGGTCGGTCTTGCACTGGGCTATAATATCATTGAGTTGTAAAAGCACTTCGTCAATGGTAGTGGCGTTATTCATAAGGATAGGTGGAGGTGAACTGAAAAACAGGTTAATTCAGGAAAATTTCATCCAGCATGGGCTGGTTTATTTCCGTTAATGAATGTACAATTTTATCGGCGATGATAAAACGGGGATCGTTGCTTCGGCGCTCGTCAGGCATGGCAATGGTACGCATGCGCGCAGCCTTTGCGGCAATGAGTCCGTTTACGGAATCTTCGATTACAATTATCTCCTGGTGATTGGTCGTTTTTAGCGCCTGCGCGCAGCTGATAAACACGGCAGGGTGGGGCTTGCCAAACACTTCTTTTTCGGCAGAATGTACGTGGTCAAAATATTCTGTGAGGCCAAAATGCTGCAATACGAAACGGATCAAACGTTGGGACGACGACGAAGCCAGTCCTATTTTGTAATCATTTGATTTTAGTTGTTCCAGCAACTCTTTTATGCCGCTCATGAGGTGTCCCTCAGTGTGGATAAGGCTTTCAACGCCTTCGTAGATCTCTGTTATTACTATTTCCTTACTCTTATTGGTCCACGGACGCACGTTGTGCCAGTAGTCAATTACCTCGTTTAATTTAAGACCGGTGGTTTTAGCGTAGTCAGCTGGTGTAAGATTAAATCCGATTGTGGAAAAAACTTTATGCATGGCTATTCCCCAAAGTGGTTCAGAATCAACGATTACGCCGTCCATGTCAAAAATTATGGCTTTTTTTGTCATTTTTTTATCATAAATTTGATGATGTACTTGGAAATATGAGTTGCGACATCTATCTTTGTACTAGAAATTGAAACCCGATATTAAACTCGCTTTTTCATAGGTTGATTTGGTTAGGGGTAATTCAGCCCGGAGTAGTCTTGCTCTGGGCTGTTCCCTTTTTAGGGCGTACCTAATCATGATTAAAAAGCGCTTTAAGCTCCGGTGCATCATCTGCCTTCATTTTTCCGGCCAGTATCAGGCGTAATTGTCTGCGGCGCAGGGCTCCATCAAATGATTTTTTCTCTTCTTCTGTTACAGGTACCAGCTCAGCCGCTTTGCGGGGTTTACTATTGCCATCCAGCGCTACAAATGTCATAAAAGCCTCGTTGGAGAGGTATTTATATTGTGCGGTAAGGTCTTCGCCCCAAACGGTAAGGTGTACCTCCATAGAAGTATTGAAAACCCGGGTTACCCTGGCTTCGATGGTGAGCAGATTGCCCAGTTTAATAGGGTTGTGGAACGAAATATTATCTACCGAGGCCGTTACACAGATGCAATTGCTGTGTTTCATGGCCGCTGCGCCGGCCGCTATATCCATCCAGTACATTAATCTTCCTCCCATCAGGTTGCCCATGGTATTGGTGTCGTTGGGCAGCACCAGCTCCGACATAATTGTGGCCGATTCTGACGCGTTTTTACTCTTATACATTGCAGTGAAAATTTGACCGCAAAAATAACTCCTTTTTTATACTGCCCTTTTTAATTAATTTTGTGCGACCGCTACAGTTCATTTCTGTTCAGGCTACGTATTGCCCGGTCAACTCTGATCAATTTTTGTAAAACCGATTTATGACCAAGTATATTTTTGTTACGGGAGGGGTTACCTCATCGTTAGGGAAGGGTATTATTGCGGCCTCTCTGGCTAAGTTGTTGCAAGCCAGGGGATTTAAGTCTACTATCCAGAAATTTGACCCTTACATTAACGTAGATCCCGGAACGCTGAACCCGTATGAGCACGGAGAATGTTATGTGACGGAAGATGGGGCAGAGACAGATCTGGATCTTGGTCACTATGAGCGTTACCTGAACAGCCCTACCTCACAAGCCAATAACGTGACCACCGGCCGTATTTACCAGTATGTGATCAACAAAGAGCGCGAAGGTGCTTATTTGGGTAAAACCGTTCAGGTTATTCCTCACATTACCGACGAAATTAAACGTCGTGTATTGCTGCTGGGCAAAGACAACAAATACGACATCGTAATTACCGAAATTGGTGGTACGGTGGGCGATATCGAATCGCTGCCTTACCTGGAGGCTGTTCGTCAATTGAAATGGGAGCTGGGCGACGAAAACTGTCTGGTAGTACACCTTACCCTTATTCCTTACCTGAAAGCGGCCAAAGAGCTTAAAACCAAGCCTACCCAGCACTCTGTAAAAATGCTGAGCGAGATTGGCGTAAAACCCGATGTGCTGGTGTGCCGTACCGAAGCGCCGCTGTACCAGGATCTGAAACGTAAAATAGCCCTGTTCTGTAACGTAGCCGTAGATGCGGTTATTGAAGCAGCAGATGCCGATACCATTTATGCAGTGCCTTTGGAAATGCTCCAGGAAAAACTGGATGTGATATGCCTGCAAAAAATGAAACTGCCGGTAGAGAAAGAACCCGAACTGAGCAGCTGGAAAGAATTTTTGAACAAACTGCGTTACCCCAAATCCAAAGTAACCATTGGTCTGGTAGGTAAGTATGTAGAGCTGCAGGATGCTTACAAATCCATCCTGGAGTCTTTCATTCACGCGGGTGCCGTTAATGAATGTAAAGTAGAAGTTAAAAATATCCATTCGGAGTTCCTGTCTGCAGAGAACGTAGCCGAGAAACTGGAATCGCTGGATGCCGTACTGGTAGCGCCTGGTTTCGGCTCGCGCGGTATCGAAGGTAAGATTGAAGCCATCCGTTATGTGCGCGAAAACAAGATTCCGTTCTTCGGTATCTGCCTGGGTATGCAATGTTCGGTTATTGAATATGCCCGTAACGTACTGGGACTGAAAGAGGCGCACTCTGCCGAGATGAATGCTAAAACGCCCGATCCGGTTATCTGCCTGATGGATGAGCAAAAGAATATTACCCAAATGGGTGGTACCATGCGCCTGGGTGCTTATGCCTGCGAGCTGGACAGCCATTCTAAAATATCGCAGATCTATGGCTCAACCCATATCTCTGAGCGTCACCGCCACCGGTATGAGTTTAATAACGCCTACCTGGAGCAGTTTGAAGCTGCCGGTATGAAAGCCGTAGGCCGCAATACCGAAAACGGACTGGTAGAGATTGTAGAGCTGCCCGATCATCCGTTCTTCGTAGGTGTGCAGTTCCACCCCGAGCTGAAGAGCACGGTAGAGAACCCGCACCCGATCTTTGTAAGTTTTGTAAAAGCTGCCAAAGAGGCACACGAGCGAAAACTTAGCAACAATAAAATTTTTGAATCTGTAATCAAAGAAGGATAAGCGAAAAAGGGAAGGGTAAAACCTTCCTTTTTTGTTTTACATAGGTGGTAGCATGTTATGATGTCATTTTACTACCTTTGCGCTTCAATTGAAATTGAAATGGATAGGAACACGGTAATTGGATTTTCCTTATTAGCTGCATTGTTGATTGGATACGTATTGTTAAATCAGCAGGGACAGAAGGGCGTCACTAAAGATAAACTCATTCAGGACAGCATTGCTGCTGTTAAAAAAGCCGAACAGGCGCTGAATGTGCCCACGCTGGCAGATACTGCAGCGGCTAGTCGCGATTCGCTGCGTTTGCAGGGTCAATACGGCGATCTGGCTACTTTTGCAACCGGCACGGAGGCAGTATCTGTACTCCAGAACGAAGATGTGAAACTGACCTTATCCAACAAGGGTGGTTACATTAAAAGTGTAGAACTTAAAAAGTATAAAAACTACGATGGTGGTCCGTTGGTAATGTTTGATGGCGATAAAAACTTTATCAGCTACTCCTTTACCAGTAATGGCCGCGATATCCGTACTTCTGATCTGTTTTTCCAGACTACAGGCGTACAAAAGCAAGCCGATGGTACCGAGTCTATCGATTTCGTAATCGATATGGGCAACGGCAAAAAAATTGCCCAGCACTACAGCCTGGCTCCCGGCAAATACCTGGTAGACTATAATTTTGACCTGAACGGCATCCAAAGCTCCAATGGTGTTAAAATGGTATGGCAGGCTATTGCACTGCATACCGAAAAAGACATTAAGAACGAGCGTGTAAGCAACCAGGTGTATTATAAAATGAAAGACGGCAGCCAGGACTTCTTTACGGTTAAAACCTCTTCGGAGAAAAACCTGACCGAAGCCGTAAGCTGGTTGAGCTATAAAACACACTTCTTTAACGCTACCCTGATTGCCCGCAACGCGCCTTTTAACAGCGCTGCAATGCTTACTGGCTACCAGGAAACCAATAATAAAGAAGTGTCTTCTAACCTGGTTACCCTTGCTCTGCCTTACAACGGAGAAAGCAATTTCTCTTACCCTATGCAGATGTACCTGGGCCCCAACCACTACCAGACGCTGAAAAAACTGGATATAGACCTGGAAAACATTATTCCGCTGGGTAGCGGTGTGTTTGCCTTCGTTAAATACATCAACAAATGGCTCATTATCCCGGTATTTAACGTGCTGAGCAAGTTTATGACCAACTACGGTATCATTATCCTGATCCTTACCTTGATCATTCGCCTGCTTACTTCGTTCTTTACCTATAAGAGTTACCTGTCGGCCGCAAAAATGCGCGTACTCAAACCAGAGGTAGATGCCCTGAAAGAGAAGTATGGCGAAGACCAGCAGAAAATTGGTATGGAGCAGATGAAACTGTTCCGCAGTGCGGGTGTTAACCCATTGGGCGGTTGTATTCCTGCCTTGCTGCAATTACCGTTCCTGGTAGCGATGTATTACTTCTTCCCATCTTCGATCGAGCTGCGCCAGCAATCGTTCCTGTGGGCACAGGATCTCTCTACCTACGATTCTATTGTAACCTGGGGTTTCAGCATTCCGTTCCTCGGCAATCACCTGAGTCTGTTTACCATCCTGGTAACGATCACCAGTATCGTACTGGCGTTCTACAACCGTGGTATGCAGGGTGCCGACAACAACCCGATGATGAAATACCTGCCTTACATCATGCCAATCATGTTCCTGGGTATCTTCAATAACATGGCTGCGGCGCTTACCTTCTACTACTTTGTATCGAACGTAATCAGCATTCTGATGCAGTGGGTGATTCAGAACTTTATCATCAACGAAGATAAAATTCACGCCCGCATCAAGGAAAACCTGGCCAAACCGGTACAGGCTTCCAAATGGCAGCAGAAGATGGAAGAAATGCAAAAACAGAACGGTGGTCGTGTAAACCAGCCGAAGAAATAATTTCAACGCATTCGTATATACAACAGCAGCAGGATCTTCCTGCTGCTGTTGTTGTTTTACATCAGATTGTGGAGAGGCCTCAGGCACCAGTGAGAGAGAGGTGAAGTGGCAATAGTGAATGGTGAAAAGTGAGAGGTCAAAGGTGAGGGGAGAGAGACCTCTTCAAAGACTTGTCAGGTCCGCAGGTCTGGCCAGGTCTGAGTATGAAAGAAGCAAAAGGCGAGAAACCTTCGACAGAGCCTGTCCCGCCCATGCGAGGCTCAGGCACTGGTAAGCGAAGGGTGAAAAGTGCAGCGCAGGCTGCATTTAATTGTTTAACTTAGGGTATAAGCAAAAGCATAATATGAGGAAGCTGACTGGCGTTTTAATGATATGGATGCTGGCCTTTTCGGTAAAGGCCGGGCCGGGTATGGAGAATGGCAAAGTGTTTTCGGAGGGCAAACTGCAATACACCGTTTTAATAGGCCCGGCGGTAAGCAACGCAAAGGCAAATGACCCTACCACTACCGGTAAGGGTACGCTTACTTTTTACCTGAAATATGGCAAGTGCAGGATGGAAATGAAGATGAACAACGGGTTTATGTATACGCTGCTGTACGATCTGAACGGCGACGGGGCCATATCGCTGGTAAAGAACGGCGACGATAACTATGCCCTTAAACTGACGGATGCGGAGTATAAACGTCAGAATTTCAATGATGCGGAGCATAAAACGACTTTAACAGACGAATCGAAAGAACTATCGGGCATGCCTGCCAAAAAAGCGGAGATTACGGTATCGCCAACCCGGCATATCGATGTGTTTTACGCCACCAACCTTACCGTAAGCAGTCCCCGTTTTTTTAACATGTTTCCGGGCGTAAACCCGCTGCCTGGTGTGCCGCTGCATTACGACTCTCATGAGATGGCAGATAATACACAACTGGTGCTTTCGCTGGATACTATGGAGGTAAGGCCCATCGACTCCAGGATGTTTGATGTGCCCCGTGGGTATGCATTAATCACGATGGACAAGTACAAGTCCATCCTTAAAAAATAGCCGGATGAAAAAGTTACTCCTTTTACTGAGCCTGTTATGCCCCGTATTGCTCTGGGCGCAGAACGACAGAGGTGTATTCCGCAGCCTGGAAAGCGCGCTTAAATCGCCAAAGGATGTAAAAGTCCTGAACCTTGCTGCCAGCCGGCTGGAAGCAGTACCGAAAGAAGTAGCTATGTTTCCCAACCTGGAAGAGCTGGTATTGTTCAACAACCGTATTGCAGACCTTTCTGCCACGCCGGAGCTTTTTCAATGCAGCAAACTAAGGGTGCTGAACCTGTTTAAGAACGACATAAAAGTAATACCGGCAGAGATAGCCCAACTGACAGAATTGCGGGATTTATCGCTGGGCAGCAATCTTTTGGACTCCGTATCGCCAGAAATTGGCCAATTAACCAAGCTGGTACGCCTTTCGCTACAGTATAATTACCTGTATACCTTGCCAGCCTCTATCGGTAACCTGACCAATGTGCACGAACTGAGGCTGAACAATAACAACCTGCTTTCGGTGCCGGATGAGCTGGCCCAAATGGCCAACCTGGAAATTCTCGACATTTCGCAGAACCGGATCGATAGCATTC
This sequence comes from Chitinophagaceae bacterium, assembly GCA_031546985.1. Taxonomy (GTDB): domain Bacteria; phylum Bacteroidota; class Bacteroidia; order Chitinophagales; family Chitinophagaceae; genus JAVBJN01. The sequence continues at coordinate 53,352 of JAVBJN010000043.1, forward strand.
CACGCCGTATCGGCGACCTGAAAAAGCTAAAGTTCTTTTACCTGTCGTACAACCGGATTCCGGTGCTGCCGCCGAGTTTGTGCGACCTCACCGCTATGCAGGAACTCGATGTGGTGCGTTGTGGTATTTTCAGGCTGCCAGACGACCTGCAGTACCTCGAAAGACTGGACCGGATCTACATCGACGAGCGCACGCTGGTGCCCTTTACCCGCTACCGTACCAACCGCAGAATTATCATTATTATGCCGGGAAATATGATGCCATACAGGAGCTTATAAGTAGGGGTAAATGTTAATAACATATTGTGGAAATCTAAAAAGTTAAATTTCAAAAGGTGCTTTTATTTTAAGGTAACTTTGAACCGTAAAAAGAAGGAGGGGTCATGTTTGATGATGAATATTTTGATGGCGAAGACAAACTGGAATACCTGCTCAGTGAATATGAAAAGATGAAGGCCGATCAGCCGCACGATTTTATTGACGAAGATGGATTTGAATTGCTGGTCGACTATCTGGTAGCTGAAGGAAAGAACACTGATGCCTTTCAGGCCTGCAATATCGGAACCGAACAATTTCCTTTTTCGGCGGGGTTGCTCCTGCGCAAAGGCGAAATTCTTGCCGACGAAAAGAAATACGGACAGGCATTGAAAGTGCTCGATCAGTTGTTTTCGGTAGACCCGAACAATCTGGAAGCCATTCTGTTGCAAAGCGATGTACTGCTTTCTCAACAAAAATTTGAAGAAGTAATCCTGTTCCTGGAAAATAAAATACCCTTGTTTGACGGGCAGGAAAAAACAGAACTGCTGCTCGAACTTGCCGATGTATACGACGAGTTTGAGGAGTTTGATGCGGTGTTCTACGCGCTTAAACGCATACTCGACTACGATTTCCGGAACGAAGAGGCCTTGCACAAAATCTGTTTCTGGGCAGAGTTTACCAAGAAACATGAAGAGAGCGTAGCCATTCACCAACGCATTACAGACGAAGATCCTTACAATGCCATTGCCTGGTTTAACCTGGGTGCGGCGTTTCAGGGTATGAAACTGTATGAGAAGGCGATTGATGCGTATGAATATTGTGTGGCCATTGACGAGCGTTTTGAATATGCCTACCGTAACATGGGCGATGCTTACATTAAGCTGCGCTGGTACGAAAAAGCGATTGAAGTGCTGGAAAAACACCTGGAGATAGCCAAGCCCGAAGATGTGATCTTTGAGGCTATTGGTCATTGCTGGGAGAAACAGAAAGATTTTGGCCGTGCCAGGTTATATTATCGTAAAGCTTCGCAGCTCAATCCGGAGGACGACGAGATCTATTACCGGATAGGGGAGACTTACGCCAAAGAATCGCAGTGGGAGAAAGCCGTTAAGTCTTTCTCTGTAGCGTTGCACCTCGATAAGGACAATGCTACCTATTGCATGGCTTTGGGCAACTGCCTTATGGAGCTGGATGTGGCCAAAGAAGCGCTGGTATGCTACCTGAATGCGGTGCGGCTTAAACCCAATGTTAAAACCACATGGATGGCGCTGGTGCGCGGCTTGTACCTGGCCAAATTTTACGATGAGGCCATGATACAACTCGAAATAGCCATAAACAATTGTGGCGAAAAACCAGAGTTTGCCTATTACCGTGCCGCTATTCTTATGGCGCAGGGTAAGTCCAAAGAAGCGATGATTCACCTCGAAAACGCGTATGTAGAAGGGCCTAAAAAGCTGAATTGCCTGCTTAACCTGAATCCCGAAATACTGCAGCATCCGATGGTGGTAGATGTTATCGCAAGGAATAAAAAACGTTCCTAACAGCTAATAATTAAGTATTTGCATATTGTTTGCTATTTTTGCCTGCCGATTTTCGGCAGGCAAATTTTTTACTATGAACTTCAACTTATTACAAATCCCAGCCCGTAGTGTTAAACCCCGTAAGGAAGGATTGACCATGGTGATGGATAAAGGACTTGGTATTGCTGACGTGCACAATTTTATGGGCATAGCAGCGCCGTATGTAGATCTTGTAAAACTTGGTTTTGGTACAGCTTATGTAACGCCTAATCTGAAAGAGAAAATTGCTGTGTATCGGGAATACGGTGTGCCGGTTTATTTTGGCGGTACCCTGTTCGAAGCGTTTCTGATCCGTAACCAGTTCGAGGAATATGTGAATGTGATTAAGGAATACGGACTGGATTATGTAGAGGTATCGGATGGTTCTATTACTATACCGCACGCCGAAAAATGCGGTTATATTGAACAACTGGCCAAACATACTACCGTGCTGAGCGAAGTAGGTTCTAAAGACGCAGCGCACATCATTCCGCCCTATAAATGGATCGAATTGATGAAGGCAGAACTGGAAGCTGGTTCTACCTACGTGATTGCCGAAGCCCGCGAAGCCGGTAATGTAGGTATCTACCGTGGCAGCGGAGAAGTGCGTGAAGGCCTGGTTCAGGAAATTCTGACGCAGATACCTGCCGAAAAAATTATTTGGGAAGCGCCGCAGAAAGCACAGCAACTGTACTTCCTGGAGCTGATCAGTTGCAACGTAAACCTGGGCAATATTGCTCCGGCAGAGGTTATAGCCCTGGAAGCCATGCGTATTGGTCTGCGTGGCGACACCTTTCACCTGTACCTGAGTGGTGAGCACAAATAATAAAAGCGATCTTATTTATTGCATCAACAACTTATAGAGATGAAGAAAAAGTTTGGATTAATAGGGTACCCTTTGAGCCACTCTTTTTCTTCATCTTATTTTATGGGTAAGTTTGCCGCACTGCATATCGATGCGGTGTACCACAACTACCCGCTACCTGCTATTTCAGACTTTCCGGAATTGATAAAACGGGAAGGGCTTTTAGAAGGCTTAAACGTAACGATACCGTATAAAACAGCGATTATCCCTTATTTGCAGGCGCTGGATGAAACTGCGGCGCTTATTGGGGCAGTAAACACCATTCAGATACGCGATGGGGTGCTGAAAGGTTTTAATACCGATGTAACCGGGTTTAAAGAAAGCCTGCAACCTTTATTGCAACCGCAACACCAACGGGCATTGGTACTGGGCACCGGCGGCGCTTCCAAAGCGGTTGTATTTGCATTACAGCAATTGCATATTCCCTATACACTGGTGTCGCGCCTAGCCGGCCTGCCGGGTATGCTGCGCTACAGCGAGCTTACAGCGCAAGTGATGGCGGAGCACACTTTGATTATAAACACCACGCCGCTGGGTACATTTCCTGATGTGCACCAGGCGCCCGAAATACCTTACCAATACCTTACTGCCGGGCATTTGCTGTACGACCTGGTTTACAATCCTGAAGAAACATTATTCCTTAAAAAAGGAAAGGTTGCCGGAGCAACCTTTAAAAATGGCTATGAGATGCTTGTGCTGCAGGCCGAGGCCGCATGGCGCATCTGGAATAGTTAATGCGTTAATGACTGCAATGTATCAATATGCTAAGCTCAATGTGCTAATGGGTTAATGGGTTAATTCACTAATGAGTAATACACCCATGCGAGCATTCAAAGGTGCCTGAGCCCCGCATAGGTGGGCCAGGCTTTGTCGAAGGCGCGTTACCCGATCAGGTAATACACGCAGGTCGTCAGGAAGTTTCGTACAAAGTAGAAATTGCTGATGATAGGCGTTTGCACCCTGGGTTTAAGGTTAAACTTATACTTGTAAATAGGGTTAATGAGGTAAAACCTTTTATTGGCAATGGTAAAATTGTTTTGTTTTACAATTTTCTCAAAGCGCTCAATGGAAATGCCGGTATCCTTAATCTCCATCAGCTCTTCGATGCGGCCAGGAGTTTCGCCAAACGATTTAAGCAAGCCACGGTACAGCGGATTGGGCAGCAGGTGAATGTAGGGCATCATGCCCAGGTATTTATTTTTTACCAGTTGCTGGTGCCCGCCGTGTGGCATATACCAGGGTGGGAACCCAAAGAATATTTTACCACCGGGTTTGAGCAGCTTGCGCAGGTAAGGAATAAATTTTTCCTGTTCGGGCACGTGTTCTATCACATCTTTGAGCAGAATTACGTTAAAGTGGCCCTGGTATTTACTCAAAAAGCTTTCTTCGTAAATGTTCTGGTTAGAAAACTCCAGCGAACCATCTGCCACGTATTTTTCGAGAAACTCGGCACCCAGTACCAGTCTCACTTTATCGAGGTCTACACCGGTACATTTGCATCCCCTTTCGAGAAAGGGTTGCAATACGCCACCTTCTCCGCACCCGATTTCGAGAATGTTGTAACCCTCCGCTACCGGGTAGGCTTCTTCAATAAAAGGGAGAACGTAATTGCGGCTGTTTTCAACCTGTTGGGTAAAGCGTAAATAATGGTCGCTGTGATGTTTGAGTGCCATTGGCTAAAAAATCCTTTTTATGCTTAACTATTTTTGAGTGCTGCCTGGTTCATGACTTCGGTCTGAATCCGGATAGATTCCTGGTGAATCAGTTCGAACAAATGTAATATAAGATTGGCGTCCAGGTTGTTTTTTTTGCCCCTTTCTGTGCGTGTTTCCACAATTTCCTGCCAGCGTTCGGGAATGTAAGCCGTAAGGTTGCATTGCTTTTTGAGATCGCCCAGTTGGGAGGCCAGTTCCATTCTTTTGCCAATGAGGTCTACCACTTCGGCATCAATACCGTCTATAATCTGGCGGTAGTACTCCAGTGTGCCACGCACCGCGCTGTCTTCGGTAGAGGGTTTGCGGATAACCAGATCGGCCAGCATTTTTTCAAACGCCTGGGGCGTAAGTTGCTGGTCGGCATCGCTCCATGCTTCTTCGGGGTTGGGGTGTACCTCTACCATGAGTCCTTCAAAACCCAGGTCCATAGCTTTTTGCGCCACGCCCAGCAGCAGCTCCCGCCTGCCTGCAATATGGCTGGGATCGTTGATGATAGGCAGCTCAGGCATACGCCTTCTTAATTCGATAGGTATAGCCCAGTTGGGTTTGTTGCGGTAAGGGCCGGTATGGTCGTATGAGGAAAAGCCCCGGTGAATGGCTGCTATTTCGGTAATGCCACTATTGCGAAAACGCTCAATAGCGCCCTGCCAAAGGGTTACATCGGGGTTAACGGGGTTCTTGACCAGTATAGGAATGGGTACGCCTTTAACCGCATCTGCAATGTCCTGCACATTAAAAGGACTTACAGTAGTGCGTGCGCCAATCCACAAAGCATCGATGCCGTATTTAAGCGCCAGTTCCACATGCGCGGGGGTAGCCACTTCTACAGCGATAGGAATGTGGAATTCGTTTTTAAAATCGGTAAGCCATTTAAGGCCTTCTTCGCCCATTCCTTCAAAGCTGCCCGGGCGGGTACGGGGCTTCCATATACCAGCTCTGAACAATTTTACGGGAAGGGTTTGCAATGCATGACCCAGTTGCGACAATTGCGCTGCAGATTCTACACCGCAGGGGCCTGCTATTATAAATGGCCTGCTGGCCGAAAATGATATCATATTGTGTTCCGGGTTCTTAGCCTGTCCCGCCTGTTGCGCAGCCGGGATGCACCTTAGTCTTCAATACTACAAAAATAACAGGTTTTGCGCAGCTTATAGCCTATTGGCAAATGGATATATTCCATATAACGGTATTTCGTTATATTGTATGTAAATAATGTGGTTGTGTGTATGGGCTTACTCCGTTTACGCGTTTGGTTGCTTGCTACAGTATGCCTGTTGCTGTCGTTGCATACCACCAGCACACCACGAATGCCTTACTGGAATATTACCATTAAGGATGGGCTGCCCAGCAATTTTGTCTACGCCATTACAGAAGATTCCAGGGGATTTATCTGGATCGCTACCAACAAGGGACTGGCCCGGTTTGATGGCTACAGTTTTAAGATTTTTGATGTGTCGAAGGGGTTGGAAAAAAATGATGTCTACGCGGTGTATGAAGACCGCCGCGGTCGCATTTTTGTATTAAGTTTTACCCGCAACCTGGCTTATATAGAAAACGATAGTGTAAAGATCCTGCACTCTTCTTCCAGCAGTTTGTTAAAGCCCATAAGCCTTTCCGAAAATGAGAGGGGGATCTACTTTAATGTTACGGGTTTTTCGGGCGGCGATTTTTTTTACGAAGAAGGCGATTCCATAAAACAGGTTACCTACAGCCATTTTGCAGATGCCGTATTGCCGGGCGATAGCGCGCACCGGTACCTGTTGCAATATTTCCGGTCGCCGGGCGAATTGGTTTTGCTGGATCATAAAACGCTGCGAAGGGTAGACCTGCCTACCGGTAAGGTGTTGGAAACGAAACCGCTTGTATTGCCTATAGACAGTACGATGGTGCCCGAACGTACCTGGATGGTAGACAATGAATTTCTGCTGTTGTCTTTCCGCCGGTTTTTTGTGTTGCTGCGCGTAGCCGATTTTAGTTACAAAGTGTTTTCGTTCCAGGAGGTTTGTGGTAAGAAGGAAATGTATATCCGCAATTTTCAGTCCAACCATAAAGAGCTCATGGTATCGGGCAATAAGGGAATGGTGCTGATCAACAAAGGCAGTTTTCAATACCGTTATGTGCCCATCGACTTTGTGCCGGAGCGGGTGCAGCTGTGGAGCCAGTGCCTGGATCAGAAGCAGAACCTGTGGATTACTTCGAAGAACTCGGGCGTGTATTTTGTGAGCAACCTGGTATGGAAAAACGGCATTCGTTATGTGCCGGGATTTAAGCCCGATGTGCGGTACGAAGCCTGCAAACCATCTTACGGCCAGGTGCATTACTACACCTCTTATAACGGCGATATTTACGACCTGGATACGGCATTAAAAGCACGGCTTATACTGGAGAATGATAAGAACGACGATTTTGCAACCGATGCCCGCTGGATGGTAAACTGTCCGGAAATAAAACGGTCGTTCATCTTTTACCCATCCGACTTTTACCAGCGCCGTTGCAAAGTTGTAAACCAGCGTACCGGCCGCATAGCCGATTTTAAACGGCTTTACCGTTTCGATAATTCGGGTTTTACCGATGATATGATATCGCGGTACCTGGCCAGTACTACCAAAGCATTCTGGATACCCGAAATAAAGTCACTGGTTTTATTGTTCCGCACCTCTACCGGTTTGTTATCGTTTTTGAGCGATAGTGTGGTGCATTTCGAAAAACTGGATAACCGCCGCAATGATCTGGCGGTGTACGACAGCACCTACCAGCGCATTTGGTTGGGCGGGGCATTGGGATTGTATTATTACAGTTTTGCAAAAGGCAGGCATCTCTCTGCCGGAAAGGAAAGCATAGCCGATGGGGTTACGGCGCTGGGCATTTTGCGCAACGGAAGTTATGTGATAGCCAATGAAATGAAAGGGCTGCTGCTTATGCGTAAAGCCGGTGATACGCCATACGAGCTGGGCTCTTTTAACAACGAAGTGATCCGCGATTTTACCCTGCGCAACGATAGTTTGTGGATAGGTACCGATCAGGCTATTTACCTGGCCGCGATAAAAGATGCAGAGACCAACCACCCGGTGCTAGAAAAGAAAATACGGATCAATAATAGCCGCAACATTTTGTTTGAAGGGTTGAACTCGCTGAACCTATCGGGCAATCATTTGCTGGTAGCTACCGACAATGGCGTGCTCTCCATTCCCTCTAATCTGCAACTGAGCCAAAGCACTTTTCCACGGCTTTATTTTACAGGTATTAAAGTGGATGAAAGGCCGGTATCCTGGCGTACAGCGGTGCGGTTAAAGCATAATACCGGCAACCTGGAAATTAGTTTTGTGGGCGTAGACCTGGACCGGCTGGGCAATATCCGTTACGCTTACAAACTTTCGGGCGTAGATAACCATTGGGTGATTACCCGCAACCTCTCTGCCCGGTATGTAAACCTGCCACCCGGCGACTATACTTTTCAGCTGAGTTACCTGAGCGACGACGGAAATGTGATTTTACCATACAAACAACTGATCGTAACCGTAACACCGGCCTGGTGGCAAAGCTGGTGGGGCCGTGCGTTGTTTGTGCTGCTTACCTTGCTTATCGTGTTGTGGATGTTTCGCTCCCGCATAACGCAACTCAAGCAAGAGCAGGAAGAACGGCAGCTGCATGCCGAGGCTTACTCACGGTTGGAGCTGCACGCGCTGCAATCGCAAATGAACCCGCATTTTGTGTTTAATGCGCTTAATGCAATAAAGTACTACCTGCGTATTGGCGATCAGCGGATGGCCGAGAACTATCTTACTAAATTTGCCCAGCTCATACGCAAGTTCTTGGATGCCTCCAAAGCCCGGTTTATTGGTGTAGACAATGAAATAGACCTGCTGCGCAAATATACTGAGCTGGAGCAGATGCGGTTTAAAGATAAGTTTGATGTGCATTGGGATATTGACGAATCGCTGGAAACCTATTCGCTGCGTATCCCGGCAATGATCATTCAGCCATTTATTGAAAATGCGGTGAACCATGGGGTGTTTCACCGGATGACCAAAGGAAACATCTGGATAGGATTTAAAGACATAGACCACAAAGAATACATGGTAGTGATAGAAGATGATGGCATAGGGCGGGAGGCCGCGCGCAAGCTGAAAGAAGAATTATATTCCAAATCGCATAAACCGGTAGCGATGCAAAATATTAACGACCGCATTGCCCTTATTAACCGCTCGCACCTAATGAACATAACGGTAAGGGTGATCGATAAATACGACGAAGACGGAAACCCGGCAGGCACCAGGGTAGAGGTAACCTTACCCCAACTGCACGAATAAAAAAAGAGAGCCGGTTAAGCTCTCTTTTTTTTATGATTTAAAATCCGGGTCCACCTAAACCGCCAGGGCCATTAGGGCCACCGGGTCCGCCAAAGCCACCAGGGCGGGGCATACCGGGAGGCGGCATCATTGGGCGATCATCAGATTCGGTTTTATTATTACCCTGGCTAAATGCCGACGCGAATTTGCGGAGCGAGTAGGTAAGGGTTACCATAAAGTATTGCTGCAATACCTGGGTGCGGCTGTCTTCAATATAGGTATCGGTAATGTTGCGGGCAATGCTGTTGTTTTGTTTCAGGATATCAAATGCGCTCAGTTTCACTTCCAGCGATCGGTCTTTCAGGAATTTGTAGGCTACATAAGCATTCCACAGCACATAGTTTTGGTTAAACGACTGGTTAAGACCGGTGTAGGAGGTGTAGCTGATGTCGGTATTCCATACCAGGCGCTTGAATGTAATCCAGTTGATCTTAGCAGTGGCGGTTTGGTTGTAATAGCTATTGTCTGACTGGCTTTGGATCGTGTTTTTTACCTGGCTGTAATTACCCATATACGCTATGGTAAAATCTACGTTCTCACTGATGTTGCTGCTCAGCACCGCACCACCATTCAACCCGTAATTGTTGCTCAGGTTTTTGATATTGTTGATGAGGGTGGGTGTACGGGCATAAGTAACGCCGGTGTTCAGGTTCAGGTTACTTTTCATAAAGCCAAGCGGCATACCGTAGGTTATAAAACCACGCATGTTGTAGTAGCCATCCAGGTTTACAGGCAGGCTCAATTGGTTGCCCCTGTTGAGCACCACACCATTTCCGATAACGGTATCCTTGGTAGCGATAAGTGTACTGTTACCGATATAATCCTGGGTATAAGTACCACTCAGCATGGCAAAGAACGTGGTGGCTTTGTTTACATTATTGGAGCTGTAGCGCGCCATCAGGTTGTGGCTATAGCTTTGTTTAAGGTTGGGGTTACCGGTAGTAAGTTGCAGCGAGTTACTATTGTCTATTACATTCTGCAATTGAGAAATAGAGGGCGCATTGGTGCTGGTGCGGTAGTTGGCCCTCAGGTTTTGGGTTTTCGAAAATTTGTAGTTCAGCATGGCTTGTGGCAGCACATTGAAGAAGGTTTTTTCGAGATTAAATGAGTTGGGGAAAAACTGCTCTCCATTCAAGGTTGCGTGCTGCACATCCACACCTGCCATGAAATTAAGTTTCTGCTGTGTAATGCGGTAGCTGATGCCACCACGCTGTGTGAGGTAAGTATTGTTGTATTTGTTAGACAGCAGGGTGTCGAACTGGTTGTAGGTATCGCTTACATTATCGTAATTAAACGTCTCTTTATTGGATTTGCTGCTGTTGTAAGAAGGCGCGTACCGGAACATCAGCTGGCTTGTTTTGGTGATGGGCTCGGTATAGGTAAGGCTGCCAGACAGGGTATAACCATCATTCAGCAAATGGCTTTGCTGGTTAATGAGGTTGGTATCGGTAAGGCCCTGGTAGTATTCGTTTAGTGTATACTGCTTGGTATCGCCTGTTTTATGGTTAACAGATGTTCCCAGGTTGAACGAAATGGTACGCCCGGGTTTGCCAAACTTGTGGCGGTAGAGCAGGTCGTTACTAAAGGTATAACCACTGTTAGAGGCCGTTCTGTTGTTGTTGGTAGAGCTCTGCGGCACATCGCTGTTAATGGTGTTAACCCCGTAAGTGGTAGTGGTTTTCTGGTTGTTCTGGAAGTTAACAGAAGGCGTTAGAATAATGCTGTTGCTGGAGTCTATATTGTATTCCAGGCGCAGGTTAAAACGGTGGTTGTTGTTTTTTGTTTCGCTGGTATTGTTTTCGTGGTATACCAGGCCGCTATCGGTAGGGGTAAAATAAGTGCGCTCCAGGCTGCTGTTGTTTTCGTTCTTCGTATTGTTAAAGAAATAGCTGCCGCTCACTTTTATTTTCTTACCCCAGTTGTCGGAGTAGTTTAAACCAATAGCGTTGGTGGTGGTGATACCGCCCTGTTGCCCTACCATAAAATTGCCTGCACTGCCTCCGCCACGGCCGGGCATAGATGGTCTGGCGCTGCTACCGCCGCGGGAGTTGCCACTGCTACCGGTAACACCCAGCAGATCCTGCATGTTAAAGTTCTGTTGGTTAATATTGTTGGACAGGCCAATTACCGAAATTCGGCGGTCGCCGTTAAAGTAGTTGAGGTTGCCTCCGGCAATGTAGCGGTCGTCGGTACCATAACCTGCATATACCTTACCAAACTGGCCCTGGTTCTTACCCCTTTTGGTAATAATGTTGATGGTTTTTTCGGTGTTGCCATCATCAAAGCCTGTAAACTGTGCCTGGTCGCTGGTTTTGTCGAATACCTGTATTTTATCGATGATTTCGGCAGGCAGGTTTTTCATAGCCATGTTGGGATCGTCGCCAAAGAAAGGCTTACCGTCTACCAATACTTTTTTTACTTCTTCCCCATTCACTTTCAGGGTACCATCGGCAGAGGATACGCCCGGCATTTTATTTACCAGGTCTTCGGCATTGGCATCGGGGTTGGTTTTGAAAGCGCCCGCGTTAAACTGGCTGGTATCACCCAATTGCTGGGTGCGTATCATTTTACCTTCTACCACCACATCTTTCAGGTTTTTGGCCGAAGCTGCCAGCCCAATAGTGCCCAGGTTAAGATCTGCATCTGCAATCTTAATCGCTCTTTTATAATCGGTATAGCCCAGGTAGGTTACCAGCATATTGTAGCTGCCAGGCGCAATACCGTTTACCGAAAAGTTGCCATCGATATCGGTAGCCGCACCTTTTTTCTGGGTGGCATCGCCGGCAGGGGTAAGTATGATGGTTACACCAATCAATGGATCTTTAGAACCATTGTCGTTGATTTTTCCTTTTACACTAAAGGTTTGCGCCCAAATGAGCTGGGATATGGATAGCAGGACGGTGGTGGCAATTATTTTTCTCAAAAACATAAATTTGGTATTAGACTAACATAATAAACCATGGTTTAATGCCAGGGAAGATATATTTCTACAAAAGTCCTTTGATTATCAATGCGGTAATCACAAAACCGTGCCATCCTTAATAAGGTGCGATCAATATGCAAAATGTTGCGACCTGCATTCGGGCAAAGTTCGCCATTTGAAAAGGAACTATTCTTGCTGTTTTTTTGCTCTTAATACCTTGTTTATGATTTCTCCGCTGAAAGCTTATCACAATAACCCGCTTTCGGAAAACTGCGGCACAGCTGTTTCTTAAGATCTTCGTCTGTAAAGGGTTTTACAATGTATTGGTTTACCATCACCGGGCGCAACAAGCGTTGCAGGGTTTCGTCGTCATAGCCCGAGATTACAATGATCTGCACTTCCGGGTGTTTTTTTCTAACTCGCTGAATGAGTGTAATGCCATCCATCTGGGGCATTTGCACATCGGTAAGCACCAGGTCGAACTGGTGTTGTTCCATCTGTTCCAGCGCCTCCAGTCCATGCCTGGCAATATGCGGTTGTATATTGCACTTGCGCAGCATAATACTGGTGAGGGCGCTGTTTACTTCATTGTCGTCTACAATCAGCGCCTTTTGAGGAATGATAAGGGTATTACCAGCCGCTGCGATATTGGGGGCAGGGGCTACCTGATGTTTTGCAAGCTGGTTTTCGGCAATGGGGTAAGGGATGCTTACCATAAAAACAGAACCTTTTCCGGGTTCGCTTTGTACCTGGATGGTGCCTTTTTGGAGTTCCACTAATCTGCGTGTAATTGATAGGCCCAGTCCGGTACTGTTGCGTGCTATAGTTTCATCTTTCGACTCAACCTGGTTAAATTCATTAAACAGCATTGGCAGTTGCTGAGCCGGTATACCTATACCGGTATCTTCTACACGTATGGAGAGCATAACGTTGCCGGGAGATGTTGGTTGCAGCGACAACTGAAGGCTTACATGCCCCTGTTGGGTATATTTGATAGCATTGGTAGTAAGGTTAAGCAAGATCTGTTTCAGCCTTATGGCATCTCCCGTGAGGAACGTTGTCTGCCGGGGAATTTTGGTGCGGAGATCCAGCGCTTTGGCATGGGCCTGTACCTGCAAGGTGCTTTGAATGCTTTGTATCACTTGCTCAGGATCAAATGCGCTTTGGCGTATGGTCATTTGTCCCGCTTCCAGTTTAGAGAGATCGAGTATATTATTTACCAATTCTATCAACAGTCCTGAAGCCTGGCTTATAGCCCGGAGGTTTTCGGTTTGGGTGGGCAGGTGATTTTCTTGTTGTAATAAACGGGTGTATCCTAATATGGAATTGAGCGGACTGCGGATTTCGTGGCTTACATGATTGAGGAGGTTGCTTTTGGCCATAGCAAATCCCGAAACTTTTTGGTGTGCTGCTTTTAACCGTTTTTCGTGCAGGTATAACTGCGCAATGCTGAGTAAAATAACGAGGGTAAGCAGTATAACGATACCTGAAATAAACCAGGCAGAGCGGTCTATTTTGTAGAGCAGGCCAGTTGCCTGGGCACGACTTTCAGCCGCTTCTGCTTCCATTGCATCGCTTTGCAGTATGCCAAATTCGCGCAGGCCTTGCTTGAGCTGGTTTAATATACCAATGTTGGCGGCAGCCAGTTGGTATTCCTGCTGCTTGATGAGTGTGCGGTAACGGGCAAGTTCAAACAGCAGATCATCCATTTGTTGAATCGTGTCTTGCGCGGTAACGGATGCCGGAGTCCATTTTTCGCGTATGATGATCTTGCCAGGTGCTGCGGTATCGTCTTTTCCTTTAATGGCATCGGCTATACGGCCAAACAGTTTTTTACGGGTTCTTTTTGCCGGAAGCGTTTCTTCTGCCGTAACCGAATTGTTGCCAGCCGTTTTTATAATACGGGGTGGGGGGATGCGTAGTTCTGCAATCTGACGAAAGACTTCGGTATGGGCCAGCAAGGAATCGGTTTGGGCATTGAGCGCCAGCAGGCTACCTGTAAGTACCGACCGTTTTTTAATGAGCTGGTCAAATTGGGGAAGCTGTTGTATATGTTCCAGCCCCGATTTTAATCGCTTTATATACAGGTGAAAAGAATCGAGGTTGGCTTGCCGCCGGGTAAGTAAAAAATTACGCAAAGAAGCGTCTGCTTCATACAATGCGGTTATGCATTGGGTATAATATAAGGTACGCGTTGCATTATGCGTATCGGTAAGCAGGTTGTTGTGAAGCTGGTGGCTGTGTTTCTCTCTGTTTACACCTGCCATGATCATGGCGGCAAGGCCAAGAATAAGCATCACAAGAAAACCGTACCGGTATAATGCCGGTCGGGAACCTAGGGGCTGGATTTTCATTGAGGTGGTGGAAGTTCTGCCAAAATTAGGGAGATTGACCCATC
>JAVBJN010000097.1:0-27810 GCA_031546985.1 Chitinophagaceae bacterium
ATAGGAATTGGCTTTTTCCACACTCATAATCGGGTAGCCGATACAAACGATTTCGCCCTCGAGAATCACCAGTGAGGTAACAACCCCGGTGCCGGGAGCAAGCACGCGGTTGTTTTCGTGCAGTGATTTGTGAAGCTCGTAGGCCTGCTCTGCTTGCTGCACAATAGCATTGGCGCTGTTGATCATTTCGGGACGGGTACCTTTTTTAAGCATATCGAGGTTCAGCTTGGCCGTTTCCATTTCTTTTTTGGCCGCCTGGTATTTGAAATAAAACATGTCTTTTTCCTGTCCGCTGATAACCTCTGCATTGTAGAGTCGGTCCATCCGCTCGTAGGTTTTGCTAAACAGGTTGTATTGTTCCTCCGCAATCTGGTATAGTTTTCCGGTAGCGCTCACCAGCTCCGACCGCGGGCCCTGCTGCAGCATGTTCAGTTGTTCTTTAGCCGCTACCACTGCAAATTGCGCTTGCGAGCGTATGGCATCTATTTCATTGGTGCGCAGCACCGCCAGCAATTGCCCGGCCTGCACAGTATCGCCCTGTTTCACAAAAAGGCTGTCCAGCCTCCCCGGAAACTCCGCTGCTACATCTACATTGGTCGCATCTACCATACCAATAGGCGCATCGCTATCCGAGGCCGATTGCCGGAACAGGAAAATAACCGCCACCAGCAGTATGATGATAGGGATAAGCAGCGCCCAGTAGTTTTTAAAAAAGTATTTCATGCCCAAAATTGGTGTTCGTGAGTAAATGTTACTGTATGGCCTCGGCAATGCGTTGCGGTGTGCCGGTAATGTTCCAGTACGTAGCCAGGGCTATATAGTATCCCAGCACGGTAGTCTGGTAAGCCTTTTCAATCTCTGCCTGCATCAGTATCACATCGTTCAGGTCTTTTAGCGATGACATCTGGTTCAGCACCCTTTCGTTTACCAGCTTACGCGTAGTGGCTATTTCTTTACGGGCACTGTCCATTGTATTGACTTCATCTGCGGCCGTTTCTATTTTATTTTTGGCCACAACCAGCTGCATTTGCAGGCTTTCTTTGGTGTTTTCTTCGGCCAGTTTTACTTCCTCTACCAGTTTCTGCGCTGCTTTTTTTCTTTTGAAAGATTGGGAGCCATACAGGTTCCATTGCATTTCTACACCAGCCATCCAGGGTGCCATCGTTACCGGCAGGTCATTCTGGTACAGGTTAAGGTTACCCACCGCAAAAATGTTGGGCAGTGATATGGTCTTGTTTATTTTCTCGGCCACTTTAGCGGTAGCGATTTTGCTTTGTGCCAACTGGTACGTTGGGTTGTCTTCCCAGAAATTGTGCTGCTCTGCCGATAGGCTGGCACCGCCGTATTGCAGCACGCGGGTAATGGTGAGGCTCGAATCCAGTGGCGCGCCCATCAGTTTGTTTAGTTCAATCACCGCATTGCGCTTATCCGATAACAGGGTGTTGCGGGAGGTTTTGGCCTGCGCCAGCAATACTTTGGTCCAGCTTTTCTGGTAAGGGGCCAGCACCTGGTTTTTTACCATTTCCTCGCCGTAGTGATCGTTTTTTACAAAGGCGGTAATAATACTGTCCTGGGTTTGCAGCATACCGTTGAGGTACATAATACGGATGTATTGCAGGGCTATGGCATATACCACATCTTTCTTTACCAGCTCGGTATTGATGCGGCCAGAGGCTACTTCCGACTCGGCAAAATTGCGTGCGGCATTGAGCCGGTTGCCCAAAAATATAGGCTGGCGCAAGGCCAATCCGGCCAGGAAATAAGATTGCTTGCTCAGCGGAGGATTGTAATTGGGGTAGGCGGCGCTGATAATATCTTTGGAGCTGTTGTAAATACGGTCTTGCGAGGCCTGCGATAAATCGCTGCCGGTAATTTCACGAAAAACACTGTTGGCAGCGTTTACCGCTTGTAGCGAAGAGCCTTCTACCACACCATTGCGCACCGTTTGCAGGTTAATTTCCAATGGCCTGCTCAGGTAGGTATAGCTGGCCAGCGCATCGAGCTTAGGCAGGTAATTCATTTTTTCGGCAGCTAAATTATACTGGCGGGCCGATAAGGAAACATGGGTTTGCTGGATAAGAATGTTTTGCCCTTCAGCTATCCTGAAACAATTTTCCAGCGAAATGTCCTGGGCATTCAGCGATACAGATGAAACCGCAAACAGGCATACTGACAGAATGTGGAATGGTTTCATATCAGGTTAGGTTTTGGCTGGCAACAAGGCTCTGCTAAATGAAATTAATGTTTTTTATCTATATTAACTATTCGCGTGTATAATATTATCCTCATATTATTTTCATCCTGTAACAGGCACATTTTTATATTTGCACCTATAAATAATTACAGGAAATGAAAGGCTCTGCGGCAAAAAAAATGAGTAAAATGGTTGGTTATGCAATGGTTTTGCTGTGTGCATATTCTGCTGCTGCGCAGGTGCCGGCGCAAGCTTTTACAGTACATATTGTGCAGGATGGAAAAGAGATTAGCCAGGCAGGTGGGGTAAGCCTATTGAAAAAGGAACCATTTACGTTGGTGTTCGAATTAGATACCCCGATAGCCATATTGGTAAATGCTTCTTTTAACAATGCCTCTTACCAGGCTGCCAAACAGGGGTTGCCACTCGAATCGGTGCAGGGCTTTACCGAAACCGGGATGGCCGAGGGCACTTTTAATTCAGAAAAAGACATTATGGTCAATGATATGGCGCCATCGTATTGGTATTATGATGGTCCCAAAGACCACCGTTTCGACTCTGTGGCTGTAAAAGACGGACATTATACCTACTACCGCACCATTGCCAATACCTATGAAGTGAAAAACCATAAGGCCAAACCTATCCGTAAAGTAGGCGACCCGTTAAACCTGGTGTTTGCAGTCTTTGACTGGAGCGGTGAGCCGGGCGGTCTTAAAACCGAATACCACCGTGCATTTGTGCAAATACAGTGGGTGAAATAATCCCGCTCGGTTTTTTAATCCATATTTCTTTCAGCGCCCGAAAATATTTTTCAGGCGCTTTTTTTATGCTGTAATCCTTATGTGTACAGTATTTGGCCTGTTTTTATTTTGGGTTTTTAAAAGAAATTTTTCAAAAAAATAAGGCTGCCCAGAACTACGCAGAAAGGCTGCGCAGTTGGGTTGGAGGTTTGTATTGTCAAAAGGGAACAACTATGAAAATCTACTGTAAAACCTGCAACCAGCCATTGAGTAAAGATGTAGCCTGTTATAACGGTCAGTCTTTTGGTGAAGGAGATGGCATGGATTATATACAGTCCGGGTTTTATACCCTGTCTGATGGGATGTACTATCCCGGAACCGAAGGAGCGGTGATCATCAACTTCGAAGACCTGCTGGAGGTACACGATCATACAGATATACACCGGTTGAATGGTTGTTGCGGACTGGACGGCAGCGGAGGGCCCAATAAATTATGTGCCAATGGGCATGAAGTGGGCACCGCGTATTCCGATTGCTGGATGCCGCACGCCTTCGTCTTTTGCAAAGACAATGTGATACAGCAATAGATCTTTAAAAATATTGGAGCAATCCATCAAAAGCTTGCCGGAAACGGTAAGCCGGTATAATCCTGAAACGCCAAACCGGGCCGGTGTTTTAAGAGCACGGCAGTGCAGGCGCAGTTGCCACCTGTATGCTGTTGGACGCCAGGGATACCGGAATTTACATGCAGGTTCGAATCCTGCTCCCACGCCAAATGGGGCTCGATTGGTTGAGCATCGCTACACTTTCACTGTAGATGGATGAAGCAGTACGCCGCTGCTCTAAAAATGGCGAATTGTTACTAAAGTCGCTGCCAGGCGCCTGCTTACACGCCGCGAAGGGCTTGCTCTTTTAAGTGTAAAGGGCAAACCGGGCAGCACCTGCAACCGGGCCACACTACCTGCCGGTGCTAAGGCTTTACAGCAGATGTTTTGGGGGTAATAATCCCTTGAACGGAAGCCAGTAAACCCTTACCATCCAACGGACGTTCCGCCCCGTTCCGTGCAGCCTGGTGGCACCCCGCAGCGGCTTTTTGTTTTAACTGAAATGATTAATACCTAAATACAAACAACATGAAACGCATTAATGTAAATGCTTACCAGGTAGCCCTGGTGTTCAAAAACGGAGTGTACCAGCGCATGCTGAAGGAAGGCAACTACTGGATCTGGAACGAAGACGTTACACTTTTCGATCTGTCGCAGCCTTTTCTGCCGGCTATAGATCTGAACATTCTGCTGCAGGATGAGGCATTGGCTAATGCGTTGCTGGTAGCAGAGGTAAAAGACAATGAAATAGCCCTGATGTACGAAAACGGGTTGCTCAAACAAGTGCTGACCACAGGCCGTTACGCGTTCTGGAAAGGTGCTACCGAACGGAGCTTTGTAACCGCCGATATCGGTAAACTGGAGATTACCGAACCTATAGACCGGGCTACACTGCAATTGCCTAAAGTAGCGGGCTTTGTACGCACTTTTGCGGTAGAGAACCACGAAAAAGCGATGCTGATGATTGATGGTAAATACGAGCGCATACTGGAACCTGGTGTTTATACCTTCTGGCGTAATGGCATTGCGGTGCAACTGGCGCGGGTAGATATGCGTCAGCAACAGCTGGAAATCAACGGCCAGGAAATCCTGACCAAAGACAAAGCTGCTTTGCGCATCAATGCCTGGGCGCAATACAAGGTGACCGATGTAGAAAAGGCGGCATTGGAAAACAAAGAATATGATAAACAATTGTACGTAGCTTTTCAACTGGCTTTGCGGGAGTATGTGGCAGGCTTTGGTTTTGATGAGTTGCTGGAAAAACGCGAAAGCATCGGAACCTTTATCCTGGAGCAGGTTAAGGCTAAAGCGGCGGTATTGGGTGTGGTGGTGATGGACTTTGGTATCCGCGACATCATTTTGCCGGGCGATATGAAAGAGATCATGAACCAGGTGCTGGTGGCCGAAAAGAAGGCCCAGGCCAATATTATCATGCGCCGCGAAGAAACTGCCAGTACCCGCAGCTTGCTGAACACTGCCAAGCTGATGGAAGAGAACGCGATGTTATGGAAACTGAAAGAAATGGAATATGTGGAAAAAATCGCAGATAAGATCAGCAACATCAGTGTAAGCGGTAATGGTATGCTGGTAGAGCAGTTGAAACAGATTTTTGTGCCGCAGAAATAGATTATAATTACCCTAACCTGACAGGACCTCCGGACCCCGCATGGGGGGCAGGCTCTGGCAGGTTGGGTTTTTTGCACCGTAATTGCTGCAAATCAGCGATCATAACATAAGCCATCAGCGATCGGGCAGGTCTTTGTAGCCGGGATGGCACTCAAATCAGCCATCTTTACATCAGCCATCAGACATAGCATCCAGAATCGTACCTTTGCAGGATATTTTACCGTTTATGATCACAGCCGGGCAGTTTCACAAGCTCACCGTTTTAAGAATAAAAGATTTTGGCGCTTACCTGGGCAGTATGGATTCTGATGTGGATATCCTGCTCCCTAAACGTTTTATGCCCGATAGATTAAGGGTGGAGGATGAGATAGAAGTTTTTGTATACCACGATTCTGAAGACCGTCTCATTGCCACTACGCAGAAGCCTTTTGGCATAGTGGGCGATATTGTTTCGCTCAAATGTGTGGGTACTTCACGCGTGGGTGCTTTTATGGACTGGGGGCTGATGAAAGACCTGTTTGTACCCTTATCGCAGCAGGCCGACCGTATGCGCGAAGGTGGCAAATACCTGGTACAGATATACCTGGATGAGCAAACCGGGCGTGTAGCCGCTACCCAGAAGTTTGAAAAAACGCTGAGTAATGAAGAATTGTTTGTTACCGAAGGTGAAGTGGTAGATCTTATTGTTTTCCGCCAGACCGATCTGGGTTATATGATGGTGATCAATAACCAGCACCTGGGCTTGCTGCATTTTAACGAAGTGTACCGTAACCTCGAACCCGGCGATCGTATGCAGGGCCATGTAAAGACCATTCGTCCCGATAATAAGATAGATGTGGTAATAGGCCAGCAGGGGTATAAAAACAGGGTAGAAGACGAAAGCGGCAAAATCCTGCGCCTCCTGAAAGAGAATGATGGTTACCTGCCTTACCATGATAAATCTGATCCCGATGAGATTTACGCATTCTTTGGTATGAGTAAAAAAACGTTCAAAATGACCACAGGGTCATTGTATAAGCAGCAAAAAATAAGCCTTACGAAAACGGGCATTCTGTTAATAGCAGATGCAGAGCCGGAAGAAGAGAAACCGGAAGCCTAAAATAAGTATAAGTATATAGGAAAAGGGAGACTGCTACAGTCTCCCTTTTTATGTTTGTTACCGGGACAGATAAGCACCGTCTACCGGATAATAGTTACCTGTCATGAATGAGGCTTTATCTGAGCTGAGGAAAATAACCAGTTCGGCTACTTCTTCGGCCTTGCCCAACCGGCCTATCGGATGTAGACTTATGAGCATGTTTTTAGCTGCATCGTCCATTTGGTCGAGCAGCGGGGTGTTGATAAAACCTGGACCTACCGCGTTTACACGAATGCCTTTGGCAGAATATTCAATGCCTGCGTTTTGGGTAAGGCCCACCACACCATGTTTGGCCGCTACATAACCCGCAGCATTGGCAAAGCCAACCTGGCCTAATATCGAAGCCATATTTACAATAGCGCCTTTACCGTTTTTAAGCATTGCAGGAATCTGGTATTTCATGCAATAGAATACACTGCTCAGGTTAATGGCAATTACTTTATCCCAGCCAGCTACGCTCATGTCGCCCACCGCGGCCGATTCTCCGCCTATGCCGGCATTGTTGCAAGCCATATCGAGTCTTCCGTATGCTTTAACTGTTGCATTTACCAGCGCTTCGCACTCTTCGGGTTTACTTACATCTGCTTTTACAAAAATGGCTTCACCGCCAGCTTTTACTATCTTATCTACCGTTGCCTGTCCACCTTTTTCATTGATGTCCGATACCACCACTTTTGCACCATACCTGGCGTACAACAGGGCTGTAGCTTCTCCAATGCCGGATCCGGCACCTGTTACCAGGGCTACCTGGTTACTAAACAGATTTTCCATGCGATAAAATTTAAATTAGTAAATGATTGTTTAAATCTATAGATATGAAGTTACGGAAAATAAGCGGGAGGGAATGTTAAGGGAATAATAAGATTGGAGGGGAAACGGGGGAAATACTCACGGGAGCCTGTCCCGCCAATGCGGGGACACAGCGGCACGGCGAACAGCGCGAGGTGGTTTCACGCAAAGGCGCAAAGGGGCTCTTATTCACGGGCGCCTGAGCCCCGCATGGGCGGGACAGGCTCTGTCGAAGGCCACTTCTCACGGCGGCGCAACAGCCTGCCCCGCCAGATGCGGGGACGCAGCGGAAGTAAGGATAAGCGACACGCAAGGGCGCAGGGGGGATGCAGCAGCAAGGGATCTTGAATGGTGTTGTCATCCTGCACCCGCGAAGTATGAGCGGGAAGCAGGATCTCAGCCTAGAAAATATTTGCTATTGAGAGATGTTGTTCCTCTGCCAGGTCTCATCATTGATGATACATTAGAATTGCTCTGGCAGTTGAGGGCGCAAAAAAAATGCTCCCGGTAAGGAAGCATTAAGGGTTATGTAAGCAGAAGGATGTTAATCTTCATCTTCAATCACAATATGCACTACGCGGCCTACCTGGCCGTCTTCGAGGCGTACTTTAATACCGCGGGAGTGGTAAGGCGCACTGGTGAGCAGGTCTTTAACAATGCCACGGGTACGTTTGCCGCTGCGCTGGTCCTGCTTTAGGATAATATCTACTTCGAGTCCGGGATAAATATCTGCTCTGTTCTGTCCTGCCATGTTGCAAAAATAAGGCGGGAAAACTCCCGCCACAAATCTTATATCGACATTATACTTTCGTCTTTTACGCTTTTGGTAAACCGCTGAATGGCCCGTTGGTACATTTCGGTTACCGCTTCCTGGCTCAGTACAATTTTTTGGTTCATAGCCAGGGCAATAAAGCCGTGGGTTAATGCAAACCAGTTGAGCACGATTTCTTTCTGATCTATCTGTTCGTTCAGATGGTGGAGCGCGTCGGTCATAATGTTAATAGTCTCTACCGCATAATCGGGTGGTGCATCCATCCGTTTTTCGGTATGGCAGCTTCCGTTGCCGTTGAGGCCAAACATCACCTGGTAGAAATAAATATGCTCCCAGGCAAAACTCCAGTAGGTCATAGCCAGTTTCTGCACCAGCTCCTGCGCATCTTTTTCATGTTCCTTTACCCTAAGCAGTTTTACCCGCATCAGGCGGAAACCCTCTTGCTCCAGTTCTTGTAATAAAGCCTCTTTGCTGGCGAAATGCTCATAGATTACAGGTGTACTGTACTCGATTTTCTCGGCAATTTTCCGGATAGACACAGACTTCCAGCCCTCGTTTTTTGCAATGTCGATGGCGGTTTTCAGAATGTTGCTCCGGATGGCTTTACGTTGTCTTAATTTTCGTTCTGTAATTCCCATGGTATTCTCCCGAACAGATGCACTACACCTGCCTGTAATGCAAAAATATTTAAATTATACAAATGGTGGCCGACCGTTTTAAACCGGCCTATCTTAAACTGAGCAGGGAAGCGCTTTTGCCGCGGAAACGCATACTTAAACCAGTTTCAATTTCAATGCCAGTTGAACGGTTTTATTGTTAAATAATTGTATTGATGAAATAATACTTATGCCATCATTTTTAACATCCTGTTGATCAGGCTGGTGATGGCTTTGTTTTTTAATAATACTTTCTCAAAGAGTATCAAGCCCAGTACTGCGCAGGTGATTCCGCTGAGCACATCGCACACATAGTGGTGGCTGGTATAGACCGCCGCGCTCCAGATGCCCACCATTACAAGGGCAAAGAACGGTACAGCTTTATATAACTTATGCTTTAAGGCGTAGTACAGCACAATAACGGGGTAAGCCGAGTGCAGCGAAGGCATGGCTGCAAATACATTGGAGCTTTTGGCATATAAGCCATGAAAGATCTGCACGCCAAAGAACTGGTCGAAACGGGCCAGCCCGGCAGTATTGCCCGGCGTAGCCGCATGAAAGGTAAAACCATACTCCTGCACATACCAGGGCGGCGCAGCCGGATAAATGTAGTAGATCACAAACCCAATGAGGTTAATGAATACAAAAGCCAGTGAAAAGTGCAGAAAAGCTTTGCGGTTGGTATAAAACAGGTACCCTGCAAACATGAGCGGTACCGGAATCCAGCACAGGTAAAAAATGCCTGCTAATACATCTGTCGCCGGATAGTGGTGCTGTAAAAAGAACTCATTGGGCGTAAGCACTGTACCATTGGTATGTATGCCAAAAAGCTGTTTCTCCAGGTTGTAGAGGCTTTCGATATGCACGGGGTTTACCCAATAGTTGGGAAAAGCCTTCATGTAATCGAAAATGATCCAGTACACGATAAAGATCGAAAACCCGATGATGAATTTACGCGTTGGCGCAGATGCGAAATACAATACATTCACCAACCCAATGAGGAACAATTGCTCTGGTTTAAAGCCAATGAGTAAATACGACAGTACAAGATACCCCAGCGAGAGCAGAAGCATGATAGCCCAGCTGCGCGCAGATTTCGGGGTAGTATTGGAATAAGTGTTGTCCATGTTGTTTATAATCGGGAGTGGTTGTTAGTGCTAAAAAAACATTAAGGCTCAAAGCGCTCTACCACGCTTTTGCCGGTAGCGGCATCGGTACCTTTCAGTTCCACATATACCACATTGGGCACCCAGAATGAGCCACCCTCGATTTGCACCCACACACTGTTGAGGATGTGCATTTTGTTGTTGATGAGGGTAAAAATGTGGTACTTATGATCGGCGGCTTTGCTCAGGTACAGCGGTTTTTTCTTGTACGATACAAATAATACCTCCCAGGTTTTATTGCCATTGTTGTTCGGCATTGGCCGGGTTTTTACACCATAGGCATATTTGCGTTGAATGTAGTTAAGCTCGGCTTTCTGGCCTTGTTCGGTATACCTTATCCAGTAGGGGTGTACCGGGTTTTCCTCGTCCAGTGTACCATCTGCTTTAAGGTTCAGCTCATACATGATGGTATTGGCATTGCTGGTGCGCTGCACGTAAAACAACAATTTGTTGTCTACCGGAGGTATGGGGAAATTGCTGGTTTTGTTGTTGTTGGCCGGTGCAGCCTGCACTGGTTTTTGCAATGCGGTAAGCGCAGTAGTAGCGATCATGGCCAGGGCAATGAAAGTACTTGTGCGTCCCGATTTTTGCTGTGCATCCTGTGCGTCCAGCGCTTTTTTAGCTTCACGCAAACGGCCAAATGCAGTGATATTGGTCATTACGGCCAGCACGGTAAGCGGCAGGGTAAAGATGGTCATGGTTTCAAACACATGGAATGGAATGCCGGGAATGTACAGTTTGTAATCGCCGCCAATCATACCCGCGGTAATGCCGCAAGCCAAAGCGGTAACCCCAATGGTGATAACCCTTTCCGGCCGTTGCATTAAACCGCCTTTGCACTCCACACCCATACCTTCGGCCCTGGCCCGGGTGTAGCTCACCATCATAGAACCAATGAGCGCTATAAACGCGAAAAGTGAACTTAGAAAATAGTGGTGCGCCACCAGGTAATAACAGATGCCCAGGAACATAATGAGCTCACTGTAGCGGTCCAGCACCGAATCGTACATAGCGCCAAAGCGGCTGCTCATATTGCCCAGGCGTGCTACCTGCCCGTCGAGCATATCGAACAGCCCTGCAAAAAGAATGAGGCCGCCGGCCCAGCCCACCCAGGTGAAATCGCCCCGGTGGCCTTCTTCTGCGCCTACAATGAAAATAACCGCCACACCAATGTTCAGGATAAGCCCGATGGTGGTAATGGCATTAGGCGTAAGCCCCAGTTTAATGAGCATTCTCACAAACGGGTTAATGACTTTATAAATACCCTGCTGCAGGCTGTCGCGCATGGTTTTGGGTTTAATAATGGCTTCCTGGTTTGTCATGGTCTTATACTTTAAAAATCGAACTTGAACCTGAAGCGCAGGCCCAGGCTGGATACATTGGGATTATCGAGATAGGTGAATCTTTTAACCAGATCCAGCCTGAAAAATTTAAAGATGTTGGCTACGCCTACACTGCCTTCTATATACGGTTGCCCGGCCAGCGAAAACGTTGTAGGGCGGCCAATAATATCGGTAGGGAACTGGAGCAGTCCGGCAGTGTAAGCCGGATCATTTTCTTTGCAAATGCCGCCATAGAGTCCTTTAAACGTAACTACTTCGCGCCATTTCAGTTTCTTGATGACCGGTATCTTGTTAAAGATGAACCCGTTGAAATTGTGGTCGATATTGAGGCTCACGTAATGGTCGCTTACAAACTCCAGGAAGTTCATCATGTTGTACGATTGCAACTGGTAGCTGTAAGTCTGGTTGGCCCGGTGAATGGTAAGCAATGGAAATGGCACCTGCCCGTTAATGTAACCGCCCTCGGCTACTATATCGGTATAACCCAGCTGAGACAGGTAAAACCGTTTGTAAACGTTAAGGGTAAAGTTTTGGTACCGGTAACCACTGTTGAGAAAATCGGAGAACCCCGCTATAGCCCTGAACGTGAAAATGGGGTAGCGGTTAGAAATAGGAATGCGGTACGATTTGCCCTGGTAAAACTGCTCCTTAGGTGCCCAGCGCAGCTCCAGCGATACTTCTGATGTGGTTACGTCTTTCATGTCCACCCCTGCCATCGGGCCATCGGCCTGGGTAAAGTGTAAACCTCCGGCTGCTTCCTGGGTCCAATACTTTAGGCCCAGTTTGTAAGAAAAGTGATTGTCGAACTCGTGCAGGTAATCGATGTTTACAATGTCGTTGTACAGCCATTTGTCGTTTACACCCCGTTTAAAAGACAGCAGGAAATTATCTTCCTGAACAAATTGCAACTCCTGTCCCGGAATTTTGGTATCACGCTGGAAGCTGGCCCGGATAGACCTTACCGGAAATTCGTAGATAGAACGGTTGGTCAATGAGTAGGTGCCGCCAATATAATATTTGGGGCGCTGGTCATTAAAACCATACGCTACATAGGTTTCGAAATTGATCTTTTTGCTGAACTGTGGCGTAGTGCGGCCACCTACGCGCAGCCGGAAACCCTCTACCGGGTTAAAACTATAAAACGTGTTGATGGGGCCTATCTCTACCGGGCCAAAGCTTTTATAGCCTGCAAAGAGTATAGTGGCTACATCGAGTACCCGCTTAAACGAAGGCATGCGTTGCAGGCTGTCTACTGTTTGGTAAGTATTGGCCTCTGCCGTAGTCAGTTGCTCATGGCGGTTGCCGGCCCAGTACTGGTCGTCTTTTTTAGCAGCATCGGCTACGGTTACCACATCGGGCCCGGCATACAGGCTATCGGGCTGGCGCAGGTTGGCTACCATATTGCGGTTGGTAACCATACGCTCGCCAAAGATGCCCATATTGTCTTTGCCCACACCAAAATCGGCCATCACATCGTTTTTCACCATGGCGTATTTGCCTTGCGCGTTGCGTTCAAAGGTTTCCATCACCTTGAGTTCGCGTACCCAGTTCAGGTTAATGTTTTTGTTTACCGTCATGTCTACCTTTTGCACAGCATAATTGCTGTCCAGCGAAATGTAGAGATCGCCCTGGAACAGAAAATCGGTTTTGTTGCGGGGAAAGAACGACAGTTTAACGAGCTGGCCGCTATCGCTGCGGAGGGTATCGGTAATAAAATATTTATAGAATGTGGGTGCAGACTCTGCAATGGGGCTCAGAAACTGGTTGGTAAGAATGGTAATGTTGTTGTCGTAAATATCAATATCCTGGTACAGGTGCTTCATGTATTTGTTAAGCCCCTCATTGTCGATATATTGGTCAAAACGCACCACTTTATTAGCGGTGATAAATGATTTTGTTTTCTTAGGATCCTTGCGGAAATATTTGGCTGCAATGCTTTCCTGCAGGTACATAGGCAGGATGGGCTTGCCCTCAAGGCGGGTAGTATCTATATTGTCGAATACGAACTGAAACTTTTTGAACATGCGGCGGTTGCGCAGCTTTTCGCTTACGTTGCTGAGGGCAAACTGCATTTTCTCATACTGCTCGTATTGGTAATAATCGTATTGCTCCATCCTGTTTTGCGACTTGCGGGCAATAACATTGCGGATAAGCTCTACCGCGGGATTGTCTTTGTTGCGGTATTTGGTTTTGGTGGGTTTTACCACAAACTCATTGAGCGTGCGGGATGCAGCGGTAAGTTTGATGCCAAGGGTTTGCTCCTGGTTGGGAATAATATTTTTGGTAACGGGCTTGTACCCGATAGAGGAAACCTTGATTTGCGAAACCGTTTGTGTCGTGCGGAGTTCATAACGGCCATCGATATCGGCACGCACACCAATGGTGGTGCCTGCAAACTGAATGGTGGCAAACGGCACAGCTTCTTTGGTGGCTGCGTCGGATACCGTACCCCGGATGATGGTTTGGGCATGCAGAACCTGTGTGCATATGGTAAGGCACAGCAGTAAGAAGATGCGTATGTTATTCTTGGCAGTCATAACTCCGGTTATTGGAATACATATTTCTTTTGCAGCAAATAATTAAAGCTGATGCCTACCCCAATGGAGGCTATAATCTTGCTGATGATATAACTGGTGCCGGTGTAGTGGGTAATGCTATAAACGCCTCCCGCATTCAGCAGCATGCTACCCGTCCAAACCAGTGCGTAACGCAAAACCTGCCTGGGTATTGGCTGCTGTCCGTTGCCGAAAACCCACTGCCGGCCCAGCAAAAAATTGGTGATGCCGCCACTGATGGTACCGGTAATGGTGGCTGGCATATACCAGAGCCCCACTACTTCTACCAGCAGGATAGACACCGTGAAGTCTACCGCCGTAGACACCAGCGATGATGCTTGTGCTTTCAGGAAGGTGAGCTTCATAAGGTTAATGTTGAAAAAGAATGAACAACTGGATGATGAAATTGGCGTAAATGCCTGCCAGCACATCATCCATCATCACACCCCAGCCGCCGGGCAGTTTTTCCATACGGCGTATGAGCAAGGGTTTGGTAATGTCCAGGATGCGGAACAGCACAAAGGCTGCCAGCATATAAGGCCACTGAAAGGGAATGAACAGCATGCTGATGCACATACCCAGCACTTCATCGATCACCACACGGCGGTTGTCTTTGCCCCAAAGCACTTCTACTTTGGAGGACGACCAGGTGCCTACCGCCATAATTACTACCGTGGCTATACACAACACCAGTTGCGGCTGCTGCAGGTAGGGCAACGCCCACCACCAGGCAAGGCAGGTAACCGCTGCGGCTGCGGTACCCGCCCCTTTGGGTATATAACCCAGGCCAAGTGTGGTTGTTGTAAGCTTATGAAAACGCATTACAAAGCCTCTACCAGTTCCTGGTAATAATCCAGTCCCAGGTGGGTGATGAGATCCTCACCCATCATATGGCGCAAGGTGTTTTGCAGTTTAATGAGTTGCTTAAAGATGTCGTGCTCTGGTTTCAGCCCCTCTGCGGTTTGCGGAGATTTGAAATAGAACGACAGCCATTCCTGTATGCCACTCATACCGGCACGCTTGGCCAGATCCATAAACAGGGCCAGATCGAGTACGATAGGCGCAGCCAGGATAGAGTCGCGGCACAGGAAATTAATTTTGATCTGCATGGGATAACCCATCCATCCGAAGATGTCGATATTGTCCCAGCTTTCTTTATTGTCGCCGTGCGGAGGGTAGTAGTTGATGCGTACTTTGTGGTACAGCTCACCATATAATTTAGGGTTCAGCTCCGGTTGAAAGATCTCTTCCAGCACGCTCAGTTTGCTTACCTCTTTGGTTTTAAAGTTCTCCGGATCGTCCAGCACCATACCATCGCGGTTGCCCAGGATATTGGTAGAGAACCAACCGTTTACACCCAATGCACGGGCGCTCAAACCTGGGGCTACAATGGTTTTCATGAGGGTTTGGCCGGTTTTGAAATCTTTACCCGCAATTGGGGTATTGGTTTCTTTAGCGAGTTCTAACAGCGCGGGAATATCGCAGGTAAGGTTGGGCGCGCCGTTGGCAAAAGGAACACCCGATTGGAGCGCAGCGTATGCATACAGCATGCTGGGCGAAATACGGGGATCGTTATTGTCCAGGGCAATCTCGAACAGTTCGAGGCTGTTGTGAATATCGGAAGGCTCAATATATTTTTCGGTAGAGGCACACCATACCATTACCACACGGTCTACACCTTTTTCTTTTTTGAAAGTGGCAATGTCCTGTATCAGTTCGTTGGCCAGCTCACGTTTGGTAGCAGCGCTTTTTACGTGAGTACCATCGAGGTTTTTCACATAATCGTGGTCAAAAGCTGCTTTCATAGGCACAATCTGCTCCAGCTCTGCTTTTACCGCATGCAGTTGCATAGGCTCCAGCACTTTGGCTTTCATGGCTGCTTCAAACACGTTATCGCTATACACATCCCAGCCGCCAAACACGATGTCTGTCAGGTTGGCCAGGGGTACAAATTCATTGATTTTCGGATAGCGGTTCTCGGTTCTTTTGCCCAGGCGGATGTTGCTCATCTGCGTGAGGGAACCGATAGGCTCTGAAATACCTTTGTTGATGGCCGCTACACCTGCAATGAGGGTGGTAGCTACCGCACCTAATCCGGGAATGAGTACGCCCAGTTTACCTTCGGCTTTCTGGATTTGTTGTTTCATTGTTGTGAATTTTACTATAACCAATTATTGTTTTTATACCAGAGGATGGTTTCTTCCAATCCTTTATTTAAGTTGTATTGCGGGTCAAAACCCAGTTCTGTGCGGGCTTTGCTAATGTCGCAGGCCCAGCTTTCGGCCATGAGCTCGGGCAGTTTTTCCCGGTTAATGGTGGGCGTTTTGCTGCTAAAAGCATATACCGCATCCAGCAATCCCGCGGTAGCTTTTACCATCGGGATGGGGATATGCAACCGGATGGTTTTCTTTTGCAGCAATTGCTTTACCACCTGCCCCATCGCATATTTATCATACACCATACCATCGGATAGCAGGTAACTTTTTCTGCTGCGGTGGCTTTGCAAGGCGTTTACCGCGGCTTTGGCCAGGTCTTTTACATAAATGAAGCTCAGGTGCTGGTCCTGGTAACCAATGTAGGGCTCCAGGCCACGGCTGATGGAGCGAAACATTAGAAAAAGATCTTTTTCCCTGGGGCCGTATACCGCAGTCGGTTTCAGGGTAATGAAATCGAGGCCGTAGGTATTGTTCAGAAACTGCTCTGCCATCAGTTTGCTTTTGCCGTAGGGCGTAACCGGCGCAGGTTTGTTTTGCTCCTGCATGGGTTGCGCCAGGGTAGCGGGCCCGCTGGCAGCCAGGCTGCTGAGAAAAACCAGTTTCTTGGATGGTCTGCCGCTGCTTACAATAGCCTGTGCGAGGTTGCGGGTATATACGGCGTTTACCTTGTCGTATTCCTTTTGGGTACGGGCTTTGGTAATGCCAGCCGCATGAATGATGTAGGCGTATTCTTTTTCGTCGAGCTCTTTGCGCAGTGCATTTACATTACTGAAATCGGGATAGGTAAAGTGTATAGGCAGGTGCTCCAGGTGATTGACTGTACTGGTTTCGCGCACGGCGGCATACACTTCGTATCCCTGCCGCAGGGCTTCTTCAATCAAATGATAACCCACAAATCCGCTTGCACCTGTAATCAGTAATTTCCGGTTCATATCGCCTTCTCGTAAATGCGGTATCTTTTGTATACCTGTCCGTTAATTTTTTCCAAAGCCCGGTTCATCATCTGGTTGCCTTCGAGTATCCAGGAGGCCTCGGCGGTATGTATGCCTTTGGCTTGTCCGTTCTGGATAATGGTGCCGTAGAAGCAGGATTCGATGCCCATCATGCGGTATTCTTCAATAACGCCCAGGGCTATAATGCGAATGGTTTTGATCTTTTTGAGCCCCCGTAGCAGTTTGATAAACCCGAAGGGGAACAAGCGGCCCTTGCGCAGCTTAATGAGCACTTCATTGATGTCGGGAATGCATAGGGCAAAGCCTACCACACGGCCTTCGTGCTCGGCCACCAGGCAGAAATCGGGGTCCAGCACCAGTTTAATGTCTTTGGCCATAAACCGGAACTCCTCGTTGGTCATAGGCACAAATCCCAGGTTTTTATCCCAGGCCTGGTTGTACACTTCTTTAAGCCCTTCTACTTCTTTGTCAAATTCCTTAAGGTTGGCCTTGCGGATGGTAATGTTGCGGCTGCGCAGCCTTTCGGTAAAGGCATTGAGCACTCTTACCGGTTTATCGTGAAACTTGCCGGCTTCGATTTTATAAGCCAGCAGATCGGTGTTTTTCTTAAAACCATATTGCTGCAGCAGCTTGGTGTAATACGGCTTGTTGTAGGTCATCATCGCTACCGGGGGCGTATCAAACCCTTCGATAAGCACACCGCAGGTTTCGTTGGTAGACAGATTTACGGGACCAATAAACTGTTTTACGCCCCTGTTCTTTAACCATTCCTCTGCCCTTTGCAGCAGCAGGCGCGATACTTCGGGATTATCGGTAGTGTCGAAAAAACCAAAGAAACCATCCTGCGTATTGTTAAAACTATTGTGGTTGTTGTTGAGGATAGCAGCAATGCGGCCTACAATGCGGTTGCCTTCATAAGCGAGAAACAACGCTACCTGCGAGTGCTGGTAAAACGGGTGTTTCTTCTCGTTCAGCAGGTCGTTCTGCGCCATGTACAACTCCGGCACATAGTTGGGGTCGTTCTTATACAACTCATGCGGAAAGTCGATGAAAGCCCTGCGTTGCGCTTTCTTATCTACCGGAACTATGCTGATCATACCGTTTGTTTTAACGCCTGGATATCCAGGTGGTGAAAGCCCATGAGCATTTTTTCTACCGCCTGTTCTATCTGAGAGAAGGTATGGGTAGCCATCAGCGAGAAACGGATCATGGTATCGTTGCTGGGCACAGCAGGTGATACTACTGGATTAATGAACAATCCGTTATCGAGCAGGTGGCGGGTAAGCTGGAATGTTTTTTGGTTGTCCCGAACATAAATCGGGATAATGGGTGTTTCGGAATGGCCGGTATCGAAGCCTACTTCATTGAGCAGCTTGTGTGCGTAACGGGTATTGTCCCACAGTTTATCGATTCTTTCGGGTTCCGATTCTATAATATCGAGGGCGGCCAGTACTGCTGCTGCCGAGGCTGGCGGCATGCTGGCACTGAAGATAAGTGAGCGGGCGTGGTGCTTGAGGTAATCGATGGTTACTTTATCGCTGGCGATAAAACCACCCAGCGAAGCCAATGATTTGCTGAAAGTGCCCATAATAAGATCTACCTCGCTGGTAAGGCCAAAGTGTGAGGCAGTGCCGGCGCCTTTCTCGCCAATTACACCCAGGCTGTGGGCGTCGTCTATCATAATATTGGCACCGTATTTCCGGGCCAGGTCTGCCATTTCGGGCAGTTTTACGATATCGCCTTCCATGCTGAAAATGCCGTCGGCCACAATAATCTTTACTGCTTCTTCGGGCAGGGCCGCCAGTTTGCGTTCCAGATCGGCCATATTGTTGTGGCCGTATTTAATCACTTTGGAGAAGGAGAGTCTGCCACCATCGATGATGGAAGCATGGTCCAGCTCATCCATCAGCAGGTAATCGTTGCGGCCGGTGAGGGAGGATAGTACACCCAGGTTTACCTGGAAACCTGTGCTGAACACGATAGCGGCTTCTTTCTGCACATATTGCGCCAGGCGCTCTTCCAGCTCCACGTGAATGTCCAGCGTGCCGTTCAGGAACCTGGAACCCGCGCAACCGGTACCGTATTTGTCGGTAGCCAGCTTGGCTGCTTCTTTTATTTTGGGGTGATTGGTAAGGCCCAGGTATGAGTTGGAGCCAAACATGAGGACTTTATGGCCGTTGATGAGCACTTCAGTATCCTGATCGGATTGGATGGGCCTGAAATAAGGGTATATGCCTTGTTGCCGGGTGAGTTCTGCCGATTGGTAAGCTGATAGTTTCCGCAATAGCTTTTTTTCCATGGATCGTGAATTAAGGTGTTAGGTCGAACCATCCGGATGCGGAGCGCGATGCGTGAAACAGGGCGCAGAGAAGGGGATGGATTTCTCTATTAACTGCTATAATTTTTCCTGACAGTGTAAACTTGTTCAGGTAAAATAAAAGCCTTGATAATGAATGCCTAAGCATTGGTTTCAAAGCCGAATTGTACCGGTGCAAACAGACGTATTTAATAATTACAGCATGTAGTATTATGTACGTCGAATGTTTTCCTGACAGCGTTAGCAAAAGTAGAAACTTTTTGATTGCCGCCAACTTTTTCTATTAATTTTTTGTGAAGGAATGGTAAAGCGAAAGTGAATTGCGGAAAAAATGAGTGGTGTAATGAATTGATTTTTGTTGTGTTAATTGAAGTAATAAGGAGGCTATGCTGCATCATAAATTTTTATAGTTATGGCTCGTATTGATTAAAAGCTGGCAGCCAACAGCTAGCAGCTTCCATTGGTAAAGCCTATTTTTGTGCTCTACTTAATAATTGAAGCCTTTATGTTTATTAAAAACCGCCGCTTTAAGAGTGAAGATGCATTGCTGGAGTCGATTTTCGATTTTGAACTGGGTACTGCTACCGCCATTGTAGATACGTTAAAGGCAGAGGTAGAGCAGGAACTGGAGCAGAATGCCGAATTTCAGGCCTACCGTAAAACCCTGGAGGGCGAAGACCTGATGGAGCTGGATGCCGATGAGCGCGCCATTCGCCTGGCAGAGAAACTGATGCAACGGTTTGACCTGTTTGTGGTGGAAGACAATAAAATGTACGGATCAAAGAACAATGAGCAGACTTTGCTGTATAGTGTAGTGCTGGTATAATATTCTGTCTCCTAATTCCGAAATATCCATATGCCATCCAATAAGTCGGTACAGGCTATAGGCTGGGGCTTGCTGGCCGCGGTTTTCTTTAGTGCTACCTATATTGTCAATAGTTTTTTGTCGGTAAAGGGCGGGCATTGGGCCTGGACTACTGTATTGCGGTATGTATTTATGGTGCTTATGCTGGCGCCCATATTGCTGGCACAAAAAGAATGGACACCTATGCTGGCCGAGTTAAAGCGCCATCCGTGGGTGTGGATCAAATGGGGAAGCCTGGGTTTTGGCATCTTTTACGCATTCCTCACTTATGCGGCTGCGCTGGGGCCCGGCTGGCTTATTGCAGGCGTGTTCCAGTTTACAATCGTAGCAGGATTATTGATTTCGCCATTTGTTTTTAAAGATCACCGGGCCAAAATTCCCCGCTCTGCATTGGCCGTTTCTCTTTTTATATTATCGGGCATTTTTATGATGCAATGGAACCAGCAAGACGGTTCTTATACCCGGGCGCAATTACTGCTTTGTGTATTGCTGGTATTAACCGGGGCTTTCCTCTGGCCGCTGGCCAACCGCAAGTTGCTGTTGCATGAAGAGCGCACAGGGCTTGTGTTTTCGCCCATGCAGCGGGTAGAAGCCATGAGTATGGGCAGTTTGCCTGCGCTGGCCTTGCTGAGTATTTATGCGTATTACGATTCTGGCTTACCCGGCGGACAACAGGTATTGGGCACAGCCATTATAGCGCTCAGCTCGGGCGTTATAGCCTGTGTATTGTTTTATAAAGCCCTGGCCCTGGTAAAGCAGGATGCAGCAGCTTTTGCAGCGGTAGAAGCCACACAGGCCATGGAAATCATCATTACCCTGCTGGGCGAAATGGTACTGTTGGGTACGCTTTGGCCCGGCACCTACAGCGGTATTGGTATGCTCATGGTATTTATAGGCATGGCTTTGTACGCGTGGATGGAGGCGAAGAAGGGCAATGTGAAAATGTAGCAATGGATTAATGTGCCAATGTGAAAATGCCCCAACGTGCCATGAGAAAATGAAACGAGTGTGATTAAAGGGTTGAGCATGTTCCCGCTATGTTCCCGCATCTGGCGGGGCAGGCTGCTGTGAGAAGTGGCCTTCGAAACTTCGACAAGCTCAGTTACCGAAGCTCAGGCACCTGTGAATAAGAGCCTCTTTACGCCTTTGCGTGCAACTCATTTGTATTTGCGCCGTGCCGCTGCGGGCTTTTCTCTCATTGCATCTCTGCGCCTTCGCGTGAAACCCTTATCCGCTGTTCTGCAACCCAGCAGCATTTTGTATATTGCAACTATGGAATTCGGACGTGTACCAGATGCGCAATTAGACCATATCGATTTCTCCCTTCCGGCAGAGCCAGCCTTTAATAAAAAAGTATTAAAGGGCAAACCCGTTAAGCACCCCGATGTGCGCATAGGTTGCGCCAAATGGGGGCGTAAGGAATGGGTGGGCAAATTGTATCCCAAAGGCACAAAAGAAGCACAGTTCCTGGATCAGTATGTAAAACACTACAACTCCATAGAACTGAATGCTACGCACTACAAAGTGTATGGCCCGGAGCAGATCATGAAATGGGGCGAGAAAGCCGCCGGCCGTGATTTCACTTTCAGTCCTAAAATAGTGCAGAACATAAGCCATTACAGCTCGCTCGAAAATGTAGAAGCCATCACCACCGCGTTTCTCGAAGGGGTATTGGCATTTGGCGATAAGCTGGGCCCCATTTTTATGCAAATGAGCGACCGGTATTCGCCCAAGCAAAAAGATAAATTATTCCGCTACCTCGAATCGCTGCCTACCGATCTCCAGTTTTTCCTGGAAGTAAGGCATCCCGATTGGTTTACAGAACCCGAAAGTACCGAACTCTTTACCTTTCTGAAAGATCATAACCTGGGCGCGGTGATTACCGATACTGCCGGCCGTCGCGATTGCGCGCATATGCACCTCACCATTCCCAAAACCTTTATCCGTTATGTGGGCAACAGCCTGCACCCCAGCGATTACACCCGCATCGATGCATGGGTAGAGCGTATGGCTTACTGGCTGGAGCAGGGCATTAAGGAAATCCATTTCTTTATGCATATGCACGATGAGGCGCTTTCGCCAGAGCTCACGGTGTACCTGGTAGACAAGCTCAACGCACGTTGCGGCCTGAACCTTACCAAACCGCAAATGCTCAACAATCCTACTTTGTTTGATTAGAGATTAAGCCAGGCAAATAATTTTACAATAGCACCCAGCGAGAATAATAAGATAAGCGTAATAAGTACACCCATAACCAGCCCGGTTAAGGTAGATAGGATAATGCGGTAAGGGTACGCCAGTTTTTTAAGCCACATAAAAGCCAGTACCTGCCCGCTCATTAAGCCGATTGCATACATACTCATGGCTATAAGATTGCCTGGCTGGGTTAAGCCCTTGAGGCTGTAGTTGCCTTCATCGATATAAAACAGGAAAAGGCAGGTAAACAAGGTGATACCCAGTTGCAGCACTACGGTGTACGATTCTTTGTTGCGGGGTAATGTGGTGGCGGTCATAACTGTTGTTTTTGTAACAGATTAATAACGCAGGTTACCATTAATTTAGTACATGTTGTATAAGCAATGCTTTGTAAATTTAAGTACCTAACCCTACTGCTATGAAAAAATGGTTGTACCTCATTGTAATGCTTATGACTACACTTCACCTTTCCGCACAACAAAACTGGCAACCCGATATACTGGGCAGCGGCTTTGAGCAATTGCAGGTAAACATGCCAGACGACTACGAAGGCAAAGTGGTAACCACGGTGATCCGCAGCACGCAAAACAGCGGCAACCGTAAGGCGGTATTGTATGTACATGGGTTTGTAGATTATTTTTTTCAGGAGACTCTGGCACAGCGCTACCTGGAGCATGGCTATGATTTTTACGCAGTAGACCTGCGCAAATATGGCCGCAGCAAGCTGCCCAACCAGCGCTGGTACAATGTGCGCAACCTCAAAGAATATTATGCCGATCTGGATGTGGCGCTGGACATGATGCAGGCAGCGGGTTATAAACACATATTGCTAAACGGACATTCTACCGGCGGACTTATCGTTTCGTTATATGCCAACGACAACAAGGGCAAAGAAAAATTTGACGCGCTATTCCTTAACAGCCCATTCCTGGATATGAATGTAAGTTGGGCCGAAGAGAAAATCGGTATTCCGGTATTGTCTTTCGTAGGCGGCATTTTTCCGAACATGAAACTCAAAAAAGGCCTTTCTCCTTTATACGGCGAAAGCCTGCACCAGCAGCACAATGGGGAATGGAACTATAACCTGGACTGGAAACCCGTAGAACCCCGCAGCTTTACTACCTCCTGGATCCGGGCCATTCACAAAGGACACCGGCGTATTAAAAAAGGGCTCGCTATTCAGAAACCGGTATTGGTACTGCACTCCGATAACTCTGTATACCACAAACACTGGCACAACGATTTTATGGCTGGCGATGCCGTACTGGATGTAAAAGATATTGCCAAATATGCCTTGCACCTGGGACCAAATGTGCAGGTACAGGGCATTCCCGAGGCTATGCACGATATGGTGCTGAGTCGCAAAGACGTGCGCGATAGGGTATATGATTACCTGTTTCGCTGGTTGGATGTGTATATGCCGTAACGAATTATGAATTGACGGCTTTAATTAAGCCCTGTCCTTTCACTTCTCAGGTCTGCCCTTTGCCTAAAAACAAAGCA
Source organism: Chitinophagaceae bacterium (assembly GCA_031546985.1). Lineage (GTDB taxonomy): Bacteria > Bacteroidota > Bacteroidia > Chitinophagales > Chitinophagaceae > JAVBJN01. Next base: position 23,635 of record JAVBJN010000097.1, read on the forward strand.
GGAAATACACAAGATATTTCCCGCCTTTAGGTATGAATGCTTGCCGTATGGTTAGTTTTTCTTACTGCTGCTTTTCTGATCGTCGGTGCTGATGCCCCGCTTGCGCGAAACGTTTTCCTGGAGCTTGCCAAAGTTGTACCGTACCGATAGCATTACCGAAGTGTTTTGCTGCCGGAACACGCTATTGGCGCTAAAGGTTTCATCTCTGAAATAAGACCGGTTAGGAAAATAATTATTAAACAGGTTGAATGCAGTGAGGTGTACCGATAGCTTTTTATTAAAGAATTTATAACTGCCGCCCATAGAGTAGCCCAGGTTTTCGCCATCCCGGCCTTGCAGGTCTACATTCGACATCCAGTACCAGGCATCAATAAAGATGTTTATCCGTTCGGTGGGATCATAGTTGAAATTGAAATAACCGGAGCCGCCAAAGCCCGAATTATACTGTTGGGGATTTTGTTTATTACGAATGTCAAAGTAGCTCACATCAAAGTTTACAATGCCGTGAAACTTTTTCAGAAAGCGGTAAGAGGCGTAACCATTGACCGTAGTAGCCCAGGTGCGGCCAATATTGCCCATGGTGCTGGTGGTAATGCCCGTGGCTTCATTAAAGGTGCGCAGCGCAAGGATTTGCCCATCGGTATAACTTTCGGTAAGGGAAAAGTTGTAGTTGCTTTCGCCCATGGTGCCGTCAAAACTCAGCTCCATATTGTGGGTGATCTCTGGGCCCAGGTTGGGGTTACCAGTAGTAATGTAATATGGATTGGTGGTGTTTACAAAAGGGTTAAGGTCATAAATGCCAGGCCTGTTCAGCTTTTTGTTGTAGGCCAGGCCAATATTGCGGCTATGCGGTAACGATCTTTTTAAGTAAAGGCTGGGCAGCCAGGTGTAGTAATCCTGCTGCACAGTAGACGATGTGGTTTCGAAATTGCCATCTACCCCGGTATGCTCCAGGCGCGATCCTGCTTTGATGGTATATTGCTTGGGGCTCCAAACGTATACACCATACACTCCCCACACATTTTGCAGGTAATTAAACTTATTGGTGTTGTAGGGGTTGGGCTCATACACACCTGTATTATCATTGTACCGGTCGCTTTTATAATCAGATCCGGCTTTGCGGAAAATGCCTTTGAAACCGGTCTCCAACTTGTGGTTCTTGGCTACCGGGTAAGTAAAGTCGGTTTGCAGCGAAGTCTGCTTGTTCGATGAATTGTTGTGGTTGTTGAGCAACCGGTTGGGCGGAATGCTGTTGTACTGGTTGCTCAGGTATATATCATTATCGCGGCCAAATTCCTGGTTTACGCTAAACACCAGCTCCTGCGCCTCATTGCGTTTAAACTTGCGGATATAATCGGCGCCAAAATCGTAAGATGGGTAAGCATATTGCTCATCGGTATGCAATTGGCTGGAGCGTTGTACCTCATCTGCCTTGTTCATCTCTTTGGTAGTGCCATCCCAGATGCTGCGGTAATGGCCCCCATTGAAATTACCATATACACTTAATGTGTTCATGGAGTCAAAATCATAACTCAGTTCCAGGTTGCTGTACAGGTAGTCCCATTTGCTTTGGCCCGATTCGTTATTGGTCATGGTGGCATAGGGCGCGCTATCATCAAGCGCTTTAACGGTATTATCGCGGTACTGCTTGCGATAGTTGGCTTTGTTGTAACCCACATAACCCGATATGCCCAGGTTGCCCGATTTGTAGCTCAGGTTGGCATTGGAGTTGAACCGGTTCAGGGTATTATAGCCAAAGCCCACGCTGCCGTTGTAGCCGGTTACTTTTTTCTTGGTTATGATGTTGATCACACCTGCCACACCTTCGCCTTCATACTTGGCAGAGGGCGTAGTGATCACTTCAATTTTCTTGATCAGATCGGCCGGGAAAGCTTTTAATGCTTCTTTGGGATCTTTGGCAAAGAGCGAAGTGGTTTTTCCGTTCAGTAATATCTTGAAGTTCGATTTGCCTTTCAGTTTTACATTGCCTTCGCCATCTACCGATACCATAGGCACTTTGCGCAGCGCATCGGTGGCATTTTGCCCGGTGAGGGATACATCGCTTTCGGTGTTGTATACCATTTTATCTTCGTCGCGCTCCATAATAGGTTTGAAACTGGTGATGGTTACTTCTTTCAGCGATTTATTCTGCGTCGTCATCAGAAAAGTGCCTGCATCGATGGTGCCGGGCTGGTCTGTAGTAATGAGCAAAGGCTTTTTAGCATTGGCATAGCCTACGCTGGAAATGGCAATATCGTAATTGCCGGTATCTACTTTTTCGAAAGTGAAACGGCCTTTGCTGTCGGAGAATTCATTTTTTACGGCTTTGCCGGTAGCGGTGCGTACCAGGTAAACGGTAGCAAAATCGAGGGCTTTGCCAGAGGTGCTGTCTTTGACCCAACCACTTACCGTGCGGGTAGCAACGGACTGCGCCCGCAGGCCGGGTATGGAAACGAAAAGGCACAATATGGCCACTAAGTATAGAGATTTGGTCATATCCAGGATGTTGGGTGGTTTAAGCTGTTACAAACTTAAATCAACATTTATCTCAGTTACTTACCGCTAATCCTATTTAACAGATTATTATAAATCTCTTTCGCTAAATGAAAAAGACTTTAACAAAGATGTGGATGCGAGTCACAAAAAAGGTGTATTTGCGACACGATTGTGAGGCCTATTTTAATGATATGTTGACATTACGGGTGTTAATGCAGAGATTTGCACACCACAGATTGTAAAAAGAGTTTAAATGTCTATTGCTGCGTTAATTATTTTGGGTGTCCTGGTGGGCACATTCGGTACACTTATTGGCGCCGGTGGCGGATTTATCCTGGTGCCGATCATGCTGCTGCTGTACCCGGAGCGGAGTGCGGAGCTCATTACCAGCATATCGCTGGCGGTAGTTTGCCTCAACGCGGCATCGGGCTCCATTGCCTATGCTTTTAAAAAACGGATCGATTACAAATCGGCGTTTTTATTCGCGCTTACTACACTGCCCGGTTCGGTAATTGGCGCTTATGTGACCCGGTTTATTCCCCGCGATGTATTTAATATTCTTTTTGGTGTTTTACTGCTCATCCTTTCGGGGGTACTGATCTGGAAACCATTGCGCAAGGTAGAAGAGCACCACGCTTTAAAGCAATACCGCTTTGGTATTAAAAGAACCATTACCGATAGCAACGGCACGGTGCACACCTATAGTTATAACCTGGCTACCGCACTGGGGTTGAGTTTTTTTGTAGGTATTGCCAGTAGTATGCTGGGTATAGGCGGCGGCATTATTCACGTGCCGGCTATGGTAAACCTGCTTAATTTTCCGGTGCACCTGGCTACGGCTACCTCGCATTTTCTGCTTACCTGGATGGCACTGGCCGGATCGGTGGTGCACCTCATGGAAGGTACCTTGCAGGAGGGCCTGAAAGAAGTATTGTTCCTGGGGATTGGTGTTATTGTGGGCGCACAGGTAGGGGCCGCACTATCGCATAAAGTAAAAGATGCTACTATTGTGCGCAGCCTGGCGGTGGCATTAGGTATTGTAGCCTTGCGTATTTTGTGGGGTGCTTTCGCTTAATTGTATTTTCAAATCATATAAAAAGGGCTTCCCAGATTTTGGGAAGCCCTTTTCGTTTTATCTGCACGTAATGATTATCGTTGAATCATCAGTTTGTAAACAGCAGGCTGGAGATCGGTCATGCATTCGATAAAATACATGCCAGGCACCAGGTTGTGCACATCCAGCATAATGGTTTTATCCTTGCCGGAAAGTGTTTTTTCCATTACGGTAATACCAGCCTGGTTCATCAGGCGAATACGGTGGATGGTATTAGCAGAAGTGCTTTCCAGGTAAACCTCGGTTTGAGCCGGGTTAGGATACATGCGGATGGCTGCATCTTTTGCAGTTGCTGTAATACCGGTTGGGGTAGGTTGGTCTACACTATCTGTACGGAAAGTGTAAGGGCCATTCCACTCGCTGGTAAAGCTGGTACAGTTGCTACGCAGGTAAACGTCGTATGCACTGTTTTTGGTGAGACCAGAGAGTACCAGGCGTGGCGTGGTACTGTTTTCCAAAATACCCAGAGAAGGATCGCCAAAGCCTTTGGGGCCCCATACCAGGTTATACTTAGGTGCAAAAGCAGCATCGGTCCATTTGATTACCGCAGATGTAGTGCGGATGCT
>JAVBJN010000029.1:0-2877 GCA_031546985.1 Chitinophagaceae bacterium
AGAGCGGATATAGAATTGTTGGCACAGGACATTACCGGCTTTATCCGTCAGGAATTAAGCATCATCCTTGATGAAATGCCAGATGCTGGCGATCTGAAAGTGATGCATGCGTTGTATCAGCGTGCAGGGCGGATCACCGCAGCTTTTTTCCAAGCAGTTCCAAAATGGGAGAAACTGACCCAGCGCTTTTTCAATGAAAATGAAGCAGCACCGGCCATTTCCCGCATGACGTCCGATCAATGGTGGGTTGACCGGTTACGCCGCTATGCTGATGCCTGGCGAGAGCATCTCCAGATAGCCTTAACGAATGTCAGTAAACGGACCAGTCTCTATGCCAGTAAAGTGACGATTAGTGAATGGAAAGAACAAAAACGCCGTACTCGCGAGTTTCTGAAATCTATGGAACTGGAGGACGAAGACGGCAACCGCATCAGCCTAATCGATAAATACTATGGCAGCGTAGCGAACCCGGCGATTCGTCGTACTGAAATGATGGTGCGCATTCGTGGCTTCGAAAATATCTGTACTGGATTGGGCTATGTAGCTGAATTTTACACACTCACCGCCCCCTCAAAATTTCATGCCAACACGATACACGGCCACCGTAACCGCAAGTGGAACGGTAGCAACCCGACTGATACACAGCGTTATCTGTGTAGTGTATGGGGAAAAATCCGGGCCAAATTACATCGCGAAGATTTACGTATTTTTGGTCTTCGCGTAGCCGAACCTCATCATGATGGAACACCGCACTGGCATATGCTGTTTTTCATTAGGCCAGAACAGGTAGAGCGAGTTCGCAATATCCTGCGTGATTATGCCTATGAAGAAGATGCCGTCGAGTTGACCACCGCGAAAGCACAGAAGGCTCGTTTTCACTCCGAAATTATCGATCCAGATAAAGGTTCTGCTACTGGATATGTTGCCAAGTACATTTCAAAAAATATTGATGGGTATGCTCTGGATGGCGAGTTAGATGATGAAAGTGGGCGACCCATGAAAGAAGCTGCTGTTGCAGCCTGTGCCTGGGCTGCACGCTGGCATATTCGTCAGTTTCAGTTTGTAGGTGGTGCGCCAGTGACGGTTTTTCGCGAACTGCGCCGCATGTCTGATCATGATGTGGCAGTAGGGCTAAGTGTTGAATTTGCTGCTGTGCATGATGCCGCGGATATCGGAAACTGGGCGGGGTATATCAATGCACAGGGTGGACCGTTCGTGCGTCGTGATGAATTGATCGCCCGTGCTTGGTATGAGGAAAGCGAAGCAACCAACGAACATGGCGAAGAAGTGATCCGGCTGCGTGGGGTTTTTTCGCCGCCAGTAGGTAGTGACACGCCCATATTAACCCGGATCACTCAGTGGAAGATTGTCGCGAAGTTGACCGCCGATCAGGCGGTTGCCGTTAGCGGTGCGAATGCGCCGCCTAGGAGTTCTGTCAATAACTGTACGGCTTCGAAGCTGGCGAGATTGTTAGAAAGTAATGGATGTGATGCTGGGCTGGCGATGGGGGTGTTAAAACGCGGTGGTAATGTCTCAATAGGTGAGGGGCGAACGCTGAAATTAGACCCCAATGCAGGGTGTTTAAGAGAAAATCTGCCAAATCTGCCTAAAAAGTATTCTCGGTCATGCCGTAACATCCCGGCCACTGAAGATGCGGTAGAGCAGGCATTCAACGAGCTGGGCATTTGACGGCCTGAAAATTGACAATGATGGATATCCGGGGCTATATTCCCTTTGCGCTGGCAAATCCAGCGCCGGGATTCGAACCCCGGATTTCCAGCACAGCGCATAACCGCGTTAGCGGTTTTTTTATGCGTAAAGCACGGCCACACTCAAATTATGGTGAGGCGTGTAGGGGAGCCGAAAGGCTCGCCGGGTGCGTGTTGGCCGGTAGTTCGAACCCTGTACGTCTCACCACCCAATGATTCGAACCTGACGGTGGTGATTAACTCACCAACACGAGGTTTTTATCATGGAAACTATCTCATCCCTGAATCCGCAAGATTTGATTTCTGTTCACGGTGCAGAGCTGCGCACTGATACGCGAAAAGTTGCACAAGTGTTTAATAAGCGACATCAGCACCTCATGCAGCGGATAGCTACCTTAGAATACGGTGAGCAATTTTTAACCGCCAATTTTTCGGCGGTTAAATTTTGTCATCTTGGAAATGAATATGACGCCTCCGAAATGACCAAAGATGGCTTTATGTTATTGGTCATGGGTTTCACCGGCAAAAAAGCAATGGCGATCAAAGTCGCCTACATCGAAGCGTTTAACACCATGGCCGCGCAGTTGATGCAATTACCAGAACCGCAGCCAGCCCAGGCTGACAAGAAAAAGCCGCTGAATCCTGTTAAGTTATCGTTTTACATCCCACCGACAACGCTCACGTTGGATCGTAATGCCATCACCCAGCTAAATGCCCTGTTTGGCACGGTGGAGTTTCTCAATGAGGACTTCTGGCCCAAAATTCGCGCACTATTTCCTTTGCTTGGCAAAGAATATCGAAGTGCCTTTGAAACGGCTGATTTACTGCTGCATCTGTTAAAAACTCAGCGTGCGGAGTGTGAGAAGGTGAGTGCTAGTCCTATATAAAGCCTGAAAATTGACAATGATGGATATCCGGGGCTATATTCCCTTTGCGCTGGCAAATCCAGCGCCGGGATTTGCACCCTGGATAGTCCATGAATGCGCGACCGCGTAGGCGGTTTTTTTATGCATCAAGCACAGCTACATCCAGATTATGGTGGGGCGTGCGGGGGGGCCGTAAGGCTCGCCGGGTATTCATGGCCGGTAGTGCAAACCCTGTACGTCTCACCACCTGATGATTTGCACCAAAAGGTGGTGATTATCCGTCTAAAAGGAAATTACCATGA
>JAVBJN010000053.1:0-2968 GCA_031546985.1 Chitinophagaceae bacterium
TAGCCTTGAAATCAGCAAAAAGGTAGATTTCATTCCTTGAATGTGGATAAAAACATCGTCGAAATTCGAGAACGAAAATGCCACGTCTACACCAATGGGAGACGCCCTAAAATCAGCTCAGACACTAAAACGAGAATAAAAAGATAAACAGTGGAGAAAATTATATAAATTAAAAGTCACATAGCCAGTTTGTTACACAGGGTTGACTTAATTACATGAATATTTCTAGATAAAACTCGATTATGTGATGAAAATTGCTCGTTTGTTTCTTCCATAGTATTTAGAGGTCTGCTGCGTGCAGATGACTGAGACTGAATAGAGTTATAGTATGGAAAACGATATTCGGTATTTACATTATCAATATTAGGTGTAAGTATTATGGCGCTCTCGCTAATGACATCATTGTTTGAACCTGGTATACATGTTACGGCGCTCTCACTGGTGACTCTATTATTCGCATTCGGTATATATGCTATGACGCTCTCGTTAAAGGCTTCATCATTGCAAATATTGTTTTTGTTAAAACCAATGAAAGAAGAAATATTCTTTTCATGAGTTTTTTCATCCTTTCTTGTGTTCGAAGGTGGGCTGCTTGTGAAGACCATAGAATCGTCATGGAAAATACGCTCAGGTTCATTTTCATCTTTGTAGATCGCTGAAATATTAGAGAATTTCAAATCTTCTATGTCGACATCTAGTGCGCTCCGTCTTCTCTGGTGTTTACTACTTTTCTTCTCTTCTTTATGGATTAATTCAGAAGGAGGATTTAAAGAAGGATCAGAGTTGTCAGTTAACAGATTAGATATGTTCCCTTTTTTCCAGGGATTGGAAATATTTTAGGAGGAGGATGAAGCCAATTAATTAGTGAACCGGAGCAAGGGCCTAGGACCGTTTTAAGAATACTTTTGTCTTTGTTTTTTATGGATTTAAGGATCTCACATGATTCAACAACATTTAAAGTCTGTCTGTTGTTAGTATTTTTCAGAATTTTAATGTCTGCCACATTAGGATCGTGATCATTTAAGAGAAGATGCTCGCAAAAAGCGGATTTTGCCGGGTATTTCAGAAGTTCCGCTTTTCGAGTGGCAAAAGATCTGCACGTTTGTCCGACATAGACATTGTTGCAGTCACCACAATAAAGTTTGTAAACCCCAGAATTAAGTAAATCTGGTATTTTGTCTTTAATTTTCAGGATAAATCGTCTAGTAGTGTTATCGCAACGGAAGGCGGTTCTCACTCCCTGTTTTCGAAGAGTTTGGGCCAGTCTTAAATGAAATTTTGAGTACGAAAGAGTCAGCCAACCCGGAAGAAAGATATCAGCAGGACTAGTAGTCGTAAGGCTGCTGATACTTAGAAGTTCTTTCTTGCGTCTGATCTTATTAAAGATTTTGTCAACGCGTTCCGGCTTGATAGAGTTTTGTTTACAGCTATTTTTCAAATACTGAAGTTCTTTTATTATCTCTGGTTTCTCCAAGTTAAATTGAAAGATCCGATGTATAGCGGAGTACAGAAAAGCATCTTCATGAGTGTCACTATGATTAGATTGTCCATCAATATGACGACCTGTGAAAGTTGGTTTTCGATAGACGTCTAAACTGAGTGTTCCTTCATTGGGCTTGCGGGTAATTCTACAGTCCAGAAATGGAATGGATTCGTTCTGTTCTTCCTCCAAAGTAAATTGTATATTTGGGTTCACCTTGTTCAATCTTTGGAGGTTGCTCTGGTTTTGACATATTTTTTCGTCTGTAAATGTTAAGATGTCATCCACGTATCTTCGCCATAATTTAATCTCAGGTATAGAAGGCACTATTTTTGATTCAAAATATTCCATGTAAATAAGGGCCAGAGTGGCTGCTAAGGGAGACCTCATGGCAAGACCTTGAGAGTGATGGTATATCTTATTATTAAAGATGAAGTACCGGTAGTTGTTTTCATTGACAAGGTGAATAAGACTGAGAAATTGCTGAATCTCTGTTTTTTCCCATTGATTCTTCTGTAGATGTTCATGGAGAATATTGTCCAGTTCATCCAAAGGAATGCTAGGGTAGAGGGCAGTGACATCATATGAAGACATCTTAAGACTTGCCAACTCTTTTTCTTTTAGTTCTTGTATGAGTAGAGCGGAATTCTGTAAGTGATAGGGTCTGGTCCTGGTAGTTTTATCTAGTGTTTTAGCTAGAAACTTAGCGAGGTGATAAAAAGGGGAGTTGATAGCTGATACAATGGGTCTCAAGGGTTCACCCTGCTTGTGGATCTTGGGTAAACCGTACAGTTGGCTCACTTGCGGATTAGGAAGTACCATCTTTCTTCTAGATATAGCATTGGGGAAGAAACATGAGCAGTTTTGAAGTCCACCCCTTCAGCGTCTTTGTAAAGTATTAATAAGTTTCTCTACAGTCGTGGGACACTCCTTGATGTTGTTTTGCTGAATATATTCCATGCCTTTCTGTCTATAATCCATCTTATCCAGGATCACAGTTTATCCTCCTCTGTCAGCTCTAACTACAATAACGTCTTTATCTTTTAGTTCCGTTTGAAAAGTCATCAACTCTTTCCTAGAGAAAGATGTGCTGAAATCTGAAATCCTCTTATTTATCCGATCATTGGACTTGAAGGTGTGCTTCTTTAAGAGATTAAGTGTGTTATGGGTAGCCGTGGCTCGGGTGGTGTGATGCAGTGAATGATTCCGACAGGCAGTCTCCAGTTCGATAACTTCTTCTTCGATAGTATTGTTACGACCATTGTTAAATGTCAGTCCTTTCTCAAGTATTTTCATGGTATAACTATATTCAGTCTCAGTCATCTGCACGCAGCAGACCTCTAAATACTATGGAAGAAACAAACGAGCGATTTTCATCACATAATCGAGTTTTATCTAGAAATATTCATGTAAGTCAACCCTGTGTAACAGACTGGCTATGTGACTTTTAATTTATATAATTTATTCCACAGTTTATCTTTTTATTCT
>JAVBJN010000095.1:0-23720 GCA_031546985.1 Chitinophagaceae bacterium
GTGGCAGAAATATAACGGGGATTTACCCTTGAGCTGGCAGGGTTAAAAAAATGCCCCATGAGCACCATCTCATCATTACCACCCGGCTCCATTTTTACCCCAAAAGCAGGGTTGCACCATTCGCCCATAGTAGTAGGTGTCCAAAAGGGTTGCTGGTAATCCAGTCCCGATTCGTAGGTAAGCTGGTTGCCCAGTACATTGCCTTTAGGGCCACCTATTACAATACCGCTGTTGGAGTAGGTAAGATCCATACCCATTATAAACGGAATACCGCCCGCGGTAGGCGAACCGATGGTGGAGCCGTACGCACCATTGTTGTCAAGCGCAATATCGTTGCCTACCATGCCGTACAGCGAAAAACGGTTGGGCGAGCTGTTCCAGGTGGCCAGGCCACTGCCTTTGATCAACGCTCCGGCACCATTGTAGGTCACACTGTTCGATCCCGTAGCTGGTGTGCTTATCGTGAGCGAAGGCGCAAGGTGCGAAACCTTCCAGGTATTGCCCGCCAGGTCGTTGGTTAATGCGTAGAAACCTGTAGCCTGGCCATCCCCTACGATATCGAGCGCGTAAGTACCGTTCAGTGTAGAGGGAGTAGTGGCAGCAGGAGCCGCCGCATTACCAAAATAGCTGGTGCTTATCGGGTACAGGGTAAGCGGGTCTATCTCCGATATCCAGGCTTTACTGGCATTGATAGAAGTAGACGTTCCGGTAAGGTTAACCGAGCCATTGGCACTGCCCATTACAAACAAACGGGTGTCGAAACCTTTTAAGCGCATAGCCGCATCATAATCGTTGTACAGGCCATTCCAGCTGCCGCCTACGGTAGTCATATTCTGGGCCGAATAGTAATAATGCACATCGGTCAGGTGGGTGTTCAGATCTATTTTACCTACAAACGAAGTTCTGTCGTCGGTATACCTCGGATCGTTGGGAAAATCGCCTGCGTTGGATACATAACCGCAGATATACAGCTGGTTTTGTATAATGGTAGAGTGCATGGGGAAAATGTGTTTTCCGAAATCGGAAGGCACATACAGGTAGTATTGTTCCATGATATTGCCATTCATATCGAGCATGAGTGTAAGCACATGGGCAGACTCCCCGCCCTGGCGGGCCTGTATGGTAACCAGAAAACGCTGCGCCTCGTAGGTTGCGATAGAAACCACCCTTACATCCTGCTCTGCCGGAAACTTGTATACGGTGCTGCTCATAACGCTGCCCATATTGTCTACCACCTGGAAGTGAATGCCCGATCCGGCATCGTAATTTCCTGCAGATGCGGTACCCTCATTGCCGTTGCCGAGGTCTACCGGGCTTATCACATACCCTTCCAGGCTGGCGCCCGATGATTGGTAATCATAACTCTTAATGATCTCTGCAGCCTGGGCAGTATGTACACTGCCAGCTAACAGCATGGCCGATAACATAAGCCCCAAGCCCTTGCGGGTGCCGCGCATGCCGCTCAGCCAGGCAGTTCTGACATTTGAAATTGCGTTCTTCTGATTTCTGTTTTTCCTTTTCATCTAATATGGATTTTAAAATAAGCAAACAAAATGTCCGGGCCGCCTGTTACAGACAGCTACAGCAAAACAGTGAAAGACGAAATAGCCGGAGATTCGTTTTTCGGAAAATATAGTCGGAGGGAAAATCAAAACTACCATTCGGCATCAAAAAACAACAGTCATATTTTGACACTCTTCATGCAAAATGAAACAAAATCACATGTTTGATTATTGTATATCAAATTACCAGATAACAACAAACCTCCAGCATTGGTCAACGATTGCAGGGCCTAGCCTGGTTAACAAAAAATAAGGCCACCCGAAGGCGGCCTTAACAGAACCATAAACAAACGTAACGATGATACGATACGTGGTATAAAATTTAACGGATAACCAGCTTGTACACTTCAGGTTTGCCACCTTGTACAGCTACACTGGCCTGGTACATACCAGCGGTAAGTTTAGGCAGCGCCAGTTGCAGCAGCGTACCATTGGCATTACCTTCCTGCGTAAGCACTACCCTGCCGGTAATATCGGTGAGTATTACTTTTACGGTAGCATCAGCTTTAACTTCTTTGCCCAGCTGTATGGTTACCTGGTCGGTAGCGGGGTTAGGATAAATACCTTTGGCGTCAGACACTTCTGCCATTGCAGTTGCACCCGGTTTTGCAGTACGGTAAATATTAGTGGCTTCGCATTCGTATTCAGCATCCAAATCAAACAGGTTCATATCTACAGGATAATCCAGCCGGCGGGTAACGCCATCTTCGTTAGTAGCGGTAACCGTGGCGCTTTGCAGGTTTACCAAACCCAATCCGTAGGTCATGCGCTCTGCACTGGGGCAGGTTTGCACATATCCTTCTCCGGTGGTAGAAAGGAAACGGGGATTTACCCTTGCGCTCGTAGCGTTCAGATAATGGCCCATCAGAATCATATCATCGGTTCCGCCAAAAGGTTCTGATTGCATACCAAAAGCAGGGTTGCACCACTCGCCCATCGTACCATTGGTCCAATGCGGCTCCTGGTAACCGAGGCCCGATGCGTAAGAGAGCTGGTTGCCCAATACATTGCCTTTGGCAGATGCGTAAGCAATACCACTGCTGGAATAACTGAGATCGAGGCCCATTACAAACGGAATAGCGCCGCCAGTGGGCGATTCGATGGTGGAACCGTATGCAGAGGTATTTACCAATGGTACATCGCTGCCTACCATACCAAACAGGGTAAAGCGGTTAGAGGAGCTATTCCACGGGTAAATGCCGCTGCCTTTGATAGATGCAGTAGTGGTATACGCCACACTGTTGGAGCCACTGCCGGGCACACTAATGGCCAGTGAGTTGCTGAGGTGTGTAATTCTCCAGGTATTGGCGCTCAGGTCGTTCGACAGGGCGTAAAAAGCGTTGTTCAGGTTATCGCGGTTTACATCCAGCGCGTAAGAACCGTTAAGGGTGGATGGTGTGGTAGTATTAGCCACCGTACTGCTGCCGTAATAACCGGTGCTGATGGGCGCCAGTGTAGCAGGGTCTATCTCCGATACCCAGGCCTTACTGGCGTTAATGGTATTGGAACTACCGCTAAGTGTAGCAGAACCATTGGCGCTACCCATTACAAACAAGCGGGTATCGAAATTGCGGAGGCGCATAGCCGCATCGTAGTCGTTGTACAGGTTGTTCCAGCTGGGGTTGGTTACGGTATTAAGGTTTTGGGTAGAGCTGTAATAGTGTACATCAGATACGTTTGTATTCAAATCTATCTTGCCTACAAAAGCGGTTCTGCTATCGGTATACCGCGGATCGTTGGGAAAATCGGCGCCAATGCTTACATAACCGCAGATGTACAACTGGTCTTGCATAATTACCGAGTGCATCGGGTAAATTTCTTTTCCGTAGGTAGAAGGGGCAATAAAATCGTACTGGTTCATTACATTACCATTATCATCTACCATGATGGAAATAACGTGGTTGTACTGGTTCATTCTGCGTGCCTGCACCGTAATTACAAAACGGTGTGCCTCGTAAGTTGCAATAGAAACCACCCTTACATCCTGCTCTTCAGGAAACTTGTAAATAGTGCTGGCCATTACAGTGCCGTCTTTATCCATAGCCTGGAAGTGAACCCCGGTGCCTGCATTGTAATTGCCGGCGGCTACGGTGCCTTCATCAATAGCAGTAGTGTTTACAGGCGAGATAACATAACCCTGTAATTGGGCAGCGGAGCTTTGGTAGTCGTAAGATTTAATGATCTCTGTGGCGCTGGCGGAGTTTACACTGCCCGCCAGTAATACCGCCGATAACAATAAGCCCATGCCGGTGCGCGCACTGGTAAAACGTTTGGTGGTTGCGGATAGCGCAAGCGTCTTCTGATTTCTGTTTTTCCTTTTCATGTAGTTATGGATTTTTTAAAAATAAAAGGCAAAAAGAGTGCTCACCATCCTTTCGGACAGCTGCGGAACAACAGTGGAAAACGAAAGGTCGGAGATTCGTTTTCCGGAATCAGTATAATCGGAGATAGATCAAAACTAGTTTTCCACTTCCAGAACTACAATCCATATTTTGACATTTACTATGCAAAAAAGTACATTCAATGAGCGTATGCAATGCGTGCAAGCCCGTTGTAGTAGAATCCCGAAATCAGCAGTTAGTTTTCGCTCTGCACATTAAGGCTGATCCTGCAACACTATTCCTAAACATTAATACGCATTCGGCTTTCTGTTACTTTTTTATGTAAAAAAAAGTAACCCAAAAAACCGCCAGAAAACGGTTACACCGCGTTTTCGGGTTAAGACCTTGATGCCGTTGCGTTGCTACTGTAACTTCGAGGTAAGGGCTCCTTCGCAGCCTGCACATATCACCACAATATTTGATCGCAGGTTTTATTACCATTAACAAAAAACAAAGGGCTGCCCGCAGGCAACCCTTTGTATCATAAAACATACCGCTATAGATATGCGGCAATGCAAATGCTTACTGAATGATCAGTTTGTACACAGCTGGTTTACCCTGGTTAAGGCTCACGCTAGCCTGGTACATACCGGCAGTAAGGCGTGGCAGTGCCAGTTGCAGATTGCCACCATTGGCTTTGCCATCCTGTGAGAGCACTACCCTGCCGGTAACATCGGTAATTACCACTTTAACAGCCGCGCCATCTGTGGCATCGCTGCCCAGCAATACCGTTACGCGATCGGTAGCGGGGTTAGGATACAAACCTTTAGCCGCAACGTTTTCCTGCAGCGCAGTACCAGGTTTTGCAGTGCGGTAAATGCTGCTGGCGCTGCAATCCAGCTGGTAATCTGCAAACAGGAAATTGTCATTAACGCTATAATTGAAACTCATTTCCTGCTCTGGCATATCATCTGCATTAACCGGTGCATTAGACAGGTTAATAGCGTTGGTCTCTACATCCATATACCAGCTGCCTGGGCAGTTGCTCACCAGCCCTTCGCCATCGGAACCAATGTAGCGGGGGTTGGCATATCCGTTGTTGCCATAATGCCCCATCAGCGCCACATTATCCAATTGGTTGTTTCCCGGATCGTAAGCTGTGCCAAACAGCAGGTTGCACCAGTCGCCCATGCTTCCGTTTTTCGTAACCAGAGAGCTTTGGTAGCCCAATCCGGCGCCGGAATAAGGTGCGTTGCCCAGTACACTGCCCTTTAATGCAGTATACGCTACGCCATTAACAGCGTCGTAAGACAGGAACATGCCCATTACAAACGGTACAGCGCCATCGGAAGGCGACATAATACCATTTACATTATAACCATTGGGATCTACCAGCGGTACATGCGACCCAATGGTGCCGTACACGGTAAAGCGGTTGCCTGCACTGCGGGCGTTAAAAAGCGCATGCCCTTTCATAAAATTGCTGGCATAGGCTATGGTATTGAAGTTGCCGGTAGATATATCCAAACTGCCCGAAAGGTGGCTAAGCCTCCAGGAGCTTTCATAAATATCGGTAGAGAGGCAGTAGAAGCCATCGTTGTTTTCCGTATCCGGCACTAAATCCAATGCAAAGGTACCATTGGAGTGAGAGGGCATTGCATACCAGGGATAACCGGTTATATCATCGTTGCCAAAATAAGTGGTGGTGATGGGCGATAAGGAGTTGGGGTCGAGCTCAGACACCCATGATTTACTGGCATTAATGCTCGATCCGCCACCAGGCATCAGCGCGCTGCCATTGGCACTACCCAATACATACAACCTGTTGTCTATCACCTTAAGACGCATAGCAGCATCGTAATCATTAAACAGGCCGTTCCATGCAGCGTTGGAAACCGGTGTGGTGTTGATGGTGGAATTGTATAAATGCAGCATGGTTACATGGCTTACAAGATCCGTTTTAGCTACATAGGCTACGCGGGCTTCGGTAAGCAGCGGATCTGCAATGTATGCAGCACCCACTGTAATATAGCCGCTGGTATACAATTGGTTGTCTTTTACCACAGAGCTCATAGGAAAAATATGCTTGCCATAGGCCGAGAGCGTATAAAGATCATATTTATCCAGTATGGTACCGTTCAGGTCCAGCAGCAAGGTTATTTCATGGTCTTCGTTAACAGCGCTGCGGCCTTGTATGGTAAGTAAAAACGTGCCGCTTCCCGGGTTAACCGGTACCAGGGAAATAGCTCTTACATCCTCCGACTCCGGAAACTGGTACACCCTGCCTTGCAGCATATTGCCCTGGTTATCCAAAACGCCGAAATGAATGCCTTCGCCATTGTTGTAATTGCCCGCTACCACCAGCCCTTCGTCTTCGGCATTGGGGTTAATACGCTCCATAATGTAGCCGCTCATGCCTACATTGGTAGAAGTGTAATGAAAGGTTTTTACAGCTTGCACCGTTTGCGCGCCGGCGCTGCCGGCCAGCAGCATGGCAGATAATAACAGCCCCATACCGGTGCGGCTGTAGCTTCTTTTTTTTGCAGTACCAATAGGTTGATTGGAAATTGCCTGATTTCTGTTTTGTCTTTTCATGTGAAATATGGAATTTAAAATAAACACAGCAAGGACATCTGTCGGCAAAGACAAACGTGGGAACAGTAGTGAAAAACAAAGGGTCGGAAATTTGTTTTTTCACCAATCAGTATAGTCGTAGGAATGCTGCAAAACTAAAACACGATAAAGGACAAAAGCATACTTTTTAAGACATTCTCCATGCAAAAAGAAACACTTTTATATCATACATATATGATAATGAGCATATTATAAACAACAAAAGGCTACCCGACAGGTAGCCTTTGCTGCAATTATTCCGGTAAAGATACAATCCCGAAGTCCCTTACCGGTAACTTCATAGAGTTGTTGGTTTGTTTTGTTCACATCAAAAATCAGTAATAGCCCAACATCGCTTTACACCTGCTATGTTAGTAGAAAATACAGGCTGGTTGTACCATCCCTTTAAACAAAACTAGAAAAACCGGACGATCCTAAAAATCCACTTTAATACAATAATCATGCATTTTGATACACTTTATAGCCCCAGTAAAACAAAAGGAACCTGCCATACAACAGGTTCTTTCTACCGATCTAAATCGTAAATATGCTTACTGAATTACCAGTTTGTATTAATAAAAAATGGCAAAATACTAAGCCACGGCACTGCTTCTGCTCAAGGGAAAGTAAAAAAGAAAACAAACACCCACTTCATTATAGCCAGTTAAATGTTTGTTCTTTTAATGAATTATAAAAACAAGAAAGGCAATTACCATGCATTTTTAAACAAACATGGAAAAATTTAAACCCTGCATCAACTTACCTGCGCATGGGAAGTTATATTTCACAGGGCGCTGTGGTGGTCAGCTGCTCATACATATACATTCGAAACCTCGATGGAGAATGCCCTGTTACTTTTTTAAAATGCCTGGCAAAGTCAGATTCGTTCGGAAAATTGAGCTCGTAAGCAATAGAAGAGATAGAAGCGCCATGCCTGCTGGGTTGCGACAGCATGTATACCGCTTCGGAAACAATGCGCATATCGGCTACAGCCTGCGGCGAATGCCCCAGTATTTCTTTAAACGCCCGTTGCAGGGTTTGCTTATGCAGGTTAAGGGTTTGGCAAACTTCCGGAATGGTGTTTTTACGCAGCTCGGCTGCATGCCGGTAGCTGAGGTAAAAATTCCGGATCATTTCCATATAACCGTATTTGGGTTTAAACACCCTGCTTTGCGCTTTTTTGATAGACCGGCTTACAGGAGAAAGCAGCTCGTCTTCAAAAATATGCCGCTTGCCGGTCTTCATCCGCTCTTTGAGCAGGTTGTAATAAGGCAAAGCCTCACCAAAATCAAAACCTTTACCCTTATCATAAGCTATGCGGTACATGATCTGCCGGCATTCATCGGTTAATGAATCTTCGGGAATATCGAGGCAGATAACGTTGCCCACCGACTCTATACTTAACCGGTAAGAATGGGTAGGCGGCACTACATACAAGTGGTGGTGATTGATCTCCTGCAGATTGTGGTCTATAAAAAATTTGCCGCCCGAACGTTCAAATATCAGCACCCTGGCAAAATCATGGCCTACCAGAGCCGATTCAATGTTCAAACTAAGCGTTAGATAGGGCACACCTGCCAGGTCGGCAGTCTTTTGTCTTTCTTCAACCAGCATAACTCAGTTCATTTGGTTTTCTTACTTAAATATATCGGGTACATGACCCCGGCTTAACATACAAATGTAACCCGTACAAACATGTAAAGAAGCGCTTTATTATATTTTTTTCAATCTTATACAACAAGGAAAAGCAATATACTAATCATATCATCTACCTGCAATACTACCTTTTTTGTTTAAAAAACAACTTTGGCAAAAACATCAAAAAGCATGCATAATCAGTCGTTTACATGCTGCTGCAACTACCCTATGCTCCGTTCTGGCTATGAATACCAGCCAGCAGTTTCACAATCGATTAAGTTAAAATAAACCATTATGCGACCTTAAAATCTGCAATAAGATGAGGTGAGGGGTCAATCGTGAATGGTGAATCGTAAGAAATGGAATGCAGCATTTTCCGCCGCGTCTCTGTATCTAACGGGACAGGCTGTTGTGAGGGATAATCATACCATAAGATCCTGCTTCAGCCTCCTTCGTCGTCTGTGCAGGATGACAGGTGTTTTTCTCTGCGTTCTCTGTTTCCTTGCGTCTCTGCGAAAGACTTATTCCTATTCGCTGTACAGTTGCGCCGCTACAGGAAAAGAATTTTGTATTCATACATGCTCACCCTTATTTTTCCCGTTTATGCAAATCTTTCCTGATTGCGACGCTTATTTTTGCCGCTTGTCTTATATCCAATACTGTAATTTTATATTTTATGAAGATCCGCCTCCTTTCCATATTGTGCCTTTTTATAACCGTTAGTGCTGTAGCACAGCAAAAACCGGCCTATGTGCTTTACGATGCCAAAGGCAAAAAAACGAGCTATAAAAAGATGGTGCAAACCGCGCTGAAGCAACAATTGGTGCTGTTTGGCGAGTTTCACAACAATCCTATATCGCACTGGCTGCAACTGGAGCTCACCACCGATCTGCAACAGCAGAAAAAACTGGTGCTGGGGGCAGAAATGTTTGAGCAGGACAACCAGGAGCAGCTGAACCAATACCTTAGCGGCAGTTTAAGTGCAAAAGGCCTGGACTCCAACGCGCGGCTCTGGAAAAACTTTACCACCGATTATAAACCACTGGTAGATGTGGCCAAAGAAAACCACCTGCCCTTTGTGGCATCCAATATTCCACGCCGGTATGCCAGCCTGGTGGCCCGTGGCGGGTTTGAAGCGCTCGATACGCTTTCTGCTAAAGAAAAAGCATGGATTGCGCCATTGCCCGTGCCCTACAATGCGGAGTTACCGGGGTATAAAAAAATGATGGAGATGATGAAAGACCACGGCGGAGCCAATATGCCCAAGGCACAGGCTATAAAAGACGCTACAATGGCTTATTTTATCTTACAATCTATCGGCAAGGGCGAGTTGTTTATCCATTACAACGGTGCTTACCACTCCGATTTTCATGAGGGCATTAACTGGTACATCCGCCAGTCGAAACCCGATATGAAGATTATGACCATCAGCACAGTTTCTCAAAAAGACATCAACCAGCTGGAAGCAGAAAATAAAGGCCGCGCAGATTTTATCATTTGTGTAGATGAAGACATGACCACTACCTATTAATGGATCTGAACGCTGCCCGTTCGCCGCAGAGCACAATGGGCTTATTTTTATCGATCCACTTTATACCTTAAACGACAACCCCTCACAGCTCAGTAAGCAGTGAGGGGTTTATCAAAATATATAACACCGCTACAAGGTATAGCGCAAGCCGAGTGTGAGGTAAATATTGTAGAGTTTAAAATCCATGCCTTCAAAAGAAGTTGGAAACAGTGGCCGCAATCCCCAGCTCAGGTTGCCCATCACTGCAATATGCTTGCCCACCATTCTTTCGCCACCGGCCTGAAGCCCCCAGTCAAATTCGTTCATCTGGTGGCCAAAATCGAAAGTGGCCGTGGCAATGTCTACCTTCTCGCCCAACGACCCGCCATTGCGGATATAGCCATTCGATACCGTGCCCTTAAAATTGGAGCTAAACAACCAGGCGCCGTAAATGCCCAGTTTTACTTTCCAGTTCTTATCGGGGCTGAATACCGCAGATATGGGCACGCTCACATAAGCATTGCGCACCCGCGTTTCGTTCGTACCCGAAAAAGCGCCTTCAAATTTACCGCCGCCATCGGTTGTAATAATGGTATGCAGGTACAGCACTTCGTCTTTTACATACATGCCCTTCATATCCATTTTAATCGCAGCGGCTACGCCCCATTTGCGATCTATATTGTAAAGCAGCTCATACCCCAGCGAGGGTGCAAAAGCGGGCCACCAGGCATCAATTTTACGAATATTGTCGGGGAAGGACAAGGGCGCGCTGGCACCAAAATTTAATCCCGCCTGAATGCTGTGCTGCCATTTCAATTCCGGGGCAGCAGGTATGGGCAGCCTTTCGGGTGTCATTACATCCTGGGCTTGTACACCACCAGAAATAAAGGCCAGCAATGCAGCTATCGTTATAAAGTTTTTACGCATAGGAGGTATGATTACTCGTGAATAACATTTAGACTATCAATCACCAACCGGCTGCCAATGGCGCCTTTGTACAAGTCGCCGTCTTTGCTCGAAGAAGCCACAATGGCCAGCATCATTTCGCCGGAGAGATCTGCGCCCGGCACCACCTCAAACGGAATATCGAAACGGGTAAAACTGCTGCGGGCAGAGCCGTCTTTGAGTATCGCTGTAGCCACAATGCGGTTAGAGGTAAGCACATTGGTGCCATTCAGGCGTGTGTTGCCTTTAAACAATACCGCGTAAATGGAGCAGGAATCCTGCACACCACTGATAATGGTACCGCTCTTATCCTGGTAATCGGGGCCTGGCGTGTATTTGTAGTAACCGGTAAACCGTTTGGGCTTGCCAGAGAAGGGCTGCCCGAATTCGGTAGCTTCCAGCGGCTTGGTCAATGCGCTCTGCGAATTGAAAGTACCCAGGAAGATAGAGCCTGCAAACAGTTTAATACCCACCAGGTTAGACAGTGGCGTACCTGTTCTCGTCACCATTTCTGCCGCATACGGACCGGCATAACTATCGGTAGTAGACCGTGTGGGATATTCCTTAGGATCTTTGGGTACGCCAGACAATGCCACACCGGGGTTACCCGAAGACCACAGCAGCACCCCATCGGGCTCTACCGGGTATTCGTACTTATCGGTGCTGTGCTGGTCCCATTTATCAAAGTTGAAAAAACGGCTGCTTTGCGATACCACCACAATATCATAGGTCTTGCTGTTTACACCCGATTGCGAGGTAATGGTGTAGCGCACCTGTTGGTTAAAGTGGATAGAATCGCCCGAGCCCGGTACCGAGGTTGCTCCCGGCGAGAGTTGCAGCACCGGCGCTATACCTTTCTGGTAGGCTTCGGGGGTAAGAAAAAGTTGTATTCTGCGGTTGGCCTGGTCTATGGTTACATTTCCGGCCAGCGCACCGGCATCTACCACAAATGCCTCTATATCGGCTTCGGGGTTAAGGGGCGCATCTTTTATACAAGACTGCAAGGTGGTTGCACCCAGCAGCAAAACAGCAGCAGTATAGCGTTTCATCATAGTGTAACAGTTAGGTCATTGCGGTTGATAATGAGCAGTATGCCATCATAAAAGTAAGTAAATAACCTACTGAACCCTACCCGTAAAGGATTGTTTTTTCCGCTCTCCGATCTTAAAACTACCTTTGCACTTAAGTTAGTCCGGCTTTAGACCGGTTTTATACATATACAGATGCCTGAGCCAATGATCCAAAGCGGACAACAGACCAGCATCCGTTTTTAAATACATTATATATTGTCTTTCGAAAAACTGAACCTCATTACACCCATTCTGCATGCCTTGCAGACTGAAGGATATACCCAGCCCACGCCCATCCAGGAACAGGCCATTCCTGTTATCCTAAAACGCCGCGACCTGTTGGGTTGCGCGCAAACCGGCACCGGAAAAACGGCGGCATTTGCCATTCCGATGCTTCAGATGCTGTACAAAGACCGCGAACACGCACCCGAAAAAGGACAGCGTGCTATCAAAGCCCTTATCCTTACCCCTACCCGCGAGCTGGCCATCCAGATTGGCGAGAGCTTTGCTGCCTATGGCAAACATACCGCTATGAAACACCTGGTGATCTTTGGCGGTGTTTCGCAACTGGCGCAAACACAGGCGCTGAAAAGCGGTGTAGATATATTGATAGCCACACCCGGCCGCCTGCTCGATCTCATCAGCCAGCGTTTTGTGCACCTTAACCAGCTTAAATACTTTGTGCTCGATGAGGCAGACCGTATGTTGGACATTGGTTTCATCAACGATGTTAAAAAGATCATTACCCGTATACCGGCACAGCGCCAGACCTTGTTTTTCTCGGCTACCATGCCGCCCGATATTGCCAAACTGGCCGATGCCATCCTTACCGATCCGGTTAAAGTAGAGGTAACCCCGGTTTCTTCTACCGCCGAAAAAGTAAAACAAGCCGTGTATTTTGTAGAAAAAGGCGACAAACGCTCCTTGCTGCTGCACGTGCTTAAAGATAAAGCCATTACCAGTGCGCTGGTCTTTACCCGCACCAAGCACGGCGCCGATAAAGTAGCCAAAGCCCTGAACAAAGAAGGCGTATCTGCCGATGCCATTCATGGCGAAAAATCGCAGAATGCCCGTCAGCGTGCACTCTCTAATTTCAAGAATGGCACCATCCGGGTGCTGGTAGCTACCGATATTGCCGCCCGCGGTATTGATGTAGAAGAACTGTCGCACGTGATCAACTTTGAGTTGCCCAATGTGCCGGAGACCTATGTGCACCGTATTGGCCGTACCGGCCGCGCTGGCGCCAGTGGTATTGCACTCTCTTTTGTAGACGATGAAGAAAAAGCATACCTCAAAGACATTCATAAGGTAACGGCGCAGACCATTCCGGTTATTGCCGATCACCCTTACCCAATGTCTGTTTCCAGGAGCGCTATGCCCACTACCCCGCCGCCACCTTCGTTTAAACCCAAGCCCGCATCTTCGGAGCAGAATAAGCAACGCAAGAACCGCAAATGGGATCAAAACAAAGGCAAAAGGCATTCTTAAGCATTATAGCTCAGTCTCATTTCATACACAGGGCATGGCATCTTTAAGGTGCCATGCCCTGTTCTTTTAAGGCGCAAAATACACTTGACGCCAAAACCATAAACAAACACTTAACCTATTATCCAGATAAAAAGAATGAATATATATAATTGTGGTAGAGCGGAGCTTACATTACGAAGCATAACTTACAGATAATCAACAAGTAAAACACAAGCAAAAAAAAATTTGCTTTTTTATCTTTAAATATACATCTTTGTCTAACGCTTTTTGAAATGCAGTTTTAGCCAAATGAATCAACCGCCCTGTATCAGCCCTGATCAGTAAGTATTCTGCGCTCTTCTGCTATTCCAGTTGCGATTTTAATCATTGTTTTTTCAATCAGTTAGTATGAATATTTACATTTCAAATCTGGGATACCAGACCACCGACCAGGAATTAAAGGAATTGTTCAGCCAATATGGTGAAGTAGTTTCTGCTAAAATCATCACTGACAAATTCACCGGTAAATCCCGTGGGTTTGGCTTCGTGGAAATGCCTGTTGACAGCGATGGCAACAAAGCAATGAGCGAACTGCACCAGGCTGAAATCGGCGGCAGAACTATCTCTGTAACCGAAGCAAGACCTAGAGAAGAGCGTCCTCGTTCTAATAATTTCGGTGGTGGCGGCGGTAACTACGGTGGTGGAAACAACCGTGGTGGAAACGGCGGCGGCTACAACAAAAGATACTAGTCGTTAAGTTTATCCAAAACTTGTAAAAGGCTCTTTACTGAGCCTTTTTTTTTGCATACAACACCTTTTTGTAAAAAACACCGGCTATGGCATCGCTACGCCTGCAGCCGGAACCTCAGAAACATAAGCGAAAAATGTCCGCAGTTGCCTATTATATTGCTCTTCCGTTTATTTACCTGCTGTCTCTGTTGCCCTTCAGATTGCTGTATCTTTTCTCCGATCTCGTATATTTTTTACTATATTGCATAGCTGGCTACCGCAAAAAGGTAGTGCAGACCAATCTCCGCAATGCATTCCCTGAAAAAAGCGATGCGGAAATTAACCAGATTTCCAGGAAATATTACCGCTACCTCTGCGATCTTTTCCTGGAAACCTTTAAGACATTAACCATCAGCCCGTCGGCCATGCTTAAGCATTGTAAATTCAACGCCGAAGCAGCAGCCATCTTTGCACAACTTGAAAAGGAAAACAAAAGCGCCATCCTGGTAATGGGGCACCTGGGCAACTGGGAGTGGGCGGGCAACACCTTCAGTCTGGTTTGTAAGCAACAACTGTATGTGATTTACCACCCCCTTACCAACAAGCAGTTTGATGGTTTAATGTACCGCATGCGCTCACGGTTTGGCACCAAACTCATTGCCATGAAGGAGACCTTCAAGGAAATGGCAAGGCACCGTAAAGAAGTGAACGTAACGGCCTTCATTGCCGATCAAACGCCACAGCCCCACCACGCCTACTGGACCCGCTTCCTGAACCAGGATACCCCTGTGTTTTGGGGCACCGAAAAAATAGCCCAGAAACTGGATTACCCGATCGTTTACGCCCAGGTGAAAAGGTTAAAAAGAGGCTACTATGAAATATTTGCCGAGCAACTCACGTTATCTTCCGCAGGCACTGCCGAAGGCGAGATATCGGAACTGCATACCAGGAGACTGGAACAAGACATTATAGACCAACCGGAAACCTGGTTATGGAGTCACCGCAGGTGGAAACATAAAAGACCGGCCCTTTAAAAATTTAAATGCGGGATTACGAATATGCTGAATGGAAAAGCACTGATTATTGCCACCAAACCATATGCTAAAGAAGACAGGGCAAAGAGCTGGCGCGTTACCATCGTTACGCTATTGCTGCTTATTGCTGCCATTACCGCTACGGTAGTGGTGCCTTATATTTGGCTCAAACTGGTGTTCAGTGTGCTGGCAGGGTTGCTCAATGTGCGTATGTTTATCATCTACCACGATTTTCAGCACCATACCATACTCAACCATTCCAAACCGGCCAATGCGCTTATGACGGTCTTTGGCCTCTATGTGCTGGCACCTGCCAGCATCTGGAAACGCAGCCACGACTACCACCACAAGCACAATTCCAAACTGTTTAGCGCCAGCATTGGCTCCTACCCGATTGCCACCAAACAAAAATTCATGGCCATGAGCAAGCCGGAAAGAAGAGCGTACCTGGCTACCCGCCATCCGCTCACGATCCTGTTTGGCTACTTCTCTATGTTCATGCTGGGCATGTGTTTCAGCTCATTTACCAGCAGTCCTAAAAAACATACCGATTCGCTCATCGCGCTTATCCTGCATTTTACAGCAACCGCACTCCTTATCATATTTGCAGGCTGGCAAACCTGGTTGTTTGCCCTGCTTATTCCTTCGTTTATAGGCAGCGCCATTGGGGCATACCTGTTTTATGCGCAACACAATTTTCCGGGTGTAATTTTTAGCGAAAACGAAGGCTGGACTTACGAAAAAGCAGCTTTGCAATCGTCGAGCTACATGACCATGAGTGGCATTATGCACTGGTTTACCGGCAATATCGGTTACCACCACATTCACCACCTTAACGCGCGCATTCCTTTTTACCGCCTGCCCGAAACCCTGGCGGCTTTTCCGGAACTGCAACGCGCCAAAACAACTTCGCTCAATCCAAAGGACATTATAGCCTGCCTTAAACTTAAAGTTTGGGACCCCGAACTGCAACGCATGGTGGGCCGCTCCGAAATTGAACCTGTAACAGAAACCACTTGTGAAAAAGTAGCAGCTGCATTACGCAAAAAGCAAGCAGCTATTTAATCAGGTAAACTTTTTATTCCTGCCGGAAGTTATTAGATTTGCCGCCGAAACTTAAAAAACATGCAAAAAGATCTGTATCAACATCCCGATTATTACCAGTTAGATGAATTACTGACTGACGAACACAAACTGATCAGGGATTCTGTTAGGGCTTTTGTAAAAAAAGAGATTTCTCCTATCATTGAAGAATATGCTCAGAAAGCCGAATTTCCCAAACAAATCATCAAAGGTTTGGGCGAGCACGGTTGCTTCGGTCCTTTCGTATCACCAGAGTATGGTGGTGGCGGACTGGATTACATTTCCTACGGCATTATGATGCAGGAGCTGGAACGCTGCGATTCAGGCGTTCGTTCTACAGCCTCTGTACAGGGCTCGCTGGTTATGTTCCCGATCTACAAATTCGGTAGCGAAGAGCAAAAACACAAATACCTGCCTAAACTGGCTACGGGCGAATTCATGGGTTGCTTTGGTCTTACCGAGCCTGACCACGGATCTAACCCTGCCGGTATGCTTACCAATATTAAAGACGCGGGCGACCACGTAATTCTGAACGGTGCTAAAATGTGGATCTCCAACGCTCCTTTTGCCGATATCGCTGTGGTATGGGCCAAAGACGAAGCCGGCGACATTCGCGGTATCATCGTAGAAAGAGGTATGGAAGGTTTTACCACGCCGGAAACCCACGGTAAATGGAGCCTGCGCGCTTCTGCTACCGGCGAGCTGGTGTTCGACAACGTAAAAGTGCCTAAAGAAAACATCCTGCCAGGCGTTAAAGGCCTTAAAGGCCCGTTGAGCTGCCTGTCATCTGCCCGCTACGGTATTGCCTGGGGTGCATTGGGTGCGGCGATGGATTGCTACGATACTGCCCTGCGTTATTCTAAACAACGTGTACAGTTCGACCGCCCTATCGCAGGTTTCCAGCTGCAGCAAAAGAAACTGGCCGAAATGATTACCGAAATCACCAAAGCGCAGTTGCTGAACTGGCGCCTGGGTGTGCTCAAAAACGAAGACCGCGCTACGCCGGCTCAAATTTCTATGGCTAAACGCAACAGCTGCGAAATTGCCCTCGAAATCTCCCGCGAAGCACGCCAGATGCTGGGTGGTATGGGTATTACCGGAGAATATCCGATCATGCGCCATATGATGAACCTGGAGTCGGTTGTAACCTACGAAGGTACACACGACATTCACCTGCTTATTACAGGTATGGACGTTACCGGCCTCAATGCTTTTAAATAAGTAGAATATTTATAGATCGTATCCCTATCCCCCCGGCAGTGCCGGGGGGATTTTTTTATGTAACCCACCCGGGTAGGATGACATCTACGCGCTGCTACTATTACCGCAGTGACTTTCGCGTTTGAGGTCTATTTTGCCCCATATATAAGCAAAACCCTTTATTTCAAGCACCAAAACCGCTTAAATCCGTGAAAAATACCGTTAAAAAACGGTACCATAGCAAGAAACGCCGGATTACCTTTGTAGCACAAACGCCTCCCTAACCAATAGCGCCTTTGCTGTGATCAGGAAACCAACCATCCCCAACCAAGTCAACCTAGGAAAAGGTCATAAAAAGGTGATACGCCAATGCTCTTTATAAATGCAGAATACACTACATTTATCTGCACAATTTAAAATTTACGAAATATATGGAAAACACCACACCTAAAGTAGGTACTACTCCCGGCGCATTTATTTCTACAGATGACGCCAACACTGACATTGCTCGCTACAGAGACGAAGTTGAAGCAAGCCAGA
The DNA here is from genome assembly GCA_031546985.1 of Chitinophagaceae bacterium. Classification (GTDB taxonomy): domain Bacteria; phylum Bacteroidota; class Bacteroidia; order Chitinophagales; family Chitinophagaceae; genus JAVBJN01. Next base: position 17,713 of record JAVBJN010000095.1, read on the forward strand.
ACCCAAATTGTATCGTATGCTATACGATAGACGCGCAACTGATGAGAGATTACCTGAACTCCAGCCCGGATATCGCATACCTTCAGATCAATGTAGGTAAAAACGATCCTAATGCAGCTTGCATGCCACTGGGCCCTGGTCACAACTTTATTTTCGTAGGTGTAGACGTAAACAAAAATTACATCCTCTACAATGGTCAGGTACTGGATAATGGTGATCCTTGTCCTAACAACTGCAGCTACGCAGGTCCTGTAATCATTAAATAACCCATGCGTTATTTTTATCTGATCATATTACTCTTAACAACTATTGCCGCCTGGCGCAGGTACCCAATCCTGAACCAGGCCGGTAAAACGATTGTCTGGCTGGTTTCGCTCACACTTTTGAGCGAAACCGTAGCCAGAATCTGTGCACTTACGGTACACAACAACATGTTTGTGTACCACATTTACAATCCGCTTCAGTTCTTTCTGATCTGTATGTTCTTCAATTACTCTGTGGCACAGTTCCGGCAGCGTAACATAGGCATATACATTGGCGTAGCCGGCGTTATTGTAGGCGTGCTCAATACAGCATTGCTTCAGCCCCTGCTGACCTTTAACAGCTATTACCTGCTATTTGAGGGCCTCATGATCATTTTGCTTTCACTCTATTCTTTTTACCAGATACTGATTAAAGAAGACGACTACGAGATCATCAAAAATCCAAACTTCCTGTTTACCGCACTTATGCTCGTGTTCTGGAGTTTCTCTTACGTATTCTGGGGCATGAAAGATTACCTTGATGTGCTGCTTACTTCCGGGTACCATTATAAATTCCTTCAACTTTTAGTAATTGCTTTTTATTCCAGCTTTCTGTACATTTTCATAAATTACAATAGATTAATCAAGAAGGATGAATGACAATCTGATAATGCCGGTATTTATTTTTTCCTCCATGCTCTTTGTCCTTTTTGCGAGTTTCATCATCATTTACCTTATTATCCAGAAAAGAAACCAGTTCAAGCACCAGATCGAAAAAGAACAGATGGCGCTGCAATACAAGAATGAATTGCTTAATACGCAACTGGAGGTGCAGGAAGCCGCTTTCAAAAGTATATCACAGGAGATTCACGATAACATAGGCCAGATACTGAGCCTGGTGAAGCTAAATCTGTATACCGCAGGTGCAACCGACGACCATGACATTAACATCATTAAAATAGACGAATCCAAAGAGCTGATAGGCAAGGCCATTACCGACCTGCGCCTCATGAGCCATACCCTTAGCGGGCAAAAGATACTGCAGGAAGGGCTGGTAGATGCCAGCCGCAAAGAGTTGAAGAGAACGGAGCGCAGTTACAATATTCAGACTAAATTTGAGTGTAACGTTCCATCGGTAAGCATTAACGGCGACCGGGAACTGTTTTTATTCAGAATCATTCAGGAAGCATTGCAGAACATTCTCAAACATGCTTCTGCCAAAAAAATTACGCTGCAGTTCTTTCAGTCGGCCGACCACCTGACGATAGAACTAAAAGACGACGGTATAGGGTTTGACCCGCACCAGGGCGGCAGCGACAAAGGCATAGGCCTGCTCAACATGAAAGAAAGGGCTAAGATGATTAACGCCGATTTTTCTATCGAGAGCGAACCCGGACAAGGAACCATTATCAGTATAAACATAAAGAACGTGTGAAAATGATCCAGACCAGCAAAATAACACTTGCATTAGCGGATGACCACAGCTTGTTCCGCAAAGGGATGGCAGGATTGCTATCCTCGCTCACCAGATTCGAAATCTTATACGATGCAGCCAATGGAAGGGAATTGCTGGACTTGATAGATCCCAACAACCTGCCCCAGATCGTACTGATGGATATTAACATGCCCGAAATGGATGGTTATGAAACCGCCGCGGTACTGCATAAAAAACATCCGGAAGTAAAGATCATTGCGCTCTCGATGTACGACAACGAGTTCAGCATCATTCGTATGCTTAAGAACGGTGCCAGCGGATACCTGCTCAAAGATTGCGACCCTGCCGAGCTGGTAAGGGCCATAGAATCGGTAGCCAAAAGTGGCTATTACCATTCGGAACTGCTCTCGGGCCGCTTGCTGCATGCATTGGCAGGCCAGGGCTCTGTACCGGAACTTACCGAAAAGGAAATCAACTTCCTGCGGTATTGCTGCACCGATTATACCTACAAAGAGATTGCCGAAAAGCTAAGCCTGAGCCCCAGAACCATTGAAGGGTACCGCGATATCTTATTCGACAAACTCCAAACCAAATCCAGAACGGGATTGGCGATGTACGCCATCAAAAGCGGTATCGTACAGATCTAAACCTATGATGACCTTATCTATCAGCCTTCCCCATTTGAGGAAGGCTGATTTTTTATAGCAAGGTGCCAATGTAAAAAAACGGCCTGCTTTTTAGGTTTTAGATAACTTTAAGTATTATTTAAATTGTTCGTGTTGAAGCAAACGTTGTTGTATATATTGGTGGCAAGTCTGCTGATTGGCACCACATCCTGCAAAAAGGATAAACCAAAGACCGATGATCCGGTGGTATACCCACCGCAGTATAATTACCTGCCCATACAAAAGCTGGCAGCCACCTATACAGGCGTAACCAACCAATATACGGTAAGTTATAAAGAGGGGCGCATAGCTAAAATTGCCAATCCATCTGGTATTACCATGACGTTTGATTATTCAGGCGTAAACATTACAGCTATTGTACTCTCCGATTCGGGTAGCAATACTATAGGTGCCTTTGCACTTACATATGACCTGGGCAACCATCTTGTGAATGTAAAATACGGCACCCCTGCAAAAAAAGAGTATCAGCTCAATTATACCTACAGTAGTAACGATGCCCTAAAAACCATTAGCAAAGAAAGTTTCATCCCGTGGACGGAACAATACGTCCCATCCCGGCTGGTTCGTTTCCAATACGATAATACAGGCAATATAGCATCCTATACCTATTATGCTCCAGATGAAACCTTGCTTGATTCTGTAGTGTATACCTACAACAGCACGCCAAACCGTTTTCGTATTGACGTGCCTTGTATCCTTTTACTCGCAGGTATAATTGAATACCATATCGCCATACCTTATTTTCTACCCAACATTTTGCCCGGCATCAAGCATATAAGCCCGTTTTATGCGGTATCAGAAACACATTATTTCAGTGGTATTCCGCAAACGGTTACTTACAATATTGTTACTGCAATTAATACGCAACTGATGGTGATGGATGCCTCCGATTACGCCAAACTCGAAGTCACTTACTAATCCTGTTAAGAAATCTGTGCAGGGCATGGATTCTTCAGAAATAATCGCTTTTTTACGCCTATGCAAATGCTCACCATTAACCAACAGTTATTTACCCTGCCGCTCAAAAGCCCGGTAGTGGTATTCTGCCTGGTGTTATTTATCATATTACTGGCCCCCATCTTGTTGAACCGGCTTAAGATTCCCGGTATCATAGGGCTTATATTATCGGGTGTGGCCATTGGTCCGCATGGGTTAAACCTGCTGGAGCGCAATGCAGCTATTGAGCTGTTCTCTACCATTGGGTTGCTGTACATCATGTTCCTGGCAGGACTGGAGCTCGACTTAAACGAGTTTCGCAAAAACCGGCACAAGAGCTTTGTATTCGGGTTTTACACCTTTATCATTCCGCTGGCCATTGGTTACCCGGTTTGTTATTATTTACTGCATTACGACTGGAAGGCATCGCTGCTCATTGCCAGCATGTTTTCTACCCATACGCTGGTGGCTTACCCCATTGTAAGCAGGCTGGGTATTATTAAAGCAGAACCCGTAGCTATTGCCGTAGGCGGCACCATCATTACCGATACCGCCGTGCTGCTGCTGTTTGCTGTTATTATTGGCTCCAGCACGGGTCAGCTCGACCAGGGTTTCTGGTTGCAACTGCTTATTTCGGTATCTGTTTTTTCGGCCATCGTGTTTGGTTTGTTTCCCATTATTGCCAGGTGGTTTTTCAAAAACCTGGAGGGCGAAAAAACCTCGCATTTCATATTTGTACTGGCCATCGTATTTCTTTCGGCTTTCATTGCAGAGCTGGCCGGCCTGGAACCCATTATTGGCGCGTTTATGGCGGGGTTAACGCTCAACCGCATTATTCCGCACGCATCGCCGCTCATGAACCGGATCGAATTTGTAGGCAACTCGCTGTTCATTCCCTTTTTCCTCATTGGTGTAGGCATGCTGGTAGACCTCAGCGTACTGTTCCGCGGGCCACAGGCCCTTATCATTGCAGGCACCCTTACCGTAGTAGCCATTAGTGGCAAGTGGCTGGCAGCATGGTTTACACAAATCACATTTAAATACACTTCTACCCAGCGCAACCTGATCTTTGGGCTTAGCAACTCGCACGCAGCCGCTACCCTGGCCATTATACTGGTAGGGTACAAAGTGGGCATCCTGGATGAGAACGTGCTCAACGGTACCATTATTCTCATTTTGGTAACCTGCCTGGTAGCCTCATTTGTAACAGAAAATGCCGCTAAAAAAATAGCGGTGAGTGAAGATCAGGCACTCCCTCTGGCGCAGCAAGGCAATGAAAAGATTGTAGTCAACATCAGCAACCCCATTTCGCTGGAGCGGCTGGTAGATTTTGCCATACTCATACGCGATCCGCGCTCGCCCAATTCCATTACCGCGGTAAGCATTGTGCAGGACGATGATGAGGCCAAGTCGAAAGTGATACATAACAAAAAGATGCTGCAAATGGCGGTGCACCATGCTTCGGCCACCGATACCCACCTCGATAGCCATACCACCATCGACCTTAATATGGCCAGCGGCATTAACCGGGCTATGCGTGAGCAACTGGCCAATACCCTGGTGATGGAGTATGTAAAAGAAACCGATTTCCTGGGTAAGATGCTGGGCAGCACTACCGACAATATTATCCGCAGCAACTACCATTCTATTTTCTTCTGCCACCTGATACGTCCGCTGCATGTAGGTAAAAAAATGCTGCTGTTGCTGCCACCCTACGCAGAAAAGGAAAGCGGGTTTCCCTTTATTCTCGATAAGATTGTGCAACTGGCCAAACAAACCGGCCTAAGCCTTAATGTAGTGTGCGCAGAAGAAACCCAGCCAGCCGTTTCGGCCTATTTGCAGGCCAAACGTGTATCGCTGCCCTGCTTTTTCCATACCTACTCCGATACCGATACCCTGGCCGATGTGCTGCGCGCCTCTCCCGATGATGATCTTATTGTGCTGGTCAATGCCCGTAAAGGCTCTGTATCGTACCACAGCATACTCGATATGCTGCCCATTAAACTGGAACGCGACCACAGCATCAACAATTTTATTATCGCCTATCCCGATGCCGAAGAAGGCGTGTATATCGAAAGTATGTACGGCATGCAGGATCTGGAAAACAACGCTATTCAAAAGGGAGTGGAAACCATCAGCAAATGGCGCCAGGATCTGGGTCAGCTGTTCCGGCAGGGCGATAAATCTTCGGAGGAATAACCGTATCTGTTTTATATTACAAGACAAATGAGACATATGTCAGCCAGCATTTATTATCCATTGGGCATGGCGGCCATGCTGTTTTTTACAGCCTGCGGCTCCCCCTCTGGTAACGGCAGCCAGCACAGCGACAGCACGGCTACCGGCACTGTAACAAACGCAGCACCACACCAACCGTTGGTTAAAGAACGGTACGTTGGTATGTTGCCCTGCGCCGACTGCCCCGGTATGCGCACCGAGCTGCTCCTGAACCACGAAGAAGGCCATGCCGATGGGGAATACATCCTTACCGAAACCTACCTGGGCCGGTCAGATACGCCACAGGTTTCGCAAGGGGTGTACACTACCCTGCGAGGCAATGAAAAAGACCCCAACGCTACGCTTATACAATTAAACCCTGGTAAAGAAACCTTTTTCAACTACCTGCAACTCGACAATGAAACCCTGGCCAGTTGTGGCCAAACAGAGTATCCGCCGCAACCCAAGGGCCTATCCCCGCGCGGCCAAGCC
>JAVBJN010000099.1:0-3362 GCA_031546985.1 Chitinophagaceae bacterium
TCTCGTTAAACGACAGGTCGGCGGCCGCATTACCAGTTACCGTTTTGCTGAGCGGGCAGGAAATATTGTGGTTGGTGAGGTATTGTTCTGTGGGCAGGTTAATGCCAGTGATGGTTTTCATCTTAGGCTGGCGGGTATACCCTACCTGGGCCATATAGTTCACTTTGGGCGCAGCTAAGCCATAACTGGCCTGGAGGCTGCTGTTGCGGTAGGCTATCGTATCCTGCGTGCTTTGGTTCTGGTTCCAGCTTAGGGTAAACCGGTGCGCACGGCCTTGTTTCTTAAACTGGTAGCTGGCACGGGCTACGAGCACTTCGCCGGCTATCGGGCGCTGGGCTATAGCGAGTGTGTCATCAGCGGCACGGAAAGTGCTGAAGGGTTTGTAAGATATCGTTACAGAAGGGTAACGTTTGGTATTGGTGCGAAGTTCCACACCCCATTTGTTGCTATGCGCGGTACTGTTGAAGTTCTGCTGCGACAAAAAGTTGTACTGCAGTTTTACACTCAGAAAATTCTGGAACAGCGTTGCAGAACCACCTAATGCGTAGCGTTGTACGCCATTCATCATCACGGGCAGCGACATGTTTTCAAAACGGTCGCCTACCCTTTCGGCTTCGGCATTAAGGGTTACAGGCCAGTTGGGCAGGTCTGCTTCTACTTTACCATTGAGTGCCCAATCGCGCAGACCAGGTTTGCCTTTGGCGGCTTTGCTTTCGGGGTTTTCCTTTTTGAAGGAGCGGGCTGCATCAAAATGGTAAGTGAGCAATTTTTTAAAACGCCCTTCGTAAAAACCAGATACAATATGGGCGGGATCTTTAAAGCCGGGTAAGGCAATACCCAGGTTGAGGTTGTTGAAGAAGGGTTCTTTTTGCAACATGCGCTTGGCAGGCATGTAACCATAATAAACAAACCCTATTTTCTGGCCATAAAGCTCAGGACTGGCCACCAGCGCAGAATATGTGCTGTATTGGTCTATTACACCTGCTCGGGACAGGTATTCGGTGCGGCCATAGCTGAGTTTGGTTTCCAGCGCGCCAAAATCATACCCTACAGACAGGCCTTTGGTCGTTTGCCCTGCCAATGTGTATTTGGAGGCATAGTTATTAAAAATACCCGCATCAAAAGATTTAAGGCCTTTGAGGTAGCGGGTTATACTGTTTTTGGGCAGCAGGTCGGCGGCTTTGGTGGCGAGCTTGCGGTAAGAAACATTGCCATCATCGCCGGTATAGTCTTTGATTTTACCATAGACCAGGGCTGAGTCAAAATGCAGGGTCTGGCGGTATTGTTGCAGCAGGCTCGTGTATTTTTCTACCTGGGTAGCTATCTTTTGAAGCCGTTGGTACTTGCTGTAGAGCGTGGCGTATTTTTCTGTAGCGTCGCCTTTCAGGTTACCGGCTTTTTCTTTTCCCTCCTTTATAAACCCTATGGAATCTGCATACTGGCTGCCCATTTTCATGGCAGCAGCTACCCATTGGGCAGAATCACCGGCTAAGGAGGTCAAACTGTTTAAGGAAATGCCTTCTGTTTTAAAGCTGTTGAGTATGCCCCTTTTTTCGTTTTCGAGACCATTGAGATAAGTATTGTATACCGCGCTGATGCCGTTTACGCGGGATTTACTTTCATCGTATTTGTCCTTAAAAGAGCCTACTTGCTGTGTAAGCTCAGATTTGGCGCGGTCTATATCATAATTAAACCGGAAATAACTGCTCTTGATGCTGCGTTTAAAATCCTGGGTATTGAGGTACCCTTCTACTGTAATAGGTATATCAAAGGCTTTGAGGTGTACTTCTCCGGCTACCTCGTAATAGTTGTTGCTGTTCTGGCTGTATTGCTCCTGCTCGCTGCTGTTGTGGCTGCTCAGGTCAATATTGCCATACAGTTTCTCTTCTTTATTGCCTTCCTTTTGCTTTTTGAGCTGGCTGCTCATGCTGGTCATACTGCCAAGGTTGTTGCCTATAAAGCCTGTAATATTGTTGCGCACAGCGCTAATATTATCGGCAATGCCTTGTGGCGAAAGGGTACCCAGCGGTTTATCGTACCACCCCAGGAAAACGGAATGGTAATAAAACCCACAGTTTAGCTGGTCGCCATTTACCGACTGGCGAATATCGATGTCTTTAAGCTGTTTGCTTTTCTTTAACCGGTTAAGGGCGTTACCCGCCGATACCTGGATGGCATTCAGCGGTAATTTTACCGTGCCGGTGCCGGCTTTGCTTAAGACCGAAGAACTGTTGAGTTCTTTGAGCAGACTGGTATTAAACGTTTTGAATAGTTCGCTGTTTACATTCAGCATAGAATCTACTTCCCAGCTGGCATGGTAATTGTTTAAGGTATCACCGTTTTCGCCTATGAGCTTAATATTGCTTTTATAATAGCCGGGAGGCACCAGGTTATACTGGGCTATGGCCTGAACATATTCCTTATTATACTGGCCGGGTATGCATTTTACAGTAAGATCGTATTGGGAGGTTCCCTTTTTAAGGGTAAACGAAGGCGAGGTGAAAGCGTATACTTTGGTACTATCGGTTGTGGCATTTGCGCCATATACATAAAAAGATACCACTGCGGTAACCTGCTGTGTGGTATCTGAAGTGCAGAAAAAAGATTGCAATACACCATCTTTTCCTGACCGGGGTAGATCAGGAAGGCCCTGGGGAACTACTGGCTTCGCAAAAAGCGGAGAACCCACCAGGATGAGAGCACAAATCAAATAACTGATTTTGATAAGACGCACGCCTTTTAAAATGTTTGTATTACTTTTCAGCGGGCGAAATTATGCTAGTCTTTCATCAAAAAAGAATATTACATTTTGATATTGATTTTTTAAAACGAGTGTTTTGAAATTAATATTTTTATGTTATAATACATAAATACTTAAATTCCATTCCAAATCAAATACAATTACACTCATTTATTACTTAAATAAGAAAACTTAAACGCAACAATGATATCGTAAATTTAATCAGATAAAATAATTATCCACATTAAAACAATACCGTTGCATAAGCAACATTGTACAAAGCCGGGAAAATAGAGTCTTTCGTTTAATTTATTTAGTTCTGATTTTAAATATTCTATCCCCTCTGCTTTTAGCCTTTTGTTACAGTTATTTTACTGCAATACCAATCTGCCTCAGACCTACCCGCAGCTATCCCTTTCTCCTTAACCAACCGAAAAGTAAACCCAAACAAATAAACATTGAAATAATATATATTTTGGTCGATGGGTCAATCTCCCTAATTTTGGCAGAACTTCCACCACCTCAATGAAAATCCAGCCCCTAGGTTCCCGACCGGCATTATACCGGTACGGTTTTCTTGTGATGCTTATTCTTGGCCTTGCCGCCATGATCATGGCAGGTG
>JAVBJN010000051.1:0-14483 GCA_031546985.1 Chitinophagaceae bacterium
ATTTCGGAGAAGAAGGAGATTTTGGAATTGAACTTGTGACCCACAAACAATACCACTCTCGACAAGGTGGCATCTCCGGTCTTTAACTTGGTATCGTAGCTGTATTTCGCTTCGCCATAACCACTTAATACCGTGGTACTGTTTTTAGCGATCAATCCGGCGGATAATGAATCTTCCGGGGTAAGAACCTGTGCCTGCAGTGTGCCTGTCACCACACATCCAATAGCAGTACCGGCCAGTACTGCCTTCCATAACTTCCTGAGCATGTTTGCCGTTTAGACGGCAAAAGTATGGCTAGCGGTTCATATATATTTTCATAATCGGGAAAAATTACACTTACCAGACAATCGGCACAACAGGGCAAAAAAATGGCCGGCGACTGCCGGCACTATACTATTGTTTAGCTTAACTATTGGTCTACATAAAACACATAAATCTCTTTGGGACCATGCACCCCCACCACAAGCGTCTTCTCAATATCGGCGGTGCGGCTTGGCCCGGTGGTTATATTGATGAGGGAAGGCAGGTTGCCATTGTATTTCTTTTTGAGGAAAGCGATGCCATCGGCAATATCGGGCAATACCTGGTTGCGGTAGGCCACCACAATATGCACCGGGCTGTATACCGATACCATTCTGCCAGAATCCTGCCGGCTGCTGATGAGTACCGAACCGGTACGGGCCAGCAAAGCCTCACATAAGGTAACCCCTGCATCGGGCTCTACCCAATTGTCGCCAGTGGTTATAAAATCAAGACCGGCACGGTTAAAAAGATCCAGCAGCTGTGGCTCACGGGTGTATACTTTGCGCCATTCCATATTATCGGTAAGGGCCAGCAGGTTTTCTACCAACTCCACTTCATCCTGGCAAAACACAAATTTTCCGTTAAGACCAGTAAACGCTTCGGCAAACACCATTTCTGGCGCATCATCTTTTACCGCATAAATGTCACAGGGCTGCTGCTCGGCCTCGGGAAAAGGAATGGACACCTTGTGGGTGTCCAGTGCCTTCCTGATTTTTTTCAGCATTTTTTCTTTAGCAGCCGAGGTTTTATATACTTCAGACATACTGCTTATTATAATTAGCTAATGGTTTGTGATCCTGTAATGCCTTCACTCTGCTGGTCGCCGATGTTGTTTTCGGTAGCCGGGTGGTTGTGCATGTGGTCGTTCAGATTAGCCGGGGGTACACCGCCTTCCCACTGGTTGGCTTGTGCTTCTTCATTATCCCAGGGGCGTTTTCCGATCAGTTTTTCCAGGTCGTCTTTATACAGCACTTCTTTTCTCAGCAGCTCCTCGGCAATAGAGGCTACAGCCTCTTGTTTTTCGAGCAGCAATTGCTTGGTACGTGCATACATATCCTCTACCAGTTTTCTTACTTCTTCGTCGATCACTTTGGCAGTGTCGTCGCTGTAAGGCTTGCTAAAGGTATAGTCCTGCTGCGCGTCGTAGAAAGAAAGGTTACCTACTTTGCTGTTCATACCATAAACGGTTACCATGCTGTAAGCCATTTTGGTAATGCGCTCCAGATCGTTCTGCGCACCGGTAGAGATACGGCCAAAGAAGATGTCTTCTGCCACACGTCCGCCAAACAAACCGCAGATATGATCCATCATTTGCTCGGTTGTATACAGGTACTGCTCTTTGGGCAGGTACTGTGCATAACCCAGCGCCGCAACGCCACGCGGCACGATAGATACTTTAACCAAAGGATTGGCGTGCTCCAGGAACCAGCCGCATACTGCGTGGCCAGCTTCGTGGTAAGCGATGATCTTTTTCTCTTCCGGAGAGATGATCTTGTTCTTCTTCTCCAAACCACCAATTACACGGTCAATGGCTTCATTAAAGTCGCTCATTTCCACACCTGCTTTACCATGACGGGCAGCAATCAGCGCGGCTTCGTTACAAACGTTGGCGATGTCTGCACCTGCAAAACCAGGGGTTTGTGCTGCCAGTTTGGTAATATCAAGGGTATTGGAGATTTTAAGCGGTTTCAGGTGTACCCGGAAGATCTCTTCGCGACCTACCTGGTCGGGCAGGTCGATAGTGATCTGGCGGTCGAAACGTCCGGGACGCAGCAACGCGCTATCCAGTACATCCGGACGGTTGGTTGCAGCCAGGATAATGATACCGCTGTCTCCGCCAAAACCATCCATCTCTACCAGCAACTGGTTCAATGTATTTTCACGCTCGTCGTTGCTCATCATGGCGTTTTTACCACGGGCACGGCCAATAGCGTCGATCTCATCAATGAAAATTACACAAGGAGCTTTTTCGCGAGCCTGCTTAAACAGGTCTCTCACACGGCTGGCACCCACACCTACAAACAACTCTACGAAATCGGAACCCGACATGGTAAAGAATGGTACCTGTGCTTCGCCGGCCATAGCTTTGGCGAGCAGGGTTTTACCCGTACCCGGAGGGCCAATGAGCAGCGCTCCTTTCGGAATCTTACCACCCAGTGCAGTGTATTTCTTAGGTGTTTTAAGGAAATCTACGATCTCCATTACTTCCAGCTTGGCTTCGTCCAGACCAGCAACATCGCTAAACGTGATGCTTACTTTGGTGCCTTTATCGAACAGCTGGGCTTTACTTTTACCAATATTGAACACACCACCCGGACCACCGCCGCCTGCTGGGCCGCCCATTTTGCGCATGAGCAGTATCCACAAGCCAATCATAGCCAGGATGGGGATCAGGAAATTGATGATAGGACCAAACCAGTCGCCACGGGTATCGTAACGCACCGCTACCTTATCGGCATCGGTGTAGGTAGCCTGAGCATTATCCAGATCGCGCTGAAAAATATCGGGGCTGCCTATATTAAAGGTAAACTGCGGGCCCTGGCTCGAAAAGCCCAGACCTTTGTTGGTTTCCTGGCCGCCTTTGTTCAGGCTGTCTTTTTTAAGATAAACTTCTACGTATTGTTTGTTTACAACTACCAGTTCATCCACCCAGTGTTTATCCAGGTAGTTTTGCTTAAAATCCTTAAAGCTTATTTCTTTGTTGGAACCTTTAAAGTCGCCGAAAAACTGTAAGCCCACCAGCGTAAGCAATATGATGCCGTAAACCCAATAAATGCTAAACCGGGGTCCCTTTTTGGGGGGAGTACCCTTTTTGTCTTTGTTCTCTTCCATTGTGCGCTTAAAGCTTTAAAATATTTTTATCGATGTTCTTTACGGTCTGCATCGCTCCACATCTCCTCCAGGCGGTAAAATTGCCGCTGGTCTTCCTGAAAGACGTGTACCACTACATTCACGTAATCTACCAGCACCCATTGCGCGTTTTGCTGACCCTCGCTATGGTAAGGCCATTCATCGCATTCTTTCTTCACGTGTTCTTCCACATAGCCTGCCAGTGCGGCAACCTGAGTATTGCTGCCGCCGGTGCATATTACAAAGAAATCTGCTACGGCTTCCGGAATTTTACGCAAATCAAGCGATACAATGTCACGCCCTTTTTTCTCTTCAAGGGCAGCAATGATTGATTTAAACAGTTTGCTGTTTCGGGTTAATTGAGTAGGTGATTTTTTTCTGTTGTTCAGAATATTCAGGCTCTCCAAATTCGGAAGTTCTAATTTGTGTTAATAAACTATATTACCAGTCAAACAAAATTAGCAAAACTTTGCCAACGTCCATTTTTAATAACCCTGTAGGGGAGGTTTTGATTGAACTGGATACTGTAGACAGCACCAACAACTATGCCATGGAACAGTTAGACCATGGAACGGTACAAAATGGCACTGTAATATTGGCACACCACCAACACGCAGGCAAGGGCCAAAGGGGTAAAATATGGCTTACCGAGCCACATACCAACCTGGCCATGAGCGTAGTGCTGGAGATGAACTTCCTAAAACCAGATGAGCAGTTTTTCCTGAACGCCGCTGTGACACTGGCTGTACGCGATACCGTAGCCACATTGCTACCAGAAAAAACTGTTTATATTAAATGGAGTAATGATATTTATATTAATGATTGCAAAGTAACTGGTATCCTCATCGAAAACTCGCTGCGTGGTACACAATGGCAGCATGCCGTAGTCGGAATTGGCATGAATGTGCTGCAAACCGGGTTCGATCCGGCCCTGCCCAACCCTACATCGCTCAAATTGGAAGGGTTAACCATTGCACCAACCGAGGTTTGCTATAAGATTTGTGCCAACCTTAACATATGGCTCAACCAACTGCGCCTCAAATCCTTTTATCCGTTGCTTAAAGCCTATAAATCGCATCTGTACCTGCTTAACCAACCCGCTACCTTTTTCCAAAACGAGGTTCCGTTCGAAGGCACCATTCGTGATGTACAAACCGACGGTGGCCTGGTTATGGACACACCCGAAGGCCGTAAAACATTCTTCTTCGGAGAAATTAAGTTTGCAGTAGCTACCAATTAATGTGACAATGAGAAAATGTGCTAATGTGGCAATGTGCTAATGAACCAATTCTATAATTAAAAGGTCCCTGAGCCTGTCGAAGGGCCGCTGTGAGAACACAAATGTGAAAAGTGAATAGTGAATAGTGAATGGCAACCCTTGTGTCATTTTCTCGTACAAAGCCTTTGCACCCTCTTCCCTGCGTCTTTGCGCGAAACCCTCTAACATTGTTTCGCCGCGCTCCTCTGCGAACATAAGGTCCCTGAGCCTGTCGAAGGGCTGCAATCCTAAAACACAAACCCCATCACCAGCCACAACAGTACAATAACAGGGGCTGGCAGGCGGGTAAAATTAAGCAGCAGAAAGGTAACCGCCACTACCCCAATACTAATAAAACTTACATCTGGTGCTACAGAATTGAACAGCAGCACCGCCGAGGCCCAAATAATGCCTACAATAACGGCATTGATCCCTTCCAGCGCGCGAAAGATGACCACATATTTTTTAAGATTCTGGTACAAAGGGAAAAAGAACAACAGCAATAAAGTGCTGGGCAGAAAAATGCCTACTGTGCCAATGATACAACCCACCACCTGCATTACCGGGCCAAAATCGCGCATGGCCATACCCCCTACAAAAGAGCAGATGCTGAACACCGGCCCAGGTATCAGGTTTACCATTCCCGCGCCGGTCATAAGCTCGTCGGTGGTAAGGTAAGGATCGTGGCCCCGTTTCATAGGCAGGGTTACAAACTGCACCAGCATCATGGGTATAAGGGCTTGCCCGCCACCAAACACAATGCTGCCAAAACGGTAAAAGTTCTCGAAAATATTGTAACTCCGCCGGAAAGGCCATTCGTTTACCCGGGCTACCTCCGATAGCACACCCGCTATGATAAACACTACAATAAACAACCAAAGGTTTTGCCACCGCAGCTTTTTAGGGGGCCGCTCGCCCTGGTCTGGAATACGTTTGTTGCTGAGGTTGGCAATAATGCCACCCAATATCACCAAGCCGGGAAACACCCACGGCGAGTTAATAAATAAGGTAAGCAGCAATGCTATAATCATAATGACGACCGTAGCCGGCACCTTAATGTAAGATTTGGTAGCCAGCCAGGCGGCGTATACGATAAACCCTACCGACATGGGCTTTACATATTCAAACCAGTCTTTGCTGAAAGAACGGGCATCAATAAAATTCATGAGAAATGACAGCGCGCCCATGAGCGAAGCGGCAGGCAATACCCATATAAACAAGGTAACCAGCGCCAGCGGAATACCTCCGCGCTTAAGCCCAACCAGGGTTATCGTCTGTGTGCTGGATGGTCCCGGAAGCATCTGGCAAAAGGCGTTAAACTCCAGCAATTCTTCTTCCGTTACATCTTTGCGCTTCTCTACAAAAGTTCTGATCATCATTCCGAGGTGACCGTGCGGCCCCCCAAAAGCTGTAAGGGAATACCAGAACACAGCTTTTAAAAATGGAATGTGACGTATAAACATGTATTGGAATAGAGAAAAAAAGTACGAATTAATTAACCTTTTGTCAAGGCTTGCAGCGATTTAGCAAAAATCATGCGACAAATCGGTCGTTTACAGCGATTTGTAATGGAATAAATACAGATCCGGATAGATATAAGATCGCCTGCCATTGGGGCAGGCGATCAAATGAGTAAGATTAAAATTCTGCGCTTTTAGGCGTACGGGGAAAAGGAATTACGTCGCGGATATTGCCCATACCGGTTACAAACAATACCAGGCGCTCAAAGCCTAGTCCAAAACCAGAGTGCGGGCAGGAGCCAAAACGGCGGGTATCGAGGTACCACCACATTTCTTCGGCAGGTATACCTACTTCGGCCATACGCTCAAGCAGTTTATCCATACGCTCTTCCCGCTGCGAACCGCCTACAATCTCGCCAATGCCAGGAAACAGGATGTCCATAGCGCCAACGGTTTTACCATCGTCGTTCTGACGCATGTAGAATGATTTAATGGCTTTAGGATAATCGGTTAGGATTACCGGTTTTTTGAAATGTTTTTCTACCAGGAAGCGCTCATGCTCACTTTGCAGGTCTGCACCCCACTCTTCGATCAGGTAGTTGAATTTCTTGGCTTTATTAGGCTTGCTGTTTTTCAGAATATCGATAGCCTCGGTGTACGTGATGCGCTCAAACTGGTTGTTGATCACCATTTCCAGCTTTTCGATCAGGCTCATTTCGCTGCGCTCGTTCTGCGGCCTCTGCTTGTCTTCTTCGGCCAGGCGCTCTGCCAGGAACTCAATATCCTCACGGTTGTTGGCCAGCGCATAATTGATCACATATTTGATAAACTCCTCGGCCACGTTCATGTTTTCTTCCAGATCGGCAAAAGCCATTTCCGGTTCAATCATCCAGAACTCAGCCAGGTGGCGCGCAGTGTTACTATTCTCGGCACGGAAAGTTGGGCCAAAAGTGTAAATATCACCAAAGGCCATTGCCCCCAGCTCACCTTCCAACTGACCGCTTACGGTAAGGTTGGTGGCTTTGCCAAAGAAATCTTCTTTAAAATTGATCTCGCCGTTTTCGTCACGGGGAGGATTGTTCAGGTCAAAATTGGTAACACGGAACATTTCGCCGGCACCTTCTGCATCACTCGCGGTAATGATTGGGGTGTGCAGGTAAACGAATCCTTTGTCATTAAAGAACTTGTGCACGGCGTAAGCCAGCGTATGACGCACCCGGAAAATAGCGCCAAATGCATTGGTACGGAAGCGCAGGTGAGCATTCTCGCGCAAAAACTCCAGGCTGTGCTTTTTAGGTTGCAAAGGGTATTTTTCAGGATCACTATCGCCCAGTATCTCTAAAGAGGCAGCGTTGATCTCTACTTTCTGGCCTTTACCCAGCGAAGGCACAACAGTACCGGTTACTTTAACGCAGGCACCGGTGGTAATGCGCTTGAGCAGTGCTTCGTCGGTATTTTCAAAGTCTACAACAATCTGCAGGTTATTTATGGTAGAGCCATCGTTCAATGCTATAAACCGGTTGCTGCGGAAAGTCCGCACCCAACCCATAACGGTGGTGGTGTAGTTAGCCTCTTCGCTAAGCAATATGTCTTTGATCTTGGTACGCTTGCTCATAATGGCAGGTGTTTTTAATAAGGGCACAAAAATAAACAACTTTAGCGATGGTTTATGGCACGAAATTTTAGGATATTGGCATCGGTAAAAGATTAAATTTGTGTGAGAACCACTGGTTTATGCTAAGACAAACGCAACAACAGAAGCTGTTACAGAAATTATCGCCCCAACAGATTCAATTAATGAAACTGTTGCAGGTGCCTACAGCGAACCTGGAAGAGAGAATAAAAGAAGAACTGGAAGAGAATCCCGCACTGGAATTAAGCGGCCAGCTGGAAGATAATTCTGATAATAAAGAAGAACCCAGCATACTGGACAACCTTAATGACAATGACGACGATTTCGAAAAAGAACCCGACGGCGGCACCGATGAATACGAAAACATCGATGTGAGCGAATACCTGCGCGCCGAAGGGGACGATGATATTGCAGATTATAAACTGCGCGACAGCAACTATGGCGATGATGAGGAAGAAGACCGTACCATTCCGGTGCGGGTAGAAACCTCTTTTCATGAGCAGCTGATGGACCAGCTGGGCATGCTTACCCTCGATGAGCGGGAGCGCCGGGTGGCAGAGCAGATTATTGGCAGCATAGACGATGATGGCTATCTGCGCCGCGAGGCCAGCGCTATGGTAGACGACCTGGCTTTTAGCCAGAATGTAATGACAGATGAAGAAGAGATTCGCCAGCTGGTATTACAAATTCAAAGGTTTGAGCCTGCGGGCGTATGCGCTGCCAACCTGCAGGAATGCCTGCTGCTGCAACTGAAACGCAAAGACCAGGACGACAGGTTGGTGCAACTGGCTATCAAAGCCATCTCCGAAAACTTTGATGAGTTTACCAAAAAGCACTTCGAAAAAATACAGAAGAACCTGGGCGTTGATGATGAGCAGCTGAAAGAGGTGATTGGCCTTATCATTCACCTGAACCCCAAACCGGGTTCGGAATACGCTACCATCAACAAAGCAGAAAGTTATGTGGTGCCCGATTTTTTCATTCACAACATTAATGGCAAGCTGGAGCTTACACTCAACGCCCGGAATGCTCCTGAGCTGCGCATCTCTGAAGGCTACCGCGAAATGCTGAAAGATTATGACCGGGGCGATAAAAAAGACAAGCGCCAGAAAGAAGCGGTAATCTTTATTAAACAAAAGATCGACGCGGCCAAATGGTTTATCGATGCCATTAAACAACGCCAGCATACCCTGCTGAGCACCATGGGTGCCATACTGGATTACCAGCGCGAGTTTTTCCTCACCGGCGATGAAACCACGCTGCGCCCCATGATCCTGAAAGACATTGCCGATATTACCCACCTCGATATCTCTACGGTATCGCGTGTGGCCAACAGCAAATATGTGCAAACCGAGTTTGGTACCTACCGCCTCAAGTTTTTCTTCTCCGAAGCACTGTCTACAGAGAGTGGTGAGGAAGTGAGTACCCGCGAGGTAAAAAAGATATTGAGCGATCTGATCTCCAACGAAGAGAAAAAGAAACCCCTCTCCGACGAGAAACTTACGGAGCTGCTGCAGGAAAAAGGCTACAATATTGCCCGCCGCACCGTAGCTAAATACCGTGAGCAACTCAACATTCCAGTAGCCAGGTTGCGGAAAGAGTTGTAGATCGCCGATTTGTACAAAGTGAATACGTGAAAGGTCAAAAGTGAGAGGTCAAAACCTGTCATCCTGCGCCGGTGAGGGCACGAACCGGAAGCAGGACCTCTACACAGAACAATCATACGCCAAAAGATCCTGCTCCTCCTAACGTCGGGCAGCATGACAAGCAAAAGCATAAGAACAGTTACAAAACAAAAGGGAATCTCTATTGAGATTCCCTTTTTCAATAAAACCTGTCATCCTGCACCGGTGAGGGCACGAACCGGAAGCAGGACCTCTACACAGAACTATCATACGCCAAAAAGATCCTGCTCCTCCTAACGTCGGGCAGGATGACAAGCAAAAGCATAAGAACAGTTATAAAACAAAAAGGGAATCTCCATTGAGATTCCCTTCTTCAATAAAACTTGTCATCCTGCACCGGTGAGGACACGAACCGGAAGCAGGACCTCTACACAGAACTATCATACGCCAAAAGATCCGGCTCCTCCTAACCTCGGGCAGAATGACAAACAAAAAGTATTAGAACAGCTATAAAACAAAAGGGAATCTCTGTAGAGATTCCCTTTTCTATTTCGTATCCAGTAAGAGTGGCCTAGTAACCGCGCTCGTTCTTACCTTCCATATAATTCATAAATGCTTTGTTTACCACACGGTTGCCACCTGGTGTAGGGTAGTTACCGGTAAAGTACCAATCGCCCAGGTTTTTCGGACAAGCCTGGTGCAGGTCTTCGATAGACTGGTAAATGATCTCTACTTCGGCGTTTACACCTTCAGGTTTCAGCATCACAGCAGATTTATTGCTGATCTGATCTGCAGTAAACTGTTTGTACACACCCTGCACATAGTTTACTTCATGCAGCTTACCATTGGCTTCGGCTTGCTTGCACTCATTGTAAACATCGTGCAGTACTTGCTCCTGACCGTTATCTTTCAGCAATTGTACAGCAGCTTGGAACGCAATAAACTCGCCCATTTTGCTCATATCAATACCATAACAATCGGGGTAACGGATCTGCGGCGCAGATGAAATGATGATGATCTTTTTAGGCCCCAGGCGATCCAGCATCTTAATAATACTTTCTCTCAGGGTTGTACCTCTTACAATCGAATCATCAATCACTACCAGGCTATCAATACCCGGGCGCACGGTGCCGTAAGTGATATCGTAAACGTGCTGCACCAGTTCGTTACGGCTGGCATCTTCGGTAATGAAGGTGCGCATTTTAACGTCTTTGATGGCAATTTTATCGATACGCACCCGGCGGGTGATCATTTCGGTAAGTTTCTCTTCGTCAAAATCCTTACCCCAGCTTTGAATGCGCTGGATCTTGATTTCGTTCAGGTAACTTTCCAATCCTTTGATTAAACCGTAAAACGCGATTTCCGCGGTATTCGGAATGAAAGAGAATATGGTATTACGCAGATCGTAGTCAATAGTCTTGAGTACCCTGTCCGCCAGTAAGCGGCCCAGTTCCTGGCGCTCCTGGTAAATTTCGGCATCACTTCCGCGGGAGAAATAAATGCGTTCGAAACTACAGGCGTTTTTCGTTTTGGGTTCCAGTATCTGGTGTATCTCGTAAGAACCATCGGCTTTGGTAACCAACGCACTTCCGGGATCCAGTTCCTTAATATCTTCCAAAGCAATGTTAAAGCAGGTCATAATGGCCGGGCGCTCAGATGCGGCTACCACTACCTCGTCGTCTACATAATAGTAAGACGGACGAATGCCGTGTGCATCGCGCATTACAAAACTGTCGCCGGTGCCAATAAGGCCGCCGATATGGAAACCACCGTCAAAGCGCTTGGTAGCCTGGCGCAACAGCTCAGGCACATCAAGGTTTTCGGGATTTTTTTCGTCTTCTTTTTGCAGGTGGTGATGGATCGATTCGATCATCGCCGCCAGATCGCTGTTTTTATGCAGATCGCCCGGTTTGGCATCTACCAGGTCAAATAACTCCTCGGTATTTACCAGGTTGAAGTTACCAGCCAGTGCCAGATGCCTGTTGGGGTTAATATGCGGCAGAATGAAAGGGTGGCAGAACTCAATATTGTTCTTACCCTGTGTACCGTAACGCAGGTGACCCAGCATTACTTCGCCCATAAACGGCAGGTATCCTTTTAACAGACCCGGGTAGTTTTTAATATCCGGATACATTTTTTCCAGGTCGCCTACTTCTTTATGGATGGTTTTAAAGATATCCGCGATGGGTTGTGAAGCATTGCTGCGTATGCGGTGCATAAACTGGTAGCCCGACTCTACGTTGAGCTTTACCGTAGCAATACCCGCACCATCCTGGCCGCGGTTATGTTGTTTCTCCATTAACAGGTACAGCTTGTTGAGGCCGTAAAACGCTGTACCATATTTGCGATGGTAGTAAGAAAGTGGTTTACGAAGCCTGATGTAGGCCAAACCACATTCGTGTTTGATAGGATCTGACATAATTGTAAGAAGCCGCAAAGATACAGAAACTTCTTTAAGACTTTCCAAGTGTCTGCCACCCGGAAAGTCTTTGTCTATGAGCCATAGCTGCTAACCTGTATATCTTTCATACTTCTGCACCTATCCAGCCCGGGTATGTTACCTTTTTTGCGGAAAAAAGGTAACACCAAAAAGCTGTCTGAAAACGGTTACACCACGTTTTCAGCGGGGAACCTTGATTATGTACCCATGCTACTGTACTTCAACAACAGACAACAATAGGCGCAGGCATCAGCTACAACAAACAATATTGATTACAGCAACTGCCCAATGATTTTTTCGATACTCCAGCCCTCAGCCTCGGCCTTGTAGTTGCGCACCAGGCGGTGGCGAAGTACGGGCAGGGCTATGGCTTGCACATCTTCGATATCGGGAGAGTATTTGCCTTTGAGCAAGGCATGGCATTTGGCACCCAGCACCAGGTTTTGCGAGGCACGTGGGCCTGCACCCCAGCTCAGGTAACTTTTGGCCAGTTCACTACCCTGTTCGTTAGGGCGGGTTTTCTGCACCAAGCGCACCGCATATTCCAGCACATTATCGGGCACCGGCACTTTGCGCACCAGGTTCTGGAAATACAGGATCTCCTCTGCATGCAATACTTTGGGTAAAGTAACTTCTATAGCACTGGTGGTTTGCTTTACGATCTGCACCTCATCGGCAAAAGAAGGGTAATCGAGCCAGAGGTTAAACATAAAACGATCCAGCTGAGCCTCGGGCAAGGGGTAAGTACCTTCCTGCTCAATCGGGTTCTGGGTAGCGAGTACAAAGAATGGTTTGGGCAAATGGTGCTCCTGGCCACCCACGGTAATGTTGCGCTCCTGCATGGCTTCGAGCAGGGCCGCCTGGGTTTTGGGTGGCGTACGGTTTATCTCATCGGCCAGCACAATATTGGCAAACACAGGGCCGCGCAGGAATTTGAAGTTGCGGTGTTCGTCCAGAATTTCGGCACCGGTAATATCGCTGGGCATCAGATCGGGTGTGAACTGAATGCGTTTAAAAGAAAGATCCAGCACATCGGCAATGGTTTGCACAATGCGGGTTTTAGCCAGGCCGGGTACACCAATAAGCAATGCGTGGCCATTACAGAGAATGGACATAAGCACCCCATCTATAATGGCTTCCTGCCCTACAATAACCTGGGCTATGGCTTGTTTGAGTTGTTCGTATTTGCTTTTGAGCGCGTTGGCTGCTGTTACATCCGATTCAAAAGTGGTCATAGCCTGTTTATGGTTTACTACTGTATTAAAGTACTAAAGATAAACAAATTAAGATGCGTTGAATGCAGCGGTAATTGTTAAAAAACAAACAAAAAAGGAGCCCGTTTGGACTCCTTTCAGTTATTTTTTGGTGGTTGTAGCGCTTTTCGAAGCTTTTACCCAGCTCGAGAGCCGGTCGCAACTGGCGAATTCGGGATCCAGCATAATGTAGAATGCGGAAATGTGCTCATCCAGCCATTGAAACAGTTTTTTATTCTGCTTATCGGCCAGGGCCACCTGCATAATCTTGTTGTAATCGTCTTTGAGGTTGGCTTTGTGTGGCTCTGTACGGTTTTTTAGGTACAGGATGCGGCACACACGGTCGCCTGAGTTCTGGTCGTTGTATTCCATTGCGTTGGAGTAGCTGCCAATTTTCATGGTATCTACCATCAATACAGCACCGGGATCCAGCTGGTTCATTTCTACAAATGAAGAGTTGTTCTCGGGGTTTACAAACATACCGCCGGTCATTTTGGTTTGCTCATCGGTACTGAACTTTCCTACGGCTTCGGCAAAAGTAAGCTTGCCGGATACGATAAGATTGCGGATACTGTCGAGTTTTACCAGTCCTTGTTTAATATCGGAACCGGTAATGGCCGGTTTAAGCAAAATGTGGCGCAGCTTGGCTTTATCGCCCTGGCGGCTCACCATTTGTACGATATGGTATCCGAAACGTGTTTTTACAACCGGGGAAATTTCGCCGTTTTGCAGGCGGAAAGCCGCCGTAGCAAATTCGGGTACGAGTTCATTACGGTCCATCAAACCCAGATCGCCACCTTTATCGCGGGAACCGGGATCTTCGGAGTAAATGCCCGCCATAATATCGAAACTCTGCTTACCCTCCAGCAATTGCTTGCGGATGTCTTCGAGTTTTTCGATGGTATATTCTTCTACTTCTTTACTTACCGGTGGCTTAATCACCAATTGTCCTACCTCTACTTGTGCAGGGTAAAACGGCAGACTATCTACGGGTATTTTGTCGTAAAAGTTACGGACTTCGGTAGGTGTAATTTTGATAGCGCTCATGATCTGGCCCTGCATTTTCTGGGCCTGGAGCTGCTCGCGGTAAATATCGCGGAACTGATCTTTGAGCTGGTACACGGTTTTACCGGTAATTTCCAGCAGTTTTTCTTCGGAACCGTACTGGCGCACAAAATACCGGATACGGTTATCCAGTTGTCCTTCCAGCTCTTCCTCACCTACCATTACGCTATCGCGGTCGGCCTGTTCAGACAGTAGTTTCTGTCCCAGCAGGTTTTCCATGATATCGCAACTGATTTTATCTTCATCCAGGGCAGGACTCTGGGTCTTCATTTGTTCCAGCTGCGCCTGAAGTTCACTGTGCAGAATAATCTTATTTCCAACGATGCCTATTATCTTATCCATCACCTGACCTGCCTCCTGGGCATGAGCGGCCGATGACACGATCACGCCTGTTAGCAAAGCCAGTGCTGTTTTATAAACCCTGTTTATCATGATGCGTCCAAGTTAAAGCAAAAAAGGCCTCCGGTGCAGTACCGGAGGCCGCATTTAACAAAATATTAGAGTGTGCGTTTAACTTCTACTTCTTCGTAAGCCTCTACAATGTCACCCACTTTAATGTCGTTGTAGTTTTTA
Organism: Chitinophagaceae bacterium; assembly: GCA_031546985.1. Lineage (GTDB taxonomy): Bacteria > Bacteroidota > Bacteroidia > Chitinophagales > Chitinophagaceae > JAVBJN01. Next base: position 14,461 of record JAVBJN010000051.1, read on the forward strand.
ACACTCAAACCACATTCCATGTG
>JAVBJN010000088.1:0-6736 GCA_031546985.1 Chitinophagaceae bacterium
AGGATGACCGGTGGAGAGGCTAGCGTAAGTGATCCTGCATTTCACTCCTGCGTCGTTTCACGCAGGATGACAAGTTAAGTCATGTCATGCTGTACCCATGCCTGTCCCGCCAATGCGGGGAGGAACGAAGGAGCCGCATCTCTTTAAAGTGTTTCAATGTAAGAGATCCTGCGACGATGATGCAAGATGACATTATGGCTATAAACAAGAAGTCCCGGCGATAACCGCCGGGACTTCTTGTTATTGTACTTCGTAATACTTTTTTAGATGGTGGTCTAATGTGCCAGCACCTTTAAACTCGTATATTTTTACGTTTACACCGTTTACCAGTTCTTTTCTGTAGCGGAAGTTCGCTTTAATAAAACGGGGAAAGGGGAGCGAAAGTTGTTTTAAATCACTGTCCATTACGGTTATGCCTTCTTTGTGCGGAATAGCAAACCCGGTGGCTTCCATTTCTGTAGAAGTATTGCCTTTGGCGTCGGTAACGTTTTTTTGGTCCTGGGTATGGTAACCATAGTAAGCTACCATAAAATTGCCCGTCTTCATGCGAATGGTTGGATCGGGTATGAGCGTGCTGTCCAGGAAAATACCATCGAAATCTTTTTGCGCTACTTTGCTATTGGCATCGTTATAATAAAAATACACCGGGCAAAAGTTAAAGTATTGGCTGAATGCCTGCACAATGGCCTGGTTGTCTTTCTGGGTTTGTTCTATCAGCTCCTTTGCTTCTTTTTCCATTTTCAGCTTTTTGTACATCGTCACCTGGTTGCTGTTGGAGTTGAGTGCAAACAGAAGTGCCTCGGGTTTGGTTACAGAAGCTTTAGGTTGCAGAATGGTCTGCTGTGCAAAGCCACATACAAAACTCAATAAAGCGACTACCGTCAATAAGTATCTTTTCATTCCTGGTGTTGTTTTAAACCTTACTGCAAGATAATGTAATCCGCTGCTAATAAAAATACCCTCTCTGCCGGGGCTTTTGGGTGCACCCATATTCAGACATTCTTTATCAAGTCTGTCATGCTGCACCCATGCCTGTTCCGACAATGCGGGGAGGAACGAATGGAAGCAGGATATCTTCGCTAATGATCAAGGGATGCTGCTTCTCTCGTTCCCCGAGTGCAGCATGACAGATCTTTCATCATAGCGCTTGAGACAACAAAAAGGGCTGCCGTACGGCAGCCCTTTTCTATTTGGAAAATGTATGATCGCTTATTGCGCGCCACCTTGTGGCATCATCATCGCCGACTGAGGCACTTTGCTCATGAGGGCTTTCATTTTAGCTTCCAGCTCGTTGGTAAGGGTAGCGTCGTTGTATTGACGGGCCCAAACACCCAGCTGACCAATTACACGCAGATCCATGTTGGCATCGTTCGACATGTTTTCTTTCTGCGACTCGCTCAGGCTGCTGATGTAATTGATATCATCTTCGTGGTACTTAGCCAGGCGGCGTGCAATAGCTGCCGCTTTGGTATTGTCGCCGGCTCTCCAGTAAGATTCAGCTACAAAGAGCATGCTGATATCGTAAGGGAAAGATTTATCGCTGATGTTTTTCTGCATATAATCCAACGCTTTGATGGCTTCTGCTTTCTGTCCGCGGGCAGTTAAACCGTTGGCCAGTTTAGCGTAGGTAGAGCGCAGGTTGGTGAGTGAGCGACGGTTGGTTTCATCGAAGTACACATCACCTCTTTCTGCACCACCGAATTTGAATTTGGTCATCGTGTTTTCGTACATCTTACGCACGTTCACTTTGCCAGGCTCATTTTCAGAAGCACCAATGGTACGAACCGGCACCAGGCGGTAAGCCAGACCTTCCAGTTGCAGGTATTCGTGCAGGCCCTGGAAGTTGCTGGGGCGAATGGTGGTAGAGAAGTATATCGGGCGTTTCCAGTTGTTGGCTGCCACAATGTTCAATACCGCCAGGTCGTTTTTCAGGATGCTGTTTTTATTAAGCGTAAACTCTACCTGTGGCACAATGAGCATGGTATCTTCCAGTTCCACAATGTTGTTTTGCAGTATTACGTTTTTGTCTACCGGTACAAAGAATTTCTTGGTAGGCAGGTAGTTCATATAATCTCCGGTACGGGTAGGCAACTGGTTGCGCTTATCGTCGGACACTACGAACTGGATAGCTTCGGCAAGGTTTACCGATTTATCCTGCGGAATGATCTTGGTATCTACAAACTCCACATAATCTCTGCGGCTACCGGCATATTGCTCTGGTTTCATGATCAACGGAATAGCATCTGCTTCGTTAATCTTGTGGCTCAGTTGATCGATATACCAATCGGTACCCAGGAGGCTCAGGTTAATTACCCGAACGTCGCGGCGAATGCCTTCTACTTCCTGTGCATACCACAGTGGGTAGGTATCGTTATCACCTTCGGTAAACAGAATAGCGTTAGGCGCACAGCTCATGAGGTAGTTGATACCTGTATCGCGGGCCAGTGTTTTGTGCGAACGGTCGTGATCGTCCCACTCCTGCGCCAGCATAATACCCGGTACTGATACGATACAAACTACGGTAGCCAGACCTGCAGATGGGGTAGCGCCCATTTTTTTGCGCAGCAGATCGTACAGCCACAGCACACCCAAACCAATCCACATGGCAAAGGCATAGGTAGAACCAGCGTAAGAATAGTCGCGCTCACGAGGCTGGTAAGGCACGTTGTTTACATAAATAACGATGGCCAGACCCGTAAAGAAGAACAGTAAACCCACTACCAATGCATCGCGCTTGTTGCGGTTGATGTGGTAGATCAGGCCCAGCACACCCAAAATAAGGGGCAGCAGGAACAGCGTATTGGTGGCTTTATTGTCGCGCAGACCTTCAGGCATTTTGCTGATGTCTCCGGTACGGGGCTTGTCGATAAACGGAATACCGGTGTACCAGTTGCCGTTTTTAGGATCGCCCAGCGACTGGCCCTGGTAATCGTTCTGGCGGCCTGCGTAGTTCCACAGGAAATAACGCCAGTACATGTAGGCCATCTGGTGCTGGAAGAAGAACTTGATATTATCGCCGGAGGTAGGCTCATCATTAGGGCCTAAACCGAGGAAAGAGCGGTAGAAATTAACGTGGCTAGGATCGTTGCTGTCCCAGATACGTGGAAAAACATGCATATCACCCGGAGCATACTGGTACTCACGTTTTTGACCTACCACTTCGTATTTGCCGTTCATAGCACGGTAATCTTCACCAGTGCTTTTTACGTCGATAGGACGGGCAGTAAAGTAAGGACCATAAGCTACCGGTGTGTTACCGTATTGCTCACGCTGCAGGTAAGAGATAAGGCTTACTGCGTTATCGGGGTTACCCATATCAATAGGCACATCAGCCCTGGAGCGGATGATGGTCATGAAGAATGAAGAGTAACCGATAAGGATGAATATAAAGGACAGGATACCCAGGTGTACAAAGTAATGGCCTTTTTTCTTAGCCCATTTGAGGCCAAAGAACACCGCCAGGATAAGCACCGCGAAGAACGCGAAGATACCTGAGTTGAAAGGCATGCTCATACTGTTCACAAAGAACAGGTCGAACTTAGAGGCGATGATAGGGATAAACTGGATTACACCTACCTGCACCGCACCCAGGATAACCACGCCGATAATGAAAGCGATGATAGAACCCTTGGTAGTTGGTTTGTACCTGCGGAAATAGTAGATCATGATAAGGGCAGGAATACAAAGGAGGTTCAATAAGTGAACACCAATGGAAAGGCCCATCATATAAGCGATAAGGATGATCCAGCGGTCGGCATGAGGCTCGTCCGCACGTTCTTCCCATTTGAGCATCGCCCACAATACAAAAGCAGTAAAGAATGAAGACAGGGCGTATACCTCTGCCTCAACAGCCGAAAACCAGAACGAATCGGTAAAGGCATAGGCCAGCGCACCTACGGCACCTGCACCCATGATAGCGATTACATTGTCGGTAGAGAAGGCTTTATTGTCGGGTACCAGGATCTTACGCGCAAAGTGCGTAATGGACCAGAACAGGAACAGGATGGTGAACCCACTGGCGAGAGCCGACATATAATTGGCCATTTTGCCCGCAGTCTGGGGCGTGCCCAGCATCATGAACAAACGGCCTATCAGCGCAAAGAGGGGAGCACCGGGGGAGTGGGCTACTTCAAGCTTGTAAGCCGTAGAAAGAAATTCACCGCAATCCCAGAAGCTGCCTGTAGCCTCGGCGGTTAAGATGTACACCATGCATGCGATAATGCACACTATCCAGCCGGTGGTGTTGTTGATACGCCTAAAATTCATCGTATAGCTTTGTTTTGAGTCGAACAAAAATAGAAAAATACTGAAATGTTCCTATGGCATATCAGTATTTTAACAAGGGTTTATATGAGATCAGTGTAAAATGTGTAGACTTTGGGTAGACCAGGCGGCAGGTTTATCGTTGAAGAGTGCCTTAGTAGCGGCCCAGGTTTCTTTGAACAATCCGGAGTGGCGGTAGCGGTTCAGGTGGTCTTCGCTTTCCCAGTGGCTGTAGGTAAAAAAGATGTTGGGCTCATTAATATCCTGCCACAGTTGCAGGTGTTTACACCCTTCAAAATGCCTGATGGCTTCTTTTTGCCTTTCGAACAACGCTTTGAATTCGTCCGTTTTATCGGGTTGGAAACTCATGCGTACAACTCTATTGATCATTCAAAAATTACTTTTACGGTATTGTAGATAAGGTTTTTGTTGCTGGTTTTCTCAAACCCGAACAATTTGGCCGCCGCGCCCTGGTTAATGGCTATTTCCAGGAAGCCGGCGCTGTTAAACAGGCATAACGGACTACCCGGACCCACTTCGCTGTAGTTATTGCTGATGGTCTTGATCACGTCCTTACGCATAAACTCGATGCGGAAGTTACGCCCCTTACGCTGGTTTTCGAACTGGTGGCGGGTAATATTAACAATAACATTATGGAAGTTGTCGATATGGATTACCTGCCCTTCGATGCCATTGTCGTAAATGCTGGGGCTGAAAAGCTGCTGCACCGAGCCCGGCTCTATCACCGAACCCAGGTGCTCGATAGGGGTGCCCTTAATCAATTCGCCCGCAATAAAGGCAATGTGCTGAATGGTGTGCTGGGTATTATTGCCCAATTGCTCTGGCAGGCTGGTGCCGTATATTCTTAATGGTGTATCGAAGAGAAAAGGGAACAAACCATTGTCTACCCCAATCAACCATTGGTTTTTATATTGCGCAAAGAGAATGGTGCGGCCCGGTTTTAAAAACAGGCTGCACAATAATAAATGGCAGGTACCCTCCGGAAAGTGCGGAAAGGCCGTGCGGAAAATATAAGCTGCCTGCAGCAGGTTAAAAGGCTCCAGGTGATGCGAGATGTCGATAAAATTGCAATCACCCACCTGCTTCAGCACCATTGTTTTGGCAATGGCCGGCAGCGGCTCCTGTAATCCGAAATCTGATGTCAGGCTGATAGTAGGCATCCGTTGTATATAGGTGACAGGTTATTGTTTGTTTAAAGGCGAACCCGGTTCTTTCCGGAAGTGGTTGAACGTCATTTTGTCCATAAATCCCGGAAACAGCTTGTTCAGCAGCACCGTAGCCTTACCGAGGGCAGTCATCACCACGGTTCGCTTGCGTTGCGCTATACCTTTTAATATACGGTGCGCGCATTCTTCGGCGCTCATCAGTTTCTTTTCGTCCAGCGGGGTATCGCCCTGGGCCGATCCGTCTTTGCTCAGCGCCGTGTTGCGGATATTGGAGGCCGTAAAGCCCGGACACACCCACATTACATGCGTACCCGTATGCAGGCACTCGGTGCGCAGCGCCTCCAGAAAACCCTGCATCGCAAATTTGGATGAGGAGTAACCCGTACGGGCCGGTAAGCCACGGTAACCCGCAATGGAAGATACACCCACAATCACACCCTTATTAGCCAGAATTGAATCGAGCGCGTATTTGGTGCAATGTACAGTACCCCAGAAGTTGATGTCCATCAGTTGACGGATAACCTCCAGCTCGGCCTCCTTAAACATAGCCCGCATGCTAATGCCGGCATTGTTAATAAGGATATCGATCTTACCAAAGCGCGCAATGGTCTGCTGCATAAAAGCCTCGCACTGCGCCGCATTGCTTACATCTACCGAAGCGGTAAGTACCCGATCGGCAGATAAATGGCTTACAGCGGCTTTTAACTTGTCTTCATTTCTTGCACACAAAGCAATGCTGGCGCCCATTTGATGGAGCTGCTGGGCCAATGCGAGGCCTATACCAGACGATGCGCCGGTAATAACAACCACTTTATGCTCAAAATATGCCTGCATGTATTTGTGTGATTAGGTTCTGAAAACAAATTAAAGATACTTTTCCGGCGTAACACGCGTATGCGGAAAAGGGGCGCAAAAATACTCTGTAAAGCTGTAAATAAAGAATGAACTATAAATTAATATCGCAAAAATAGGGTGCGTTAATTTTTTTTGAATTTTCCTTAGCTCAAGTATTGCATTTTACGGAATCATGACATACCTTTGCGCTCCCATTCAGCGATGACGGGGCAGTTCTTAAGCAGATGATGACGATTATATCGATATGATAGTTAAGCAGTTAGCGCAGAAAAAATCTGAAACTTTTTTTGACAAACGCTTGCAGGTTTCAAATCAGCTACATATCTTTGCAATCCGATTTTCAATAAACGAAATGTTGATTCCGTAGCTCAGTTGGTAGAGCAATACACTTTTAATGTATGGGCCCTGGGTTCGAGTCCCAGCGGGATCAC
>JAVBJN010000001.1:0-6016 GCA_031546985.1 Chitinophagaceae bacterium
TGGATGACACAGGTGCATCATCACACTGTCATCCTGCCCGACTGCAAGGAGGAGCAGGATCTCCTCAGAGCAAGAAAGATCATAGCGTTGTTCAAAAGAATTTTCTAAAAGAGATCCTGTTTCCTGTTCGTGCCTCACAGGCGCAGGATGGATGACACAGGTGCATCATCACACTGTCATCCTGCCCGACTGCAAGGAGGAGCAGGATCTCCTCAGAGCAAGAAAGATCATAGCGTTGTTCAAAAGAATTTTCTAAAAGAGATCCTGCTTCCTGTTCGTGCCCTCACAGGTGCAGGATGACACCGACCCACCGAAAAATCAGACATCAGCCCTCTCTCCCTCCTCTTTTGTTAATATTTCTAAAAATTGAAAGAAGTACTTGACAGCAATCATTTATTCACTAACTTTGAATTACAAAGTGCTTTTAATGAAGTCAGAACAAACCTCTACCGATACACTACAAGACTTACAAGCCATCCGCAGCATCATGGAAAACTCCGCCCGGTTTATTTCCCTGAGTGGATTAAGTGGTGTATGGGCCGGACTCACCGCTCTTGCAGGCGCGGGTGTTGCGTACACACAAATCAGGTCTTACTACGGCGATTACAACAACCGCGGACATTTTACCCAAGAAGCCTTTGATGCTTTGCAAGTAAACCTGGTGATCCTGGCTTTGGTGGTATTACTGATTGCACTGGCAGGAGGCTATTTCTTTACCCTGAAAAAAGTAAAACAGCAAGGTGGCAAATTATGGAACATGGCAAGCCGCAAAATGCTCACCAATCTTATGCTGCCGTTGCTTACCGGAGGTGTTTTCATAGCGGGTTTACTCTATCATCATATTGGATTTGCAGCAGCGCCGGCCTGCCTTGTATTTTATGGTCTTGCATTATTAAATGCAAGTAAATATACCCTGCACGATATTCGCTACCTGGGTGTATTGGAAATTTCGCTTGGCCTTATCGCCCTTTTCTTTCCGGCATGGAGTTTATACTTTTGGGCCGCCGGTTTTGGCGTATTGCATATTGTATACGGCCTTATCATGTGGCGCAAGTACGACAGGAAATAACCCATTGCAGACACCATAAAACAACAGCACAGGTTTGAAGAATCCGATAGATAAACTGAATAAAGTATTCGACAGTCGTATACGGCTGGGCATCATGAGTGCCCTGCTGGTAAATGATGAGGTAAATTTTAACGACCTTAAAACCCTGCTGGACGTAACCGACGGCAACCTGGCATCGCATATGAAGACGCTCGAAGAATCAAAGTATATTAAAGTATACAAAGGTTTTATTGGTCGTAAAACCAATACTACGTACAGCATTACCGGTGCCGGAGAAAAAGCGTTTAAAGAGCATTTGAACGCGCTCGAAAATATGATCAAAGGACTTCAATAATTTTTTTACCCATTCACTTTGAATTTCAAAGTACTTTTAAAACAAATCGAACATGGAAACGATCAACGACAACAACAAAGGATTTTTACAAAGCTTCTGGGACAAAAACCGCATTTGGTTTAAAGGCATGCTTACAGGATTTCTCATCCTCATTATGCTTATCCCCGCCGTATTTGTGGCCAACCTGGTATCTGAAAGGCAGGAGCGGCAGCAGGAAGCCATTCAGGAAGTAAGCAATAAATGGGCAAAAGGCCAAACCATTACCGGGCCTTTCCTGGTTGTTCCTTATACCCAGCTCAACGAAAAGAAAGAAGTATACCGCACCGATTTATACATACTGCCCGACCAGTTAAAGATTGATGGAAAAATTATGCCCGAAGCGCTCAACCGCAGTTTGTACCGCATTCTTCTGTACCGCTCCGATCTTAAACTAACGGGTACATTCAATTTTAACCACCCTAATCTTAAATCCATACCGCCCGAAAACATTATCTGGAAAGATGCCCGCTTATGCATTGGCGTACCCGATACGCGCGGGCTGGAAGAAGAAGTAAAACTCACCTGGAACGATACTTCCGGCGTGCTGGAAGCGGGCTTGCCGGATAATACCATTTCGCAAAGCGGCTTAAGTTCATCACTGCCCGCTACTTTTTCCAGTGCTGCGGAGAAAGCAGATTTCACTTTACACATGAAGTTAAAAGGTTCTGATCTGCTGTATTTTACCCCGGTAGGCAAGTCTACAGTGGTTAACCTTACATCGCCCTGGAAGAGCCCGGCATTTGATGGCAATTACCTGCCCGACAACCGCCAGGTAAACGACTCTGGCTTTACCGCCCAATGGAAAGTGCTGGAAGTAACACGCAATTATCCGCAATGCTGGTCTAACAGCAAATACGAAGTAGAAGCCTCTGCCTTTGGTGTAAAACTGGTGCAACCCACCGACAACTACGCCAAAACACAACGGTCTGTAAAATACGCGCTGCTGTTTATTTCACTTACGTTTACCATTTTCTTCTTTCTCGAAATTGTACAGAAGAAACAAGTGCATCCATTGCAATACATATTGGTAGGCCTTGCGCTGATCATTTTTTACACCCTGCTCTTGTCTATTTCGGAGTATACAGGTTTTAATCCTGCTTACCTCATTGCTGCATCTGCAACCATTCTACTCATTACGCTGTATGTAGTAAGTGTATTTAAGAAAACATCTATCGCGCTTGGATTTGGGGCGGCACTTGCCGGATTGTATACTTACATTTTTGTACTCATACAGCTCGAAGATTACGCCTTGCTCTGTGGTAGTATTGGCCTGTTTGTAATGCTGGCCGTGCTCATGTATTACTCCCGTAAGATTGACTGGTACGGTAAAAATACCGATACAAAACATATTTCATGAAAATGATAAAACCCTTAACAGACAGAGGTCGCAGCTTCATTCCGGCATGGAATGGGTTGCGCCTGCTGGCTACCACAGAAGCCAATTTTTGCGCGCACCTGGTGGCTGTACTTTTTGTAATTGTAGCTGGTTCATTTGCAGATCTTACTATTCAAAAATGGATCATTCTCATTGCTTGTATGGCCGCAGTTTTGATTGCAGAAGCATTGAATACCGCGATTGAAAAAATATGTGATCTAGTGCAACCGGAGTATCATCCAATGGTAAAACAGATTAAAGACATCAGTGCTGCCGCCGTACTTATCGCCGCATTGGCCAGTGCAATAACCGGCGTGATGGTCTTTCTTTTTTAAAACTAAAATTATGTTGCGTAAACAACCTTTATTGCTTTTCCTGGTTTTTATACTGGTTATGATTGTATTGCGTATCTGGAAAAGCAACGACGTTACCATGGGCTTCCTGGTATGGAATATATTCCTCGCGGCTGTCCCTTATTGGTTTAGCCAGGCATTGCAGAAACAGAAAAGCAAACCAATGTACATGCAAACAGGCCTGTTCCTGGGTTGGTTACTGTTCTTTCCCAACAGCATGTACATCATTACCGATCTCTTTCACCTGCATGAAAGGCCGCCTATACCCCTCTGGTTCGACCTGCTTATTTTACTCGGTGCAGCCATTACCGGGCTCATCCTCGGGTACCGTTCTTTGATGCAGGTTAAACAGTGGCTAGGCATTCATTTTTCTGCCAAAGCCATTCAGTTTATAGAACCGGTGCTGTTTTTACTTTGCGGATTTGGAATTTATGTAGGCCGTTACCTGCGCTGGAACAGCTGGGATGTGTTTACCAATCCTTTAGGCATAACGGGCAAAATGTATCACCTTGTAACTGATCCATTAGTGCATCGCGAAGCCTGGTTCATCACCATTGGCTTCGGCATATTCCTGTACCTGCTGCACAGCATACTTAACAATTTCACCTCATCAACCTACCCGAAAAACTAGGCCGTCCCTAACCATTTCAACCTTTTCAAATCTAACCATCAGCTCATGCACATGATCTTTCTTTTTGCACTATTCGCTATTCTGCAACTCGTACTGCTCTACCATTTTCTAAGGCTGCTGGCTAAGAAAAGATCTGAAGATGAAGATACCACGCCGTTACTGGTTATCTCTTTTCTGCTCATGGTTATTGGGCCTTTTGCAGGTATTACAATGACGAATGGTACCGAAGGCGAACGCCCGTTTGACCACCATACGATTCTTACGCCCATCACATGGACAATTCTTATGAACCTTTTTTACTGGACATCATTTATGGGTAAGAAATACCTGAGTCCCGTGCTGCTGGCTATTCTTCCGGTTGGCTTGCTGGCAAGTATAATTTATATGGTCGTCTTATCTATTCACCTGGGGCCGTACCTGGCCGCTGGAGTATTTATACCTGTTCTTGGATTTCCGGCTGTTTGTCCGCCGCTTATTGCATGTTTGTTAATGAAGGAACTGGCTCAGTTGTCTGCTTATATCCGTTATGATTATGAACTGGCCGAAAGCAATACGGCAATTCCTTTTTATAAACACCTGCTTTCTTTCTTCAGGCAATCGCTCTGGGCGCAATCGCCGGTTCTGCTGTTTGCAACCTTTCCATTGTTTCTGCTGGTACAAGGTGTATTGGTTTTGCTGGGACAGCCAGTGGATAGTTACATCCGCACATTTGCAGACGGTTGTGGTTTTACTTTTTCTGTATCGCAAAATTGCTATACCAATACCGGAGGGCATTACTTATGCTCCATTGCGGCCAACGGTGATCAAAAACTGGTAAAGCCGCTTCGCTATGGCTACAGAGCCGGTGGGTACATTACGGTAAACCGGCAATTGCTTATTGCCAACGCATTTGAGCAATACCTCGAAATAAAAATACCCAGGCTTCACCGCATTATCCGCAATGGGTACGATGCATGTAATATTCCGGTAGATGAATGGTGCAGGAACAAATTGTTGGCCAATCTGATTTACCTATTGATGAAACCGCTGGAGCTTGGCTTTCTGGTTTGGTTGTATGTAATGGATAAGAGCCCCGAAAACCGTATTGCCAGACAGTATCTTCCTCCGCAAATGCTCCAAAAGCAGTAAACCTCGTTGCTCGTTTTACTCGTTTTGTTTATTCCGCCGGAACCGCTAGGTGAAGGCGGAATTTTTATGCTAAATAAAAATGACAAAGGCACTTTGACGGTTCCAGTCCGCTCAGCGCCTTTGTCATTCCAGAAATATTTTTAATCGTACCGCATAGCCGGGTAGTCCAATAGTCTGCGCCACAATGCGAGCTGACCAATCATGCTGGCTTCGCGATAAATGGTAAAAGAGATCATTTCATACCAGGTCATTTTCATACCACCCATATCCAGCTCGCTATCGAGCCTGGCATCATCGAGTTTCGTCAAAGCTTCTCGGGCAAAGGGCGTGATTGTTTCCCAATCCTTCAGATATACGTCATTGGTAGGATATTTTGCATCATCCTGGATGCCTTTGTTCATCCCAAACAAATCGGCACCTGTTTGTTTCAAATCGGGCCGGGTTTCGGATGCCATCAGAAAGCGCTGTGCGACTAATGCTCCGGCGAGCCATGCCATATGATTGGCTTTTGTTCCTTTCCGGTCGTACATATCACTTTCTTTAATACCATCAACCGCCTTTGCTAAAAGTGCGGTTTGCAGATCAAACAAGGCCAATAAGCCTTCTGTTCTGGTGCTTGCTGTTTCGGTTTTCATTGTCTGTGTTTTTCAGGTTAACAAGTTAATATCCCTAAGAAGTAAAGCTAGGTCAATTCTTGTTCTCCTTTAATGGGCAATCCGGACAAATGAAAGGGGTAATTGCGTCAACGATCTTTCGATCTCGGATCTGCGATCGCTGATCTAAAGTGAAAGGTGAAACGTCAGATGTGAGAAGTCAAAAGTGAAAAGGTATCTCGGGAGTACGATCGCGGATCTGGGGGGAGGTAAAACGTGAGAGGTCAAACGTCAAAAAGAAATCTCCGAAGTACGATCTGCGATCGCTGATTTGGTGTCAAATGTGAGAAGTTAGAAGTGAGCAGACAACGGTTAAAAATCAGAGTGGGTGCTTACCGAAGCTGCGCGCGAAGCGCGCAGCAAGCCAGGAGAGGTACACCAGGTGCTGCAACCCGCGCCCTTTCACGGCTCACTTTTGACGATTCACGATTGAC
>JAVBJN010000003.1:0-91562 GCA_031546985.1 Chitinophagaceae bacterium
ATAGCCATTATTGGTAATGGCAAAGCCCGTACCGCCAAAGTTACCGGGGTTAACCGGAGCCGGAGAGGAGGTTTCGTGCTGCTTGGCCGAGTTTATATTACGGATGAGTGCGTTCTGGCTTTTCTTAATCGTTTCCAGTTCGCGTCTCAGCATGGTATAACCCGCTGTTTGTTTCTTATAAGTATAGCTGGTGCCCCAGTAGGTGGCCAGTGAGGTGATGAGTGCCACAGCAGCTGCTACGCCCGCAATTTTGCGGTAAGCCTGCCACATATGCACTACTTTGCCACTTCCGGTATCCTGTTGCTGGTTCATTACGGCCGAAAGGTTTTGTTGCAACACATTTCTTTCTCCATAATGGCCCAGAGACTCCTGCAGTTGTTTAAAGGCGGCAATGTCTGATTCTATTTCGGGATGGGATTTCCGGTAGTTTTCAAATTCCGCTTTTTCATCTGCACTCATCTGACCCGTAAGGTAGCGATCAATCCACTCTATCATTTGAATCTGCTCCATGGTCGTAGTCGTTCACTAAGCTTTTATATTGGCCTGTTCCGAAAAGAAAAGTTTTTTCAGCCGGTTCAGGCATTTGTATTTCTGGGTTTTAGCGTTGTCGGCGCTGGTATAGCCATACTTGTCGCGAATCTCCAGCATGCTTTTCTTTTGCAGGTAATAATCTATAATGATGCCTTTGCAGGGTTCGCCCAGTTTTTCCAGGGCTACTTTCATCTGTACATAATTATTTTCCTGCGTCTGAAACCACTGTAAATCGCTTTCTACATCGGGAGCCTCTTCGGACATATTTTCAAGAAGTACCATGCGATTGTTCTGCTGCTGCTTTTTCATCCAGAGGTTCTTCATTACTGCAAAAAGGTAAGTCGATAACTTACATTGCAGGTCAAATTCTCCCTCCCGAACTTTCTCGAACATCACTATAATAGCCTCCTGAAAAAGATCTCTGGCGTCATCTTCATGACCCATTTGCGCTCCGCCGGTGATCTTCATAGCCATTGGAAAATACTTTTTGTATATGATTTCCAATGATTTGCGATCGTTTTCGGCTAGTCCGACCAATAACTCCCTGTCTGTATGGCTTAAACCTTTATCCACTTATTAATACAAAATTTAAGGAATGGTAACCCAAAAATCAGGCTGAAAAAAAATTTTCACAAAGATGGGTTACCTTTTTTTAAAAACGGTATAAATGCTATAAAACGTAAACAAATAAAATCTCAGAAAATGAAAAACACTTTCAAATTCGGTTTCCTGGCTATCGCTTTCGGTGTTGTTATCGCTTCTTGCGGTGGTGCTAAAACTGAAGAAACTCCTTCTACTGATTCTACTACCACTAACGTAGAAGCTACCACCACTACTACTGTAGATACAACTGGCGCTGCTACCTCTACAACTACTGTTGATAGCACTACTACTTCTACTACCACTACTGTTGATTCTTCAGCTAAAGCTGCTCACTAATCATTAGTCGAAAGTAGACAAATATTTAGCCGTTGACCATTGGTCAACGGCTTTTTTGTTTTAAGTCCTTTCTTTAAAGATCCAGCGGCGATTTCTCGCCCGGCTTCTTCTGCAAAATCAGGGCCATAAAGGCCGAGGTAACAATACCCAGTATCATACCACCAATAATGCCCACAATAGTATAATTGCGGATGCTGAAATAGTTTTCGGCTTCAGCCGCCGTCATTTGCCCGGATTGGATAGAATATGCCTTGATATTGGTAAAATAATGAGGTGAAATGAGTGTATGGCTAATAAGCGTAACGGGTATTACCATGATGGTAACCACCAGCGTAACCAGTAAGCCGGCAATAAATGCGTCTTTAAAGGAAATATAACCGCCGTTGTCTCTTCTTTTGGTATAAATAGCCCGGAAAAAGATCGTTACCGCAGGGATGGCAAACAAATTGGTGTAGGCTGCATGCTGGCTAATGAGGTTATCATGCAGGCCAATGGCCCTTTCAAAAGCCATCCACAATAATGTAGCGAGGGTAAAAATAAGCCCCCATTTTATGGCGTGTTTCATAGTACGGGATTTACAGATCAATAAAAATCAAGTACACAGCAGGTTATGCTGTGTGGCATTACAAGTTACCGAATTATAGGGAGTGGAAAAAGCCTATTTCTCCTTTCCGGCTATTACAATTACAATTTCTCCTTTGGGGGGATGCTTGGTGTAGTGCGCTATAATTTCTGTGAGGGTGCCACGGGTGTTTTCTTCAAACTTCTTGCTTAGCTCGCGGCTTACGCTGGCCTGGCGGTCTTCACCAAAATACTTGGTGGCTTCCTGCAGGGTTTTTACCAGTCTTACCGGAGATTCATAAAAAACAATTGTTCTGGGGTCCTCTGCCAATTGGGTGAGCAT
Source organism: Chitinophagaceae bacterium (assembly GCA_031546985.1). Taxonomy (GTDB): domain Bacteria; phylum Bacteroidota; class Bacteroidia; order Chitinophagales; family Chitinophagaceae; genus JAVBJN01. Next base: position 2,375 of record JAVBJN010000003.1, read on the forward strand.
GGTGTGGCGGCCTTTCTTGGGCGGTAAAAAACCTTCGAAGGTAAAGCGGTTGGTAGGCAAGCCAGAGTTAACCAGTGCCGGCACAAAAGCAGTAGCGCCAGGCAGGCACTCTACAGGCACGCCATTGCGCACACATTCGCGCACCAGTAAAAAACCAGGATCGCTGATGCCGGGCGTACCCGCATCGGTGAGCAATGCCATGGTTTTGCCTTCTTTCAGTTGGTCTACCAGGTGTTGAAGCACCCGGTGCTCATTATGCTGGTGGTAAGGGGTAAGTGGCTTTTGAATGCCGTAGTGCTGCATTAAAAAAGCCGAAGTTCGGGTATCTTCGGCCAGTATCAGGTCTACCTGCTCCAGCACCTTTACCGCTCTGTAAGTCATATCTTCCAGGTTGCCAATGGGCGTGGGTACAAGGTATAGTCGCATGGATTGTAGAGTTATATAGGTATAAAATGTGCACTACGCACTGTAAATATAAAAGGCCGGCAGTGAGGTTTACCCTTTTCCGCCGACCTTTCAAATGATATGGTAGAACAGGTGCGGATCACACCCGGTCTGGTTATATTTCTTCGATAGTGAAGTTGTATTGCTCCATTACAGGGTTGGCCAGCAGTTTTTTGCTTGCGCTTTCGGCAATGGCTTCGGCTTCAGCTTTGGTGGCTGCATCGATGGTCAGTGTAATATGTTTACCCACACGTACATCCTGTACGCCATGAAAGCTCATGTTGTGCAATCCGCCCAATACCGCTTTACCCTGAGGATCCAGCAATTCTTTTAAAGGCATTACGTTGATGTGTGCTACGAAAGTCATGTTACTCGTATTTGTAGAAAATTGAAAAAACTATATAGGCCGCAAAGATAACAGGAATTGCTAAATATTGGAGCGTGGCCAGCAGTACAATGCTCAATAGAATAAAAATATACTGCAATTCGTTGCCCTTAAAGCCTTTTCCGCTGAATTTGAAGCTGAAGAATCTTAACGGGCTCACCATCAGCCAGCACAGCAGCGCAATAATCAGGTACAGTACCCACCATTGTTGCAGCACTACACCCACTCCTTTTACATTATAGAACTGGATAGGCACCAGCGATGCTACCAGCAAGCCCACAGCCGGGGTAGGCATGCCGCGGAAATAAGTTTTTTGCTCGGTAGAGATGTTGAATTTGGCCAGTCTCAGGGCGGCAAAGCAGGCCAGCAAAAAGGCCGGAGCACTCAGGTGAATGGGTACATCCAGCGCATGCGGTTCTTTCATCCAGGCGCCCCAAAGCATTTTGTAGAGAATCATAGCCGGCGCTACGCCAAACGAAACCACATCGGCCAGCGAATCGAGTTGTATACCCATAGGGCCGGAAACACCCATTGCACGGGCTACCAATCCGTCAAAGAAATCGCAAACGCCCGCCAGCAAAATGCATAACGCACCCCACATGAGTTGTTCGGTGCCCAGCACCCAGTATTCCTCACCACCAAAAGACGACAGAAAGGGATGGGACGTAAGAATAAAACTTATGGCACAGCAACCGAAAAACAGGTTGCCGAGGGTAATAATATTGGGTAATTGTTTCATGTAAACGGCCGAAAGTTGTTTAATGCGCTAAGAAAGGGATAAAAATAAAAAGTACGGGTTAAAAAACGCAGAAATGTTCTGGCTTGCGGCCCGAACATAGAAAATATTTTTATGGATTTACATACAATGTTATTAATTTTGCACCGCAAATGATGACATCCAAGTATATAAAGTGTTGCAAGAAGCCTGTATTAAGCGGGGTGGAGATGTCATTGCAGCAGGTAACTGAACCTGGAAATTAAAAAATGACGATACCAAGCCCCGCGTAATTGCGGGGCTTTTTTTATACTGTTAAACCACTCAAAATGAAACTGATCAATAAGAAGATCTGTATGACCAAAGACCTGGGTATTCACGGCAATGTGTTTGGTGGTATTCTGATGTCCTGGATCGATGAGGCCGCCGCCGCTTATGCTACCGAATATTGCCATACGCCCAATATGGTAACCCTGCGTATGGGAGAGATGCTGTTTAAGAAACCCTTAAAGATGGGCAACCACATCCGTATTTATGGCGATGTGGCCAACCTGGGCAATACTTCTATTACACTCAATATCGAAGCCCGCCGGTATAATGTATATAGTGGTGAAGAAACCGTGGTATGTACTACCTCCATCACCTTTGTACGTATCGACGACGATGGCAACCCTACACCTATCGGAGAATCGGTAAAAAACAAGCATACCAGCGTGCTGGAAGGCAAGTAAAAATAACTAAGTATTACCCGTTATAGGAAGCCGGCTTTGTGCCGGCTTTTTCTTTTTAGCATGTTTTTCAATAAGTTAGTCACCGTGTTAAGTCATTTGATTAATAGTTTTGGTTAAAACTAAATATTTCCTTCTCTTTGTGTCATATAATGGTATTCTTATATGGAAAAGAAAGCGAAAGAGACCGGTGTGCCTGCGGAGATGTCTACAGAAGAAAAGATACTGGAAGCAGCCAGGGTGGTATTTACCCAAAAAGGTTATGCCGCCACCCGCACCCGCGATATTGCAGAAGAGGCTGGCATTAACCTGGCCTTGCTCAACTATTATTTCCGAAGTAAAGAGAAACTGTTTCACCAGGTGATGGCAGAGAATATGCAACGCTTTTTTGGCATCATTGCACCCATTATTACGGATGTAAAAACCAGTCTTAATACCAAAATAGGCCTTATTGCAGAAGCCTACATCAACCAGCTTAACCAAAATCCCGATCTGCCCATTTTTGTACTTAGCGAAATTCGCAACAACCCGGCGCAGTTTAAATCGAGAATACCCATCGATACCCTTATTGCCGATGCTTCGTTCTTTACACAGCTACGCGAGCGCCGGCCAGATGTGCACCCGGTGCAGTTCCTTATCAACATTTTAGGCATGAGTGTATTTGCATTTGTGGCCAAACCCGTTTTTCTGGCGGCCAATGTGGTAGATGAAGCAGCGTTCCAAGCCATGATGGAAGAGCGCAAAAGGCTTATCCCGGTATGGGTAGAGGCCATGTTGAATACCCAATAATTTTTGTCGGAGACTTTATTCCATTCTTATCTACTAAAAATCCAGAGGATGATTAACGTAAGCCGGTCTGTTGTAATACTGTTTATGGGTTGTTTGCTGTTTAAGACAGCCAATGCCCAGTCTACAGTAACCATCGAAGACTGTTACCGTTTGGCAAGGGAGAATTACCCCCTGATTAAAAAGCAGGACCTGATAGGCAAAAGCAGGAACTACAGTTTGCAAAATGCGGCGCGCATGTACCTGCCGCAGTTGAATGTAACGGGTCAGGCTTCTTACCAGTCAGATGTAGTGGCTTTTCCCGATGTGTTTCCCAACCTGCCCAACGTAATTCCCGCGCTCAGCAAAGACCAGTACCGGTTGCAGGCCGATGTGAACCAGGTGATTTACGATGGTGGCAACATCAGCAACCAGCGGGCTTTGATCCGGGCCAATAACGATGTGGCCCAGCAAAGTGTAGAGGTAAATCTTTACGCCATCAAAGACCGTATAAACCAGGTTTATTTTTCGGTATTGCTCATGGATGAGCAATGGAAACAAAACGAACTTAAAATATCGAACCTGCAGAATGTGGTAGAGAAAGCCGAAGCCGCATTGACCAATGGCGCTGCTTTTCGCAGCAGTGTAAATGAGCTGAAGGCCGAGGTGGTAAATGCCGAAATGGTGAGCATCGAGCTTCAGGCCAACCGCGCTGCTTACATCGATATGCTGGGTACGCTCATAGGTAAGGAACTGGAGCAGAATGCTACATTGACTACGCCTTCGCTACAGGTAGTGGAAGCGGGCATTAACCGGCCCGAGCTGCGCTTGTACGATTTGCAGAAACATGTGTACGATATTGAAGACCGCAGGCTTAAAACCGATTACCTGCCCAAACTAAGCGCATTTTTTACCGGGGCATATGGCAGGCCCACACTCAATATCATCAGCAATCAATTTGGGCCCTGGTATATTTTTGGCGCCAGGCTCAACTGGAACCTGGGCAGTTTGTACACGTTGCGCAACAACAAACTGAACCTGGATCTGAACCGCAAAAGCATGGATGTAGACCGGGAGACATTTCTGTTTAACACCAACCTGTCGTTAAAGCAGCAGGAAAGCAACGAAGATAAATACCGGCAACTGCTCAAGAAGGATGAAGACGCGGTAGCGCTGCGCACTTCGGTTAAAACCTCGGCCGAGGCCCAGTTGCAGAATGGTGTTATTACCGTGCACGATTTTATAGCCCAGGTAAATGCCGAAAACCTGGCCCGGCAGCAACTCATACTGCACAAAATCATGCTCATACAAGCACAATACCAACAAAATTATACTGCAGGCAACTAACCTATAACCCGTTATTATGAAACCGATATTCCATATTCTTAGCGCAGTAGCCGGCTGCATCATACTGGCTTCCTGCGGCAACAAAACCGATTATGATGGCTCTGGCAATTTTGAAGCCGATGAAGTGATTGTATCTGCACAGCAAAACGGGCAGTTGCTTTCGTTTACACTCAACGAAGGCGATGCGCTTAAGGCCGGTGCGGTGGTGGGGCAGATAGATGTAACCATACCTACTTTGCAAAAACAGCAGGCAGAAGCTTCTATGGCTGCGCTGGCGCAAAAAACCAGCAATGCAGATGCGCAGATCAATATGGTGCGCAAGCAGCTTGAGGTGCAAGAGGCACAGTTGCAGCAACAACTTCGTGAAAAAACACGCACCGAAAACCTCGTGAAAGCAGATGCTGCTACCCGCAAGCAACTCGATGATGTAAATGCGGCTATAGACCAGTTGCAAAAGCAGATTGGTGCCACCCGCCAGCAGATAGCGGTATACGAATCCAATACCGCTACACAAAACCGTGGCATACTGAGCGAAAAAGGGCCGCTGGAAGTAACTGCCCAACAATTTCAGGAGCAGATCAACCGTGGGCAGGTGGTAAACCCGCTTACCGGTGTAGTGCTTACCAAGTATGCTTTGCCCGGCGAAATGATGGCCATTGGCAAACCAATGTATAAAATTGCCAACATTGATACACTTACACTCAAAGCCTATATCACCGGCGATAAACTGCCGCAGATCAAAACAGGGCAGGCGGTAACCATTCGGATAGATCAGGGCAAGAAAGCGTACAAAACCTACCCTGGGCAAATCTCCTGGATATCGGACAAGTCGGAGTTTACGCCTAAGACCATACAGACCAAAAACGAACGGGCCAACCTGGTGTATGCCATTAAAGCACGCGTTAAGAATGATGGCTACCTGAAAATAGGCATGTACGGCGAAGTAATTTTTAAGTAAGCAACTATGAGTGCAGTAACCCTTAACAATATTGTAAAAACGTACGACAAAGGCCATGTGCTTGCCGTAAACGATGTGTCTTTTGATGTAAAAGAAGGCGAGCTGTTTGGCCTCATAGGGCCGGATGGGGCGGGCAAGACTTCTATTTTCAGGATACTTGCTACTTTGCTGCTGGCCGATAAAGGCAATGCTTCTGTGGCTGGTTACGATGTGGTAAAAGATTACAAAGCCATCCGCAATTGTATTGGCTATATGCCCGGCCGGTTCTCTTTGTACCAGGACCTGACGGTGAAAGAAAACCTGGAGTTTTTTGCCACTGTATTTGGTACCACTATTGAAGAGAACTACACGTTGATCAAAGATATTTACGACCAGATAAGCCCCTTTAACGATCGCAGGGCAGGCAAACTATCGGGTGGTATGAAGCAGAAACTGGCCCTGTGTTGCGCACTTATTCACAAGCCTACGGTACTGCTGCTCGATGAGCCTACCACAGGTGTAGATGTGGTGTCAAGAAAAGAGTTTTGGGATATGCTCAAGGCGCTGAAGGCGCAGGGTATCACCATTTTGGTATCTACACCTTATATGGACGAAGCAGCCTTGTGTGAGCGCATTGCTTTGATCCAGAACGGCAGCATTATGTCGGTAGATACACCCGATAACGTGATAGCCTCTTTTCCACTAACACTATATGCCGTTAAATCAGAAAGCATTTATAAACTACTAACCGATCTGCGCACATATGACCAGGTAGAAAGTTGCTACCCATTTGGCGAGTTCCTGCATGTTACGCTCAACCCTGGTGCAGATGCCGCATTGGTAGAGCGTTATGCAATAGAAAAAGGTCATAAAAATGTGGTGGTCAAAACCATTACACCCGGTATCGAAGATAGTTTTATGCGGCTCATGCAGGCGCAACCCCAACTTAATACAGCAACCGATGGAAGATAAGGTGATCATATGCAAAGACCTCACCAAAAGGTTTGGCGATTTCTATGCGGTAAACAAGATTTCGTTTGATGTGCATAAAGGAGAGATTTTTGGTTTCCTGGGTGCCAATGGTGCCGGTAAAACCACGGCCATGCGTATGCTTTGTGGCTTATCGTTCCCCACATCGGGCGAGGCTGCTGTGGCAGGGTTTGATGTGTACAAACAGCAGGAATCCATTAAGCAACATATTGGTTACATGAGCCAGAAGTTTTCGTTGTACGAAAACCTGACTGTGCTGGAAAATATCTCTTTTTACGGAGGCGTGTATGGCGTAAGCAAAAAGGAGATTAAAGAGCGGAGCGATGAACTGGTGCAAACGCTGGGCTTGCAGCAGGAAGCCAAAAAACTGGTGGGCGAGCTGCCGCTGGGCTGGAAACAGAAGCTGGCATTTTCGGTAGCCATTTTTCACCGCCCCGAAATTGTATTTCTGGATGAGCCCACCGGAGGGGTAGACCCGCTTACCCGTCGCCAGTTTTGGGATATGATCTACAAGGCGGCAGACTCGGGCATTACCATTTTTGTAACCACCCACTATATGGATGAGGCAGAGTATTGCAACCGTATTTCCATCATGGTAGATGGCCGTATTGAGGCGTTGGATACGCCTGCCCGGCTTAAAGCACAATATGCCGCAGAAACGATAGACGATGTGTTTTATAAACTGGCACGCGGCGCACAGCGCTCCGGAGATTAAAAACCAAGATCCTTTATGAAACAGTTGCTCGTATTTATCCGCAAAGAATTTTTTCACGTGTTTCGCGATAAGCGTACACTGCTCATCATGTTTGGGTTGCCGGTGGTGCAGATTGTGTTGTTTGGCTTTGCGCTCTCCAGCGAGGTTAAGAACATACAGATCGTTATTTCCGACAATGCGCAGGATGTGCAGTCGCAGCAGATTGTAAGCAAGATAAAAGCTTCTCCTTATTTTATTGTAGAGGAAGAAGTGCTCGATTACGGGCAAATAGAAACTGCTTTTAAAAAAGGCGATGTAAAATGTGCGCTCATTTTTCCGCCTAAGTTCGGTACCGATCTGCTGGCTGGAGGCAGGGCGCAGGTGCAGATCATTGCAGATGGTTCGGATCCCAATATTGCCAAAACGGTGGTGAACTACCTTACGGTAATGCTGGCCGAGTACCAGCAACAGATAAACCCCACAGCGCATGCTGCTTACTGCATTGTGCCCGAAGCCCGCATGTTGTATAATGAAGAAGGCAACGGATCGCTCAATTTTGTGCCGGGTGTGATGGCGCTTATTCTTATGATTGTTTGTACAGCGCTTACCTCGGTATCTGTCGTAAAAGAAAAGGAATTGGGTACGATGGAGGTACTGCTGGTGTCGCCTTTTAAACCGGTATTGGTATTGGTGGCCAAAGCTATTCCGTACCTGTTGCTTTCGCTGGCCAATTTTACGCTTATTATGTTGCTGTCGGTATATGTGCTTAACGTAGAAATTAAAGGGAGCATACCATTGCTGTTTGCAGAAAGCACCTTGTTTATCATTACCTGCTTATCGCTGGGGCTGCTCATTTCCAATGCCACCAATTCGCAGCAGGTAGCATTGCTGCTGTCGCTCATGGGTATGATGCTGCCTACGCTCATTTTTACAGGTTTTCTGATGCCGCTGGAGAATATGCCACTGCCTTTTCAAATTATCTCCAATATTGTACCTGCCCGTTGGTATTACCTTATCGTAAAAGCGGTAATGCTCAAAGGACTTGGGTTTGAATACGTCTGGAAAGAAACATTGGTGCTGCTGGGTATGACGGTTTTGCTGCTGGCACTGGCATTGAAAAACTTTAAAATAAGGCTGCAATGAAAGTATTGGGATTCTTATTACGCAAAGAGTTTCGCCAGATTTTGAGAGATAAAACCATCCTGGCGATGATGTTTATGATGCCCACGGTGCAGCTCATTATTCTGCCGCTGGCCATGAATTTTGATGTAAAAAGTGTGAATGTGGCCATTGTAGACCACGACCACAGCACTTATTCTCAAAAGCTGGTTACTAAAATAGGCGCTTCAGGTTATTTTAAGATTGTAGGCGCAGAGTCTTCTTTTGCCAGTGCACTGCGGCTCATTGGTATGGAACGGGCCGATCTGATACTGGAGATCCCTTCGGGTTTTGAACGAAACCTGGTGCGCGAAGGCGTGCAAAAACTGGGTATATCTGTAGATGCCATTAATGCAGCCAAAGCGGGCATTGGCGCCAGTTACCTGAACCAGGTGATCGCCGATTTTAACGCGCATATTGATGTGAATATGAAGAACGCTCCGGTGCCCGGCACTGGTAATATTGATATTACCTACACCAACTGGTTTAACCCCATGGCCGAGTATAAATACAATGTGGTACCAGCTGTTTTAGTGCTGTTGCTTACCCTGATCGGTGGTTTTATGACGGCACTGAATATTGTGCGAGAAAAAGAGATTGGAACGATAGAGCAGATCAACGTAACGCCTATTAAAAAATGGCAGTTCATATTGGGTAAGCTCATTCCTTTTTGGGTAATTGGTATGGTGGTGTTTACAATAGGGCTTACTATATCTTATGTGGTATATGGCATTGTGCCCCGGGGCAATATCTTTTTGCTCTACAGCTTCGCGGTGGTATACCTGATCGATCTGCTGGGGTTTGGCTTGCTTATATCTACCTATAGCAACAACCAGGTGCAAGCCATGTTTGTGGCGTTTTTCTTTATGATGATCTTTATGCTCATGAGCGGCTTTTTTACTTCTACCGATAGTATGCCGGCCTGGGCCAGAACGGTATCGCAGCTTACGCCGGTAACCCATTTTGTAAAAGTAGACCGCATGATCATTCTCAAAGGCAGTGGCTGGAACGAGGTTAAAATGGAGTTTTTGTACCTGCTTTGTTTTGGTGCGGTGTTCAATGGCTGGGCCATCTGGAACTACCGTAAAACGAGCTAAGTGCGATTGGTATAGAAGGCGCCTGAGCTTGTCGAAGGCCATCCTGCGCTATGAGGTATTAGCAGAAACAGGGTCTTTTAGGGAGGATACTGCTCCTTCCTTCGTCAGGGCAGCATGACAAATCTCTATAAATTAATGATACAAAAAATCCCCTGTATTGCTACAGGGGATTTTGCTATTGGGTTAAATCTGTTGCATTATGCTTTCTGCGCCATTGCCGCTTCAATCTCTTCTACGGTAATAGGAATGCCTTTAAACAAATCGGTGTTGCCATCTTTGGTAAGCCAGATATTGTTTTCGATGCGGATGCCCATTTGCTCTTCCTCAATATAAATGCCTGGCTCAATGGTAAATACCATGCCTTCGGTAACCGGCTGGTTGCGGCTGCCAATATCGTGCACATCAATACCCAGATGGTGACCAATACCGTGGTAGAAATACCTGCGGTAAGCCGGGTTGGCAGGGTCCTGGTTTTTAATGTCTTCTTCGGTAATGAGGCCCAGTTTTACCAGTTGTCTTTCGGTTTCTTCGGCCGCTTTTACCATATAGTCGGCATAGTTTATGCCTGGTTTCAGAATGCTTTTGCAGTAGTTGTGCACCGCCAGTACAGCATTGTACACATCTTTCTGACGCTCGGTAAATTTGCCGTTTACAGGAATGGTACGGGTCATATCTGCACAATAGTTGCCATACTCCGCACCAAAGTCCATCAGTATCAGCTCGCCATCTTTACACTCCTGGTTGTTGTCTACATAGTGCAGCACACGTGCACGGTCGCCGCTGGCCAGGATGCAGCCATAAGCGTGGCGGGTAGCCCTGTTGCGGATAAACTCATGGGTGATCTCTGCTTCGATCTCATACTCCATTACACCCGGCTTAATAAAGTGCATTACGCGGTCAAATGCCTTGTGGGTAATGTTTACCGCTTCCTGCAATACTGCTACTTCTTCGGCTGTTTTTACCGCACGCAGTTGTTTCATAATACGGGCCGCGCGCTGGTATTGGTGCAGCGGGTAGCGGCGCATTATATCGTGCACAAAAATCAGGTCCAGGCGTGGTATGGAAGTGTCTGTTCTGTCGTTTTCGTTGGTATTCAGGTACACAACCTCTGCATTGTGCATCATAGCGTGCAGGGCGGCTTCTACCTGGTCCAGGAACATTACGGTTTTAATGCCCGATGTGGCAGTGGCTTCCGCTTTGGTGAATTTGTGGCCTTCCCATTTTTCCAGATGCTCATCAGGGCGCAGAATCACCAGGATCTCGCGTGCGTTTACATCCGGGTTATCGGGGTAGAGGATCACCATGGTTTTTTCCTGCGGAATGCCGGAAAGCCAGATGATGTCGGAATTGGGCTTGTAATTATAAATAGCATCACCATTTTCGGGCAGCTGGGGGTTGGCCTGAAATATAGCAATGGAATTAGGCTTCATTTGTTGAATGAACCGCTCGCGGTTCTGGGTGTACAATTTTGACGGAATGCTCAGGTATTTCATGATATAATCTTTAATCGCCTGTTTGGTAAAAATAGGAGTAAAGCTACAAACAAAAGGGTAATGATGGTGAAATACCGGGCGATATTTTGTCTGTAAATAGGGTATCGACCCTTCCAATATTAATTTAACGTTAAGTTTCCGTTACTAAATTGTAAATTCATAGTAGGAACCAGTTCATTTCTTATATATCATGTCGCTCCGTTTCTATATCCTTCTGTGTTTTCTCGCAGTTTGCGGGCTGAGGGCTGGTGCGATCAACTATCCGCCAGATGCGGCTTACATGATACAACTCAACTACAACCAGAAAACCCAGCTTGCAGGCGATACCACCTGGAGCGCGCCGGGCTACCAACTATCTGACCGCGATTTTAAAGGCAAATCTGATGTTACCGGCAAGGCCGAGGCCGAATTTGTGGGTATGCTCTCCTTAAATATGCAGATTAATGAAGGTGAAGCGGGCTATAGCGTGCTGGCAGATGTAAAGAGCTTTATGCTTCGCAACCAGAGCTGGAGCCGCGTATCGCTGCAAGACCATTATGAACTGCTGTGGCACGAACAACAACATTATAATATACTTACCCTGTTTGGCAAAACCATGCATACCGAGTTGCTGGAGCTGGCAGCTCAAAAATTGCCGCTGAATGAGTTTTTGCGCAGGGCTACACAATTGTATAACCGTACTTTAGACCAATATAACGATTGGCAGCAAGCCTACGATAAAGAAACCGATCATGGTAAGATCGAAACGGCCCAAAAAGCCTGGGATTTTAAAATTTCTTACGCCATTAAAGAGGCGTTTCGGAATAATGGCCCCGGCGTAGAGGTTTTTGTGGTGAAATAGCATCCCGAAGCCTGTTTTTTCTCTTCGTTTTCCCTCTCTTTTCCTATACCGGTTTTAAGGTCTTGCAGCGTATATTTGAGTAGTTATTATATTAGATAGGTTTCGATTCTACTTGCATGATCTTTAGTTTGTTACGAATCTGCATAAGTGTGTTATCACGGTGATGCAGATCAGAATGCAGGCTGATAAAAATCATATTGCAAATGCAATTAAGTTGTATCTTTGCCGTCTTAACAAAAAAATAATTCGATATGCAGGAATTCGGAATCAAAAACCCTACAGCTAATTTGGCTGATTTGGGTTTAGACGTGGCTGTAGCCCACTGGAATCTCTCTCCTGAAGCATTAGCAAAAAAAACCGTAGAGTTAGGCCAGGGTGTTATGACCAACACTGGTGCCCTGTCTGTAAGCACCGGCAAATTCACCGGTCGTTCTCCTAAAGATAAGTTTACCGTAAAAGATGCGTTGACGGAGCATTCAGTGGATTGGGGTGATGTGAATATTCCTTTTTCTCCTGAAAACTTCGATAAACTGTATGACAAGGTATGTGCATACCTCGGCGGTAAAGAGGTTTGGGTTCGTGATGCTTACGCTTGTGCTGATCCTAAGCACCGTATCAACATCCGTGTAGTGAACGATACACCGTGGGCAAACCTGTTCTGCCACCACCTGTTCCTGCGTGCTTCTGAAGAAGAAGTAAAAAGACAGCAACACGACTGGCTGATTCTGCAGGCGCCTGGTTTTGAGGCCGATCCTGCTGTAGACGGTACCCGTCAGGCTAACTTTACTATTGTAAACTTTACCCGTAAGGTAATCCTCATCGGTGGTTCTGCTTACACCGGCGAAATGAAAAAAGGCATCTTTGGTGTACTCAATTTCATCCTGCCATACGACAAGAAAGTACTGAGCATGCACTGCTCTGCCAACGAAGGTGCAGAAGGCGATGTAGCCCTGTTCTTTGGTTTGAGCGGTACCGGTAAAACTACCCTGAGTGCCGATCCTAACCGTAAACTGATTGGTGACGATGAGCACGGATGGGACGAAGGTTCTGTATTCAATTTCGAAGGCGGTTGCTACGCAAAATGTATAGACCTGACCGAAGAAAAAGAACCTCAGATCTTTAACGCGATCAAAGCCAACGCGATCGTTGAAAACATTAAATTCTTCGACGGTACCAACGAAGTAAACTACGCAGACTGTTCCGTTACAGAGAACACCCGCGCGGCTTACCCGATCTACCTGATCGATAATATTAAAGAACCATCTGTAGGTGGAGATCCTAAAAACATCTTCTTCCTTACCTGCGATGCATTTGGTGTATTGCCTCCTATCTCTAAACTGAGCAAAGGCCAGGCCATGTACCACTTCATCAGCGGTTATACTGCTAAAGTAGCTGGTACCGAAGTTGGTGTAACCGAGCCACAGGCAACATTCTCTGCTTGCTTTGGCCGTGTATTCCTGCCTTTGCACCCTACCAAATATGCAGAACTGCTGGGTAAAAAACTGGAGCAGCACTCCGATGTTAACGTATGGCTCATCAACACTGGTTGGAGCGGCGGTAGCTACGGTGTAGGTAACCGTATGAAACTGAGCTTTACCCGTTCTATGATCACCGCTGCTATGCGTGGTGAGCTGAACGATGTAGCATACGAAAACCATGCTGTATTTGGTGTGGCTATGCCTAAATCTTGCCCTAACGTACCTGTTGAAATCCTGAACCCACGCGAAACATGGGCAGATAAAGCAGCTTACGATAAGAAAGCAAATGAGCTGGCTACCCTGTTCAACAACAACTTCAGCAAATATGCAGACCAGGCTAACGAAGAAATTCTGGCCGCTGCACCTAAATTGCTGCAAAACGCTTAATAGCACTTAGCTAAGCATATCAAAGAGGGCTGACCATCAGGGTCGGCCCTTTTTGTTTTTGTTAAATGTATAGAGGGGCACATGTTGAAGAGATCCTGCCCTCCAACCGTGCCTCGCTGGCGCAGGATGGCAGAAGGTCGGAGTTGTTTTTCTCGTGTTGTAAAAAAGGATGTCATGCTGCTCCGAGGTATGAGGAAGCAGCATCTTTTCATAAAGGGTGCGCCATTATGCTACCTGAGCAGTATCACATTGCCTTTGCGCTCTTCTGTTTTGCCATTGTAGCATTTGGCATTGAAGTAGTAATAATAAGTGTCTACCGGGGCAGGGCTACCGTTGATGTTGCCGTTCCATCCTCTTTGCTCATCCAGCGTGCGGAACACTTCCTGACCCCAGCGGTTGTACACGATAAGCAGGTATTGCTCGTAGTTGCCCAGTGTTTTAATGTTAAAACGGTCGTTGCTGCCATCGCCATTGGGACTAAAGGCATTGGGGTAATAGAATTCGCAGCAGGAGTATACATTGGGGATGGTGAGTTCTGCGGTATTGCTACAGCCCTCGCTGCTGGTACCTTTCAGCTGAAAAGTAGTACGGTTGTACACCACACTAAAATAGTTGTCATCTTCTCCCGTCCATACTTGTTGTGGTTGCAACCATTGGTAGGTTGTGGCACCCTCGGGTTTCAGAAATACCGAATCGCCCATGCAATAGTTGCGTATTTCTGCCTGTATGCGAATATCTGGTTGCGGAAACACCTTAACCGTAATGGTGGTATCGTTGGTGCATCCTTCGTAATTAACCGATAAATGAATGCTTTTCTCACCCGGGTTGGCATACCGAATGGTATAAGGTCCGGCGCCGGATCCTTTTATTTCCTTAGCACCTGGTATATTCCAAAGGTATTTTGCATTGGGTAAAGTATGGCTTTGGTATTGCAACACTACAGAATCATATACGCATACATCCGGCGCTGAAATTACATTTCCCGGAACCGGGCGTACCCTTACCAGCCGTGTATTTAAAGCGCTAAGGCAGCCCCTGTTGTCTACCTGCAGGCTTACCGGGTTGGTGCCTGCCGAAGGTAAATAAATACGGTAGGGGCCTTTTTCATTACCCGCTACTACTTCGGCATCGTGCCAGTGCCAGGTGTAACGGGCCGCAGGCAGCACATCGCCGGTATAGGTTACCGATACGGTATCGCCCTCGCAGGCTGTTGCCGGCAGTTCGAAGAATGCATTGGCTAAGTCAGATACAAATACAGTAGCGGTGATGGTGTCTGATACACAGGTTTTATACTGCTGCGCTACCCGCCAATAAAAGGTTCCGGTATCGCTGGTGGGTGGTAGCGGGGCCGATGAGCCTATTGTATTACCCATATTATCTATCCAGTTGAATATGGCATTGGGGTAGCCGGTGGCTTGTAAGGCTATAGGAGCTGCTCCTTTACAATACCCTTTGGGATCGGTATTTAACACCGGAGGGAAAGGAAACTTGCCCGAGTCTGCTATCGTAATATTCTTTTCACTCACACAAGTGGCCGCGTTACTTTTTAATACTACATGGTAATTGCCAGCTGATAAACTATCGAGAAACGACTGTGCCACGTTGTGCATATTGCGCACAGTAGTGCTGCCTTGCGTAATCTGTAGCTTCCACGGGGCGTCGGTGCCGGTAAGGTCTATGGCTACCTGCGCTTTGTACAGGCAATGTGTAAGAGAGAGCTGGGTAACCGTTACCTGTGGCGGTGTAATGATATGGATGGTATATGCAATGGTTTGTGAGCTGGATAGCGGGCAACCATCGTCGGTAACGGTGAGGAAAAAAGTGTAGGTGCCATTGGGTGCAGCAGCGGTGTTCCAGGTAAAACGGCCTTGCGGCGCAGGCGTATTGTTATTACTTACAACAAATGAACTACCCGGAGGCAGGTTGCTCGATTTTACCACAAGGCGATCGCCATCTGCATCGGTAGGGTTAATATTAAAGTCGAGCCCGGGATGGCCCGAGCAAATAGTAACGCTATTGGGTGTGTTAATGCTGTTGGCACTGTTGCTGATAATGCCTGTAGGCGGATTATTGCTGCAATTGTTAAGCACCACAAAATTGAGTTCCCGCATAATGGAACCCACCAATTTGCCACCACGGTATTCCGATACCTTCATAACCACCATGCTTATCTGCGCGGTGTTGGGCGTAAAATTGAACTGGCCGCTTGTTGTAGAAAAAGAACTGTTGCCCGATACGGAAACCGGGTTTTGAGCGGAGTAGCCGGTACTGTATGCTACAGGCGTAACCGGATTGGCCAGGCCGGGCACCAGGGTATAAACCAGCTCATCGCCATCGGGATCTACGGCACCTGTGTTGTATTGCTGAGGTTTGTTTACACAAAAGAAAGTCGATAAGTTGGCTGTAAAAACGGGTGAGTTGTTGGGGCCGGAAGTGTTGTTAAGGGTTGCGATCAGGTTCATGGCACTGCCTGCAGAAGCAATATTGGTAATGGCGGTGCTGCGCCCGGCGCTGGAATTGCCCAATGCACCTTCAAAATTGAAAGTCCACTGCGAGCAGGTATCGGCAATGGTAACGATTTTGGAATAACTGAATTTCTTTACACCCGGAATAGTACCGCCGTTGCAGCTGCTTTGCGGCAGCATTTGCTGGCAGATAGGTGTAACCTCTTCGCCATCCGGCGCATCGGGCTGGAGTTTTACAAATGTTTCTACAATGCCATTACGTGCAATATTCACCACCGGAATGGAAGTGGGCAGACTGGCAAAACTGTTGCCGGCGCAATCGCCATATAAAACAAGGGTGAGCTTGTATTGTTTACCTCCCACGTAAGAATACAGCAGCTCGCCACCCAGGATATGGGTTGCTTTGGCCTTTTGGACGAATCCATGAAGGACAAAAAGACAACATAGTATTTTTATAATGGGTTTCATGAAAGTTTAGATAACCATATAAATATATTGATTTATTTGATTGGTCGTTGTCTTAAAAACCTGGCGCAAATTACACCTGTTATATCAATTGACACCAGATACACCTTATTGCGTTGGGCAGTAGGGTAAACCCGGTTGAGTACCAAGAGAAAGGGCATAAAAAAAGGACTGATGCGAAATCAGTCCTTTAGGTTTGAGTCATAATAAGTTAACGGAGCAATATCACATCGCCTTTGTGCTCTTCGAGCTTGCCATTGTAACATTTGGCTCTAAAGAAATAAAAATAAGTACCTACCGGCGCCGGTGCCTGGTCTATGGTGCCATCCCATCCTTTTTGCGCATCTACGGTGCGGTATATTTCATTGCCCCAGCGGTTAAAGATGAGCAATTGGTACTGCTCGTAGTTGCCCCTGGTTTTTACATTAAACCTGTCGTTGGCACCATCTGCATTGGGGGTAAAGGCATTGGGGTAGCCAAATTCGCAGCAGGCGGTTACCTGGTTTATCAATGCTGATAGGGTGTCTACACAACCGTATTGGTCGGTTCCCTTAAACTGGTATAGGGTTGGCGCATAAATTTTGTTCCAGAATGTAGCGGTGCTGCTATTTAAAGAAGCAATGCCCTCTGGCTGAATCCACAATATGTTTTGGGCTCCGCCGATGGTGAGGAGAACAGAATCGCCCATGCAATATTGCTGCTGGTTGGGCGTAAGTGCCAGTTGCGGGCGGCCATGAACGGTAAACTGCACTGTAGTATCGTTGGTGCAGCCATTGGTGGCTACCTGTAATGTAACTGTTTTAGAACCGGGTGTGTTGTATGCCAGCACATAAGGGCCGGCATCGCTGCCGCTTTTTACAGTGGCATTACCAAAATTCCAATTGTATTGCGTGCCCTGCAGCTGTGGTGATAAGTAGGTTACATTGGCGGTATCATAAATGCAAATATCGGGTACCGAAACCTGCACGCCGGGCCTGTTCTTAACCACTACCGGGCGAATGTTTACTACACTTTTACAACCCCTGTCGTCGATTTGCAGCGATACCGGTTTATGGCCGGTTTTGTCAAAATAGATTACATAAGGCCCTGCATCGGTGCCGGAGGCAACCTGGCCATCGTCCCAGTTCCAGTTGTATGTAGCACCGGCATTAGCTGTGCCGGTAAAGTTTACATGCAGCGAGTCGCCCTCGCAAATAGCTGCCGGCACTTCAAAGAAGGGGTTGGGTATGTTGGTTACAAACATGCGGATGGTATCGCGTGCAGAAACACAGGTTTTGTACTGTTGCTCTACGGTCCAGTAATACTCGGTCTGACTGCTGGTATTGGGTGTAGGCTTGCCGTTGAGCAAAGCGCCGTTTTGATCGTACCAGTGCAATACTGAGCCCGGGTAAATGCCGCCCAGGGGCATCAGGGTATCGGCCACATCTCCGGTACAATACCGCATCAGCGAATCGAATTGCGGTATTACCGGAAAATCTCCGGAATCAACAATCGTAATGGTATCGAATGCAATGCAGGTTACACCTTTGCTCTTAAGCGTTACCTGGTAAGTGCCTGGCAACAGGCTATCCAGTGTATTGCCGGTAACACCTGTTACCCCATTGATGGGATGATTGTTTTGTGCGATTGTCAAAGTCCATGGGCCATCTTGCCCGGTAGGTTTTAACAATACCTGGGCTTTGTAGAGGCAATGGGTTTGCGTCAGAATATCGGAACTCAGTTGTGGTGGCGGAATAATGCTTACCGTATAAGCCACCGTTTGTTTGCTGGAGAGCGGGCAGCCATCATCTGTATAGGTAACATAAAAAGTGTAGTTGCCCGGAGGGGTATTGACTGTATTCCAGGTAAATTGCCCGCTGGCCGTTTGGGTATTGTTGTTAAATACGGTAAACGTACTGCCCGGAGGTAGGCCCGAGTAGGTAATGTTTATTTTATCGCCGTCTATATCTGTAGCGTTAATGGTAAACTGGAGTTGCTGCTGACCGGTGCAAATGGCAATTTTAGATCCGTCGGGCGATACATTGGCATCGGCCAGCGGAGCAATAGCGCCGGTAGTAGGGGTGTTGTTACAGGTAGGCAATACCACAAAAGTCATTTCGCGCATCATAGAGCCTACCAGCACACCATTGCGGTACTCGTTTACCTGCATTACCACCAGGCTGTTTTGCGCCAGATCGGGTGTGAAATTGAATTGCCCGGTTACCCCGTCAAAAGAAAAGCCACCTGCCGCGGTGTGCACCGGATTGTTATAGGTGTAGCCCGCCAGGTAGGTTGCATACTGCTGCGGAGCGCCAGGGCCACCGCCTGCTTCATAACCCGGAACAAGTTGGAAGGTAAGCGAATCGCCATCTATATCTGTAGCGCCAGGGTTGTATTGCTGTGTTTTATTGATGCAGTAAAAAGGGGTAGGAATGGTGGTGAGCGTAGCTGTGTTGTTGTTGGCAGTGGTGTTGTTTAACAAACACTCCAATCGCATAACCGAAGTACCGCTTATGATGTTGGTCATATTGGAACTACGCCCGGCAGAGCTATTGCTCAGCGTGCCATCGAAAATAATTTTCCAGTTGGCCGATGCCGATGGAAAAGTATAATTGCCTTTGTATTCAAAGCGTGTTACACCGGGAATGCTACCGCCTTTGCAAATGGTATTGTTGACTTCGGCTGCACAAACCGGGGTTACTTCTACACCCGTATCTGCAATGGCCAGTGTAATGCTGCCGGTTGGTGTAGATCCGTTGCGGATAATGATTTGAGGTGTGGCCGTGTGGAGACTGTTAAAAACCTGGGGTGCATTTGTACCACAATCTCCATACATCACCAATGTTATGGTGTAAGTATTGCCACTCACGTGTTTATAAAACAGTTCTCCACCGAAAATGTGGTTGGCTTTTGCCCCCAAAACACAAAAACAAAGAGCTATTAAACTAAAAAGTTTCACTGCAGACTTCATGCACCAACAAATTTGTAGGTTGCAATATAAGTCTAAACACTAACCTGACGAAAATCATGTTTATTAAATAACGTTAAATAGCGTTAAACAGGACGAATGTTGCGACGAAATCGGATGTATATTATTTAGTTGAATGTTGTTTTTTTATGTGCTTTACCGTTTTCCGGGTTTTTGTACAAAAAACTGGGTAAAATAAAGTTGCCCGTTGCCACCTTTTGCTACACCAATACCAATAAGGTTATAGTTGCCCAGCATGTTTTTGCGGTGTCCGCGGCTTCTGATCCAGCCGTCTACTACTTCCTGGGCGTCCATTTGCCCGTAGGCTACGTTTTCGGCATAGGCGGTTAAGCGGCCCAGGCTGCCTTGTGCCTGATCTACCCGGTTGTTAAAACCGCTGTGCCCGAATCCGGTACGGCCGGTAGCCATATTGCGGCTGTGGTTGGTGGCAATCTTGTTAAGGCTCTCGCTCATTTGTAATGGCGGCAAACCTTGTTTTTTGCGGAATTTATTGGTGTAATAGAGGATATCGTCCTGCATTTGGGCGGTGCCACCTCCATTGCGATGAGCAAAGGCAGAGAAAGAGGTGAGTAACGCAATCAGAAAAAGGGCAAAAAGCCCGGCTTTAATTAATGTTTTCATTTGTGGTGGGTCGTTCACCGATCTTTTTCAAAATATGTACCAAAAAGCCGAATTTTGGTGCAGGATTTGCAGCTATTTTTGAGCTAATGTGCAATTTGCTGATCTGTAATGGTTTTTATTCACACTTAAACTGTAAGATTATGCGTTCCGTTCTTACTTTACTCCTGCTGGTACTTACCTGTACCTTTGGTTGCGTAAAAGCGCAGACCAATCTCCAGTTCCGCGTAGTGAAAGAAGGGTTGCATATACCCTGGGAAATTATTTATGGTCCGGATGATCATATCTGGTTTACCCAAAAAAACGGGTATGTAATGCGGCTCGATCCTATGAGCGGCGATCTCGATACCTTAATTGCCATTCCGGATGCAATAGCCAATAATGAAGGCGGGGTACTGGGTATGGCCTTGCACCCCAATTTTCCGGATTCGCCATATGTATACGTAGCTTATGAATACAACAACGCCTCCAGCCAGTATACCGAAAAAGTTGTACGGTTTATATACAACGGCACAGCGCTCGGTTCCCCTTCTGTTTTAATCGATAACATCAAAGGTGCCAGCATTCACAATGGTTGCCGGTTACTGATTACTCCCAATAATACTTTTAATAACCTGTTTATCACTACCGGCGATGCCGCCGACCAATCCAATCCCCAGAACCTGAATGCCATCAATGGTAAAATATTGCGTATTAACCTGGATGGCTCTATTCCGATCGATAATCCTATACCCGGCAGCCCCATCTGGAGCTGGGGGCACCGCAATCCGCAGGGTTTGGTATGGGTAAATGGTAAATTGTTTTCGAGCGAGCACGGGCCTACCACCGATGATGAGATTAACGTAATTATGCAGGGTCGTAACTATGGCTGGCCCACGGTAAAGGGTTTTTGCAACGAACCTGCCGAACAGACTTTTTGCACCGACTCTATGGTGGTAGAGCCGCTTTATGCCTGGACACCCACCATTGCTACCAGCGGATTGGATTATTATATTGGCAACATGTTTCCACTCTGGAACAATGCATTGCTGCTGGGTACGCTCAAAAATGAACAACTATTATTGTTGCGCCTCAATGCAGGGGCCACCGCCATAACCGGTATCGACACCATTATAGATGGTACGTATGGCCGCATTCGCGATATCTGTATAGGCCCGCAGGGCAATATATTCATCAGCACCAGCAACTCATCGGCAGGTACTTCTGTAGATAAGATTATAGAACTGTACGATCCTTCTGTAGCACCCACCAGCGTGGCCGAGATGGAAGGTAAAGCAGCGCCGTTCCTGGTTTACCCCAACCCGGTGGTAGGCGCGGTAACCATCCAGCGCCCACCGCACGAAACCGCCTTATTTAATTATGAAGTGTGGGATATGACCGGCCGCTCATGGCTTACGGGCAAGTCCATAGACCCGTTATTGCGGGTAGATATGAGTATTTTACCAGCCGGCTGGTATGTGCTTAAAGTGTTTCAGGGCGCAGACGCATACCGCTTTAAGTTATTAAAGTAAGCGGGTCGTGACCTGCCAGGTTATAAGCGACTGACCGGGCCGGAAGCCGATTTCTACCCACGGCTAACAAATAAGACATCATCACATCAGAAATCAGCGATCGGAGATTCGAGATCAAAAATTCGTATTTCGTGGCTTGTGCTGTATCTTTGCGCCATGCAATTATTAGACGGTAAACTGGTGTCGCAGACACTTAAGGCTGAAATGGCCGCCAATGTTGAATTGTTGAAACAGGAAGGCAAAAAAACGCCCCACCTGGCCGCTATCCTGGTAGGCAGTAATCCTGCCAGCGAAGTGTATGTACGTAACAAGGTTAAAACCTGCGCAGAGATAGGTTTTGACTCTACTTTGCTGCGTTTTGACGAAACGATCTCTGAGCAAAACCTGCTCGACCAGATCGAAATGCTGAACGATAACCCGGATGTCGACGGTATCCTGGTGCAATTGCCTTTACCCAAACACATCAGCGAAGACAAAGTGATCAATATGATTGCTGCCGAAAAGGATGTAGATGGTTTTCATCCCGAAAGTCAGGGCAAAATGGTAGTGGGCCTGCCTACTTTCCTGCCTGCTACGCCTTACGGTATACTGCTGATGCTGGAATATTATAAAATTGAAACCGCTGGTAAACACTGTGTGGTTATTGGCCGCAGCAATATTGTGGGTACGCCCATCAGCCTGCTCATGAGCCGCAATACCTACCCCGGTAACTGTACGGTTACCATTTGCCACTCCCGCACCCAGAACCTGGCTGAGATGGTAAAACAGGGCGATATTGTGATTGCAGCAATTGGCAAACCGCATTTCATTACCGCCGATATGATTAAAGAAGGCGCTGTAGTGATTGATGTGGGTATGAACCGCATTGCCAGCGAAACCACCAAGACGGGTACCCGCCTGGTAGGTGATGTAGATTTTGATAACGTAGCGCCTAAGTGCAGCTACATTACCCCGGTGCCGGGTGGCGTAGGTATAATGACTATTTGTGCTTTGATGAAAAACACATACCTGGCCGCTACGCAGCCTAAAACTAATTTGAACTAATAGAAACGTGGTGTTGGAGAAAGTACATGTGCTGCCGGTGATGGAAGCGTTTTATACCCTGCAGGGCGAAGGCTGCTACATGGGCAGGGCCGCTTATTTTATACGACTGGGCGGCTGTGATGTGGGTTGCGTTTGGTGCGATGTAAAAGACAGTTGGGATGCGGATAAACATCCTGTGCTGGAAGTAGAGCAGATTGTTCGGGAAGCAGAAAAGCACCCTGGCCGCATTGCGGTAATTACGGGTGGCGAGCCGTTGATGCACAACCTGGCAGAGCTTACAACCCTGTTGCACAAAAGAAAATTCCGAACGCATATCGAAACATCTGGCTCCAGCCCGATGAGTGGTAAGTGGGACTGGATTACGCTATCGCCCAAAAAATTTAAAGCGCCATTGCCCGAGAACCTGCGTTTTGCGCACGAGCTCAAAATTGTGGTATACCACAAATCCGATTTTCAGTGGGCAGAGCAGTTTGCCGCACAGGTAAGTAAAGAATGTAAGTTGTACCTGCAACCCGAGTGGAGCAAAGCCGACCAGGTAACGCCCATGATTATCGATTATATACAAGAGCATCCGCAATGGCAGCTTTCGCTGCAAACGCATAAGTATCTTAATATTCCATAGTGGTAATAATTTATAGTTAAACCGTCCCTCCAATGCTGTGGGGACGGTTTTTTGTTTAAAGTAACCTCGTGATGGTAAAGTGCCAGATTGGTCCCATTGCTATTCTTAAATTCCCGTGTTATATTAGTGCCGCTTATCATGGCTTATGCTGCTTAAGAAATGCCTGACCATACTTGCCTGTTCTTTTACTGTAACTGTTGCCAGCGCGCAGTACAGTCGGTCGGCTATGCCGGCGGGCGCTACCAAATGGTTTGGCAAAGGGGAAGAATACCTGGGCAATAACGATTTTGCCAAAGCAGCTACGGCGTTTGAAAACGCTGTAAAAGAAGACCCCGGCTTTCTCGATGCCTATATCCGGCTGGGGGGCATTTACCTGCAAGCCCGCAATTACGAGCGGGCAGGCTGGTGTTATGAGCAGGTGCAAAGCCGCAACCCAAAATTTCTGCAACCTTCGCTTATCTATTTTGCACAGGCCAGGGCCGGCAGTTATAAATTCGACGAAGCGCTGACCCTTATACGCAGTTACCAAACCGTACCCAAACTCCCCAAAGCATCGAAGCAAAAGGCCCGGCTACTGGAGCAGCAATACGATTTTGCCCGCAAAGCGGTGCAGCACCCTGTGCCTTTCAGCCCGCTTAACCTGGGCGTAGATGTAAATACCAAAGATGCGGAATACCTGCCGTCTATTACCATTGATGAGCAAACGCTGGTTTTTACCCGGCGGGTAAACGGCGAAGACGAAGAATTTTTCATCAGTCATAAAGATACCTGCGGGTACTGGGCTGCTGCTGTAAATATGGGTGTGCCACCCAACAGCAGTGGCAATGAAGGGGCGCAAAACATTAGTGCCGACGGGCATTATCTCTTCTTTAGCAAATGTGAACGCCGCAGTGCCGATGGCATTACCGGTGGTGGCTGTGATCTGTATATGAGCTATACCGAAACCGATAGCACCTGGAGCGTACCCAAGCCGTTTAAAGCCACTTTAAACACACCGGGTTACGAATCTATGCCCTGTATTTCGGTCGATAACAAAGACCTGTATTATGTAAGCAACCGCGATGGCGGTTACGGTGGCCTCGATATTTGGGTTACCCATTTCGATGAAGGAAAATGGAGCAGACCCGAAAACCTGGGCCCCGAAATAAATACGCCTTACGACGATATAGCTCCTTTTATTCATTTTGATAACCAAACGTTGTATTTCGCTTCGGAAGGGCATCCTGGTATGGGCGATATGGATCTGTTCATGAGCCGTAAAACACCGGATGGAAAATGGAGTAAACCCGTTAATCTTGGTTACCCGATCAATACGGTTAACCACGAAGGTGGCATGGTGGTTAATGCCTCGGGCAGCACCGCTTATTATGCTTCTAACCGGGGCAATGCCGTGGGCGAGACCGATCTCTACAGTTTTGAACTGCCTGCTGCCGTAAAACCCATTCCGGTAGCATTTATAAAAGGTGTGGTAAAAGATAGTATTTCCCAGCGCAGGGTTACCTCGCAGCAGGTAGATCTGCTGGATACACTAACGGGTCAGGTAATTGCCTCTGCCTCTACCAATAAAGGTGATGGCAGTTATTGGCTGGCCGCACCTTCGGGCAAAAACTATGTATTAAATGTGGAGCGGCCGGGTTATATGGAGAGTAAAACCCCGGTAGACCTGCACGAAGTAAAAGTCTACGATCCGCTGGAGATAGATGTAACGCTGGCTGGTTGGGAACTGGCTACGGATATGTTTAAGGCTCCGGTATATTTTGAGTATGCTTCGGTGCTGGTGCCCGATTCTGCAGCGCAATACCTGCAGGAAATTGCCACTACGCTTATCCGCTACCCGCAATTACACCTGGTGGTAATGGGGCATGCCGATGCGCTGGGTGGTGCAGAGGCCAAGCAGCAGTATAGCGTAGATCGTGCCCGTAATGTGCTGCAAGCCCTTATTGCATTGCATGTGCCCGAGATGCAGCTGAGTGCAGAAGGCTACAGCGATAGCTTGCCCCAGGCCGATAACGAAACTCCCGAAGGCCGCGCCATGAACCGCCGGGTTACTTTCCGGTTGGAGGTGAGGTAGGTAAAGAAATTAATTCCCTTTTATTTAATGATTGTACTGGTGTATACCTGACAGGAGCTGCGCACCTGGCAGGTATACACGGCTAATAAAGTTGCTTTAACAAGTAATTGTATTAGAAATAAATCTAACTTTGTGCAGAACAATACTGAATCATGCCAAGTCTTTTTAATCCTGCCGATGCGCAGGTATACATCAACCGTATCGGGCGTTTAACGCCTTCAAGTGCTGCCCTTTGGGGTAAAATGAATGTAGTGCAAATGCTGACCCATGCACAGGGGCCTTTAAAAGTGGCATTGGGCGAAATGCAGCTTAAACGTGGCCTTATGGGTATCTTGTTTGGGGGCATGGTCAAGCGCCAGATGCTTAAAGAAGGACCGCTGGGCAAAAATTCTCCTACTGCACGGGAGTTTCTCGTATTTAACGAAGACGGTTTTGACGCATCGCGCCAGCAGCTGGTCGTGCTCATAGAGCGGTTTACCCAGGGCGGGCCTGTTGGCATCACTAAAGAGCCGCATCCTTTTTTGGGTAAAATGACTGCTGCCGAGTGGGATACTTTGCAATGGAAGCACCTGGAACATCATCTGAAACAATTTGGTGTGTAAAACCTCCTTACATAATTAAAGCGGTAACCGCAGGTCTGTACCTGTTGTTGCCGCTTTGCTGTTTATTGAAGCCGTTTAATCTATTCTTACACACATCCAGGTAGCTTCTGCCACTGGTTCTCCATCCATATACGCTACTCCCGATTGTTTGATAATGCTTGCCGTTACCCGCAGGTTGCGGATAATATACGTAATCTGTTTGCCATACTCTGCACCTTTCAGCATATTGGCATTGTCGATACTTACCAGGCCAAACAGTCCATCGGTAATGTCGAGCAGTTTAATGCCTGCACCGCCACATTGCGCCATAGATTCAATAATAATAGTGCCGGGTACAAAATTGACACCGGGAAAACTGCCCCGCAGCAACTGATCGTCTTTGGAAAATGTTTTAACCGCGGTAATTTCCTCTTTATTGGCCATCAGTATCTGGTCTGCAAACAGGAAGGGCGAACGATGGGGCAATAGGGCTTCTATAGATGGTGTTTTCTTCATTACATGACATTTGGTAATAGAAGTAAACGGCAAAGGGATAATCAATATTGTACTGTTGGTTACCGCAATGCAATACGGTTTAAAGGTGCTGTTACTTTTTGTCCCACAATGCCAGCATGTTTTTAAGATCGCTGTACTCTTCCGAATAAGCGCCATCCAGCACACCAAAATGGGTGGCACTTTCTTTAAAATATTGCCGTGCTTTGGCGCTGCCCGAAATGGTGGCCACAAACACGCGGTTTATGAGCGTCATGGTTTGGTCGCTGAGTTCTTTAGGCGCGTTTTCGTATTGCTGGAGGACTTCTGCAATCTCAGGCGAGGTATATTTGCGTATGCCCCGGTTTACGCTCAATTGTTTTATCGCCTCATCGTTAGAGAAGGAAATTTTTTCTGTGGTCCATACACTTTTGGCGTAGCGGAACCCAATACCGGTAGGCAGGTATTTCAGTTCTTCTACCAGCAAGGTATCTTTTACCGGTCTTACCCTGCAATCCTGCAGCGCATTCCAAAAACCGATCACCTCGTTTTGTCCGCAAACAGCCAGCACAAATTCCGAATAGGTTTCCACTATCTGGTCTTCATTTTTATAGCCGCAAAGCGCAATTTTTTTGCCGTTGGTTAACGCATATACTTTGTTGGCTTTGGCCGCATCCGCATAGTCAGATGCCGGGCAGTCGCAGGTGTTTTTATCAGGCGCGCCCAATAAGCATAAAGAAAATAATACTGGCCACATAACAGAGGTTTGAATGTAGGTTAAAAGTAAACAAACTGTTACAGACGCAAGCGCCGGCCATTCATATATAATTTTGAAAATATCGCAATTGCCCTATCTTCGTTCCCGATAAGTTCTTTACTCCATTTCTTTTATCAACCGGTAAGGGGTTCTGCTTTTACGCAGATTAATAGGGAACCGTGTGCAAATCACGGGCTGTCGCGCAACTGTAAGTAATGCCAACAGTTTTTACCACACATGTCCACTGTCGTCGCAATATTGCATTGATGGGAAGGACGGTAAAAATATTACAAGCCAGGAGACCTGCCTTTTTATTGAATTGACGATGCTTTCGCGGTCAGAAGCTTTGAGTCATGTTGTATACGTTGTGTTGCGGTATGCTTATACCTGCGCGCCTGTATACACCGTCTTTTCTGAATCTCCATTGCATTGCAAAGTTTGGCTAAAGCGCTTTTAACTGATTGGTTTCATTTAAAAAGCAATGTCATGCGCACACACAACCTAGGCTACCCGCGAATTGGTGGCAACAGGGAATTGAAAAAAGCCTGCGAAGCCTATTGGGCAGGCAAAATTACCCACGACGAATTATTACAAACAGGCAGAAGCCTGCGCCTGGAAAACTGGCAACTGCAAAAAGATGCCGGGCTGGATCTGGTTCCGGTAAACGACTTTTCGTTTTACGACCAGGTGCTCGATTGGTCCTTAACCGTAGGTGCCATTCCGGAGCGTTACCACGATGTGGCGCTGCGCAATCCCGGCTCGGAAACCGATCTTTATTTTGCGATGGCCCGTGGGTATCAGCAAGATGGGCTGGACATTACCGCTATGGAAATGACCAAGTGGTTCGATACCAATTACCACTACCTTGTGCCGGAGTTTACCAAAGACCAATCCTTCCGCCTGCTGTCCGATAAAGTGGTGAAAGAATGTTACGAAGCACAGCAACTGGGCATTAATGCCAAGCCTGTGCTCCTGGGCCCGGTATCTTATTTGTTGCTGGGCAAAGAGAAGGAGCAAGGGTTTCACCGCATCGATCTGCTGAAGAGACTACTGCCCGTTTACCTGGAGCTGTTGCATAAACTCGAATCCTTTAAGGTAGAGTGGATACAGTTCGACGAGCCGTTCCTGGCGATGGATTTAACAAGCAAGGAACAAGAAGCACTGTTGTATGCTTACACACAAATCCGTTCCGGGTTTCCGAATATTAAAATACTGGTCGCAACCTATTTTGAAGGGTTGCGCGATAATCTTACGCTGGCCGCCAAACTGCCGGTATGTGCACTGCATATCGACCTGGTAAGGTGCCCGGAGCAGTTGGATGAGGTATTGGCCGCCATTCCCGAACCATTGAGTCTTTCGCTTGGTGTGGTAGATGGGCGCAATATCTGGCGCAACGATTATGCGTTATCACAAGGCATTATTGCAAAGGCCTTGCAGGCTATAGGTGAAGATCGTGTGCTCATCGCACCCTCCTGCTCACTGCTGCATGTGCCTTGCGATCTCGATCTTGAAAAAGATGAAGCTGTTTTTACACCACAAATGAAAGAATGGTTTGCCTTTGCCAAGCAGAAACTACACGAAGTTGCAGTGCTTAAAAAACTAGCTGTTGGAGCACTGGATGAGCATACACAGGAGCATTTCCTGGTCAACCAGCTTTCTGTTAAAAGCCGCAAAACCTCTATACAGATTCATAATCCCGCAGTAAAAGAACGGGTATTGGGCATTGCCGATACCGATGCGCAACGCCAGAGTCTTTTTGCAGTAAGGGTTTTGGCGCAGCGCGATGCTTTGCAATTACCCTTGTTTCCTACCACCACCATCGGCTCTTTTCCACAAACCAAAGAAGTGAGAAGCTGGCGCGCGCAGTTTAAAAAAGGTGCAATTACGCAAGCTGAATATGATGAGCTGATTCGTAAAGAGACAGAAGCCACCATTCGCTGGCAGGAAGCTGTAGGTATGGATGTGCTGGTGCATGGCGAGTTTGAGCGCAATGATATGGTAGAGTATTTTGGAGAAAAACTGGCCGGTTTTGTATTTACCCAAAACGGTTGGGTGCAGAGTTATGGCTCCCGCTGTGTAAAACCTCCGGTGATTTATGGCGATGTATCACGCCCCGCTGCTATGACGGTAGCCTGGTCTGCTTACGCGCAATCCTTAACCAATAAGCCGGTTAAAGGGATGCTTACGGGACCTGTAACCATACTCCAATGGTCTTTTGTGCGCAACGACCAACCCCGCTGGCAGACCTGTACACAGATTGCACTGGCCATTCGCGATGAAGTGGCCGATCTCGAAAAAGCAGGCATCCGTGTTATCCAGATTGATGAACCCGCCATCCGGGAGGGATTGCCATTGCGCAGGGCCGATTGGGAAAACTACCTCAATTGGGCGGTTAAAGCATTTCGTGTTTCGGCATCAGGTGTGCGCAATGCCACGCAGATCCACACGCACATGTGCTACTCTGAGTTTAACGATATCATCCAGAATATTGCAGAGATGGACGCCGATGTAATAACCATTGAATGCTCTCGCTCACAAATGGAGTTGCTGGATGCTTTTGCGGATTTTAAGTATCCCAATGAAATAGGGCCGGGGGTATATGATATTCACTCGCCACGAGTACCCGCCTCAGAAGAGATGGTGTATTTGCTGGAGAAAGCGGCGGCGGTTATTCCTGCCGCACAACTTTGGGTAAATCCCGATTGTGGCCTTAAAACCCGCCATTGGGAAGAAACCCGCAAAGCTATTGAAGCCATGGTGGCCGCTGCTGCCACTATGCGCAGTAAGGTAGCGCAACCTGCATTGTAGGTTGTGTGATCTGTGCCGGGCGTCACCAGTGCCTGGTACAGATCTTTACATTGTTCAGGAATACAGTAACATTACTTAAACCTTATGTTATGTGCACACATGAATCTAAAAACTGCCCCCGTTGCCAGCAAACGTTCGAATGTAAAGTAGGTTCCATTTTATTGTGCCAGTGTGTTGGCGTACAATTAAATGAACAGGAGCGTGATTATATGCGGCGGCAGTATGACGATTGTTTGTGTGCAGCATGTATGAAAGCCGTAAGGGCAGAGTACCATAACGTATTGTTCAGAGAAAAAGTAAAACGGATTTCAGGTATTCTGAATCAGTAATTGTTCATATTTAACAGAGAGAAGATGACATTGGAAGAGCGCATTGCGCAATCGGAAACCCGCATTTTTAAAGCGGTTTTCCCCAGTACTACCAACCACTACGATACTTTATTTGGTGGCACCGCCATGCACCTGATGGATGAAGTTGCTTTTATTGCTGCTACCCGTTTCAGCCGGCAGCGTATGGTAACGGTAAGCAGCGACAGGATCGATTTTAAAAAACCCATTCCTGCGGGCACCATTGTAGAATTGATAGGCAGGGTTACCTACCTGGGTAAAACCAGTTTAAAAGTAAAGGTGGAGATTTTTATAGAGCAGATGTACAACGATATACGTGAAAAGGCCGTTACCGGAGAGTTTACGTTTGTAGCCATTGATGAACATAAGAAACCGGTTTTAATAGAAAACTGAGCAAGAAGCTGCAGTTGCAGTTCAGAGCAATACCAGGCTCTGGATCATTAGGGGGAGGGCCTCGCGCAAGCGGGCCCTTATTTATTTTACCTGATAAAACCAGCGCCTGTGGCGGCAGTGATATATGAAGGCTTTGCCAGATTTTTTGAACTCGTTTGCCATTAGCGTGCTTAGGCCAATGTTACAGTAGCACAGTAGCTATATCAAGGTACTATCCCGAAAACGTGGTGTAACCGTTTTTAGGCGGCTTTTTTGTGTTACTTTTTTTCCGCAAAAAAGTAACGGAAGAAGAAACGGGGTATAGGCCCGGGTTGGCCTGATAGTCGTTGACCAATGATGAACAGTAAGGATGCTGAGCATGCCACAGGGGGATTTTTTATGCTAAGGCATACTCATTTTTATCCACTCGATCATGCCAGAAGGGTAAATGCCTAAACCAATCAGCAGTACGCACAAAATAACCAGGCAGAATGTAGCGGTGAAAGGCGTTTGGTCGGGCAGCCGGTCGCGGGCTTCTGTGGTTTTAAACAAGGTGTTGATCACCCGCAGGTAATAAAATAGCCCGATTACACTGGTCACCACCAATGTGCCCAGCAATGCCCATCTACCTGCACCAACACCTGCGGTTACCACATAAAATTTGCCAATAAATCCGGCGGTTAGCGGAATGCCCGCCAGCGATAACATGGCCAATGCCAGTAAAGCGCCCAGCCAGGGCCGGTTCCAGGCCAGGCCACGGTAATCGGCGATATGATCTGCATCTTTATCTACAGGCGATACCAACCCGATAACGCCAAAAGCAGTAATAATGGTGATGGTATATGTGAGCAGGTAAAACAGTACTGCTTCCTGCCCGGTATTGTTGCTAATGATGAGCGCTACCAGCAAATAACCCAGGTGCGCGATAGAAGAATAGGCCAGTAGCCGTTTAATATTACGCTGCTGCAAAGCCAGAATATTGCCTGCAACCATAGATAATATAGCTACCCACGACAATAGTTGCATGAACAGTTTGTAGTTTAAAACAGGCACGTCATGAAATAAGTGTAACAGCACCATAACCACCGCGCCTTTGGATAAGGAAGCTACAAAAGCCGCCACAGGTGCAGGTGCACCCTGGTATACATCTGGCGTCCACATATGAAAAGGCACCAGTGCCAGTTTAAAACCTAAGCCCACCAATACCATTCCAAAACCAATACCGGTAAGTATGTCCATCTCTTCCTGCTGTTGCAGCCAGGTGCCTATGCCTGCAAAACTCATTTCGCCACAGGAAGCATAAATTAACGCGATGCCAAACAGCAGGAATGCCGATGAGGCCGCTGCCATGATCAGGTATTTGATACCCGCTTCGTCCGAAGGTTCGCGCTTGCGCAGGTAAGCGATCATGGCATAGAGGCTGATGGTAAGGGTTTCCAACCCCAGGAACAGACTGGCAAAATGCTGGCTTACCACCAGCACCATAGCGCCCAGGGTAGCGAGCAGAAAGAGCAGGTAGTATTCTTCTTTCCTTTCTTCCCGATCGGCAAAGTAATCGTAGGAGAGCAGCAGTACACAAAATGCGGACCCGAGTAAAAGTGCCAATCCCCAGATACTGAGCGGATCAAAGATCAGGAGTGGCGTAATGCTATACGGAACCATGCGGTGCAATGGAATAAGACTGTAAGCCGCAGCCGCAAGGCTCAGCAGACTTAAGATAAACAGCAGCCTGTGGTTGCGTTGTATGGCGGTAAGCAACATACCCAGCACAGCAGCGCCGCCGATAATGATCAGCGGCAGTAAAGCATGTATATCGTTGGGTTGCAGCATAGGTCAGGGTAGATTTGAATTGGTAGTAACCAGTGACGACGAGGTTGGGCTGGATGATGTGGCAGCGGTGTTCAGCAATGGTTGCGGGTAAATGCCCATCCATAACAATACGATGGTAAGTGAGAGCATCATAATGTATTCTCTTGCGTTCATATCGGTAATGGGTGAGGTTGGTTTGGCCGGGCCAAAGAAGATGGATTGCATGAGCCATAAAGAATACACGGTAGCCACCACAATGCCTATGGTGGCCAATATGGTAAGTGTTGGCGCCACCGGCCAGCAACCCAGCAGAATCATGATCTCGGCTACAAAATTGCCGAGTCCGGGTAGTCCCAAAGAGGCCATTACAAAAATCATGGCCATAACGCCCATCGCAGGAGCTTGCTGCCAAAAGCCGCCCATCTTCTGAATGTCTCTGGAGTGCATACGCTCATACAACATACCAGCTATTAGGAATAAAGCGCCTGTGCTTAGGCCATGCGCCAGCATCTGCATGATTACACCCTGCCGGGCCAGCGCGCCTGTGGCAAATAAGCCCATCATCACAAAGCCCATATGGCTTACACTGGTGTAGGCGATCATCCGTTTAAGATCGGTTTGGGCAAATGCCAATATGCCACCGTACAGAATACCGACGACGCCCAGCAACATACCCCAATGCCCATACTGCGCCACTGTTTCGGGAAACAAGGGTAATACGAAGCGGATTAAACCATATGCCCCGGTTTTTAAAAGTAATCCTGCCAGGATAAGGCTTCCTGCGGTGGGCGCCTGGCTGTGCGCATCAGGCAGCCAGGTGTGCAAGGGTACTACCGGAAGTTTAACTGCAAAAGCAATGAGGAAACCCGACATCATGAGCAATGCCATTTTACCCGATGGCAGGTTTTGCACCAGCGCGTCGTAGGCATAGGTGTATACGCCGGTTTGCGCGCCATGCCAGAAGTATAGCGATAAGATACTTAGCAACATTAACAGCCCTCCGGCTTGTGTAAACAGGAAAAACTTATTGGCCGCGTAAGTCCTGTTTTCATGCCCCCAGATGCTGATGAGCAGGTACATGGGTATGAGCATGAGTTCCCAGAAAAAGTAAAAGAGAAACAGATCCATCGCGAGGAACACGCCTGTAATGCCTGCCAACACCAGTAACAGGTTAGCATGAAAGAACCCTGTTCTAAAATTGATTTCTTTCCAGGAGATGAGCACGGCCAGTATGCCCAGGAAGAAAGTAAGCATCAGCATCAGCATACTTAGTCCGTCCATAGCCAGGTACAGCGAAATGCCCCAGACTGGTATCCATTCGTGCCTTACCACCAGCCACCAACCGTTTTGCGGAGGCGTATGCAGTATGGTATGATCGTACCATACCCACAGTGTCCACAGTAGGTTTATTTTGAGCGAAAGCAAAGCTACCCATCTGCTCAGCACGGTACTCCATTGCGCAGCCATCCAGGAGAGTAGCGCGCCCAGTAGCAGAATGAGTATGATGGAGGTTAGAAACATGCTGTTTAATTTAAGTTAGGTGCATTACAATAGCGGTTAACATAAGCACTACTCCAATCAGTAATCCCATCACATACCAGCGCAGCAATCCTTTTTGCGTGCTTGCCAATATATGGTGCGCTTTGATGGTGATGCCGCCCATGAGTAAATAAATTTTATCTAGCCAGTCTTTTTGCAGTAAATGCGCTAGTGCAGTAAATGGTTTTACAATGAGCAGATCATAGAGGTCGTCGAAAGCCCATCCTTTTTTCCAGAGGTTGGTAAAGTATTGTGCAAATGGTGTTTGTGTAAAATTGACGAGTGCGGGGGCGTGTTTTACATACAGCAGGTAGGCGAGTGCAATACCCGCTATGCAACAGACTGCCGATAATAATTGCGCTGTCCATTCCATTGCGGCAGAGGCATGTGTTGCTGCCGTGGCGGGTAATGTGTTTTGCACAAAATCAGAGAACAGGGGTATATGCCCCATGTTGTGGGGCAGTTCTATAAAACCTGCAACAATGGCCAGTACCGCCAATATGCTCAACGGTACGCTGATGGCGGCTTTGGGATAATGGCTGATAGGGTGTTGCGCATCTCCCCAAAACGTAACAAATACCATCCGGAAAGTATATAGTGCTGTAAGCAGCGCGCCCAATAATGCACCCAACCATAAAAGGGTATTGGCATGCGGGCCCTGCCAGGCCAGCCATAGGATAGCATCTTTGCTGTAAAAACCGGAGGTGATATACGGCACAGCCGCTAATGCTGCGGCTCCTGCCAGGAACACCCGGTATACACCAGGGAGTTGTTTTCGTAATCCTCCCATTTTAAACATATCCTGTTCGTGATGCATAGCAAGAATTACAGCACCTGCACCCAAAAAGAGCAGCGCTTTGAAAAACGCGTGGGTAAAAAAATGAAATACAGCGGCCGACCATGCGCCTACACCCAATGCCAGGAACATATACCCGATCTGGCTGATGGTAGAGTAGGCCAGCACTTTTTTAATATCGGTTTGTACCAGTGCACTGCAACCTGCCAGCAATAAGGTTATGACACCTATGGATGCTACCAGCAGCATGGTAACCGGAGACAGCTCAAATAAAACATGCATGCGCGCTATAAGGTAAACGCCTGCTGTAACCATTGTGGCGGCATGTATCAGCGCGCTAACAGGCGTGGGGCCGGCCATGGCATCCGGTAGCCAGGTTTGTAACGGTAGTTGCGCCGATTTGCCTACCGCGCCGCCCAGCAGCATTAAGGTGATAATCGTAATGGTTGTTTGTCCGGTGGTCCAGTGGGTGGGAGCCTGGGTAAGTATATCTGCAATGTTTACCGTGCCCAGGTATTGGAATAACATAAACAAAGCCACAGCCATGGCCGTATCGCCAATGCGGGTTACAATAAATGCTTTGCGTGCAGCATAGCCATTGGCAGGGTCTTTATACCAGAACCCGATAAGCAGGTAACTGCAAAGGCCCACCCCTTCCCAACCCAGGTAAAGCAGCAGCAGGTTATCGGCCAGCACGAGCAGCAGCATGGCACAGACAAACAGGTTCATGCAGGCAAAGAAACGGGCGTAGTCTTCATCGCCCTCCATGTATTCGGTAGCGTAAATATGAATGAGTGTGCCTACAAAAGTGATAACGAAAGTAAAAATGATGGAGAGGGAATCGAGCCGTAGCGTTAGTCCGGCTTGCAGGTTGCCGCTGCTGATCCAGTTCCATAGTTGCACGGTAACGATTTGGGCAGGATTTTGAAGAAACGACCAGCCAAGCATGCATGTTATGATAGCCGCCGCTGCAATGCTGCCACCTCCGATAAGGCGTACCAATGTGGCAGAGTAATGCCTGCCTCCGGTAATCAGAAGCAATGCGCCTAAAAAGGGAAGAGCCGGTATGAAAGCAGCTATGGCATTCATGGTTTATTGGCTTTAAAAATTTTTCCGGTTAAGGTTCGTCTTTCAGTTTATTGGCCGCATCGCTGTCGGTACTTTTGAGCTGGTGATACAATTGCAGGATCAATGCCAACCCTACAGAAACTTCTGCTGCTGCCATAGACAGGATAAACAAAAACATGACCTGCCCATCGGGTTGCCCCCATCGCGCACCTGCCAGCACAAATGCAAGACCCGCTGCGTTAAGCATGATCTCTACCGACAACAACATAAAAATGAAATTGCGCCGGATGAGCAGACTCAGCAGCCCCAGGCCAAAGAGTATGCCTGCCAGTATCAATCCTGCCTGTAACGATGTTTCTTTCATTCTTCAGTTTGTTCTAAAAAACGGTGTTGTATTTTTTTCTTTTGCCGGCCTAAATGGTAAGCGCCTACAATACCTGCCATCAGCAGCATGGCTGCCAGCTCTGCTGTAATAAGGTAGGTGGTAAATAAACTGATGCCTACCGCTTTGGGTGATACCATTTTAACCTCAAATGGTATGGCGGGTTGGGTGTAAAACAGGTACCAAAGCTCTGCCAGCAATATGCCCGATAATACCGCCGGACCAAACCAGATGCGGGGTGTCATCCACGATTTTTCCTGCACAGCCGTTTCTGCCCCCAGGTTAAGCATCATCACAAAAAATATGATAAGCACCATAATGGCTCCGGCGTAAATAATAAGTTCCAGCACAGCCATATACGGCGCGCCATAAATAAAGAAGATCACCGCAATTGCCATAAACGATACAATGAGGTACAGCAAGGCATGCATGATGTTATACCGCGTAATCACCATTATGGTGGATGCAACGGCAATAACAGCGGCGATATAGAATGCAGTGTTCATAATCAGGGTAATAAACTTTTAATGTCTACCGGAGGATCTTCGTGTTGCGCTTCACCTTTGTCTTTGCCTTCAATGGCCATGCCTGCTACTTTGTAATAGTTGTAGCCGGGATATTTGCCCTGGCTGTTGATGAGCAGGTCTTCTTTTTCATACACCAGGTTTTGCCGGTTGTATTCGGCCATTTCA
Organism: Chitinophagaceae bacterium; assembly: GCA_031546985.1. Classification (GTDB taxonomy): domain Bacteria; phylum Bacteroidota; class Bacteroidia; order Chitinophagales; family Chitinophagaceae; genus JAVBJN01. Next base: position 39,241 of record JAVBJN010000003.1, read on the forward strand.
AAATCGGGAATCAGTTGTATGGCGTAGGTAGGGCAGGCATCTTCACAAAAACCGCAAAAGATGCACCGCGAAAAATTGATCCTGAAAAACTCCGGGTATCTGCGCCCATGCTCATCTTCGGTAGATTGTAGCGCTATACAATCTACCGGGCAGGCCGCTGCACAGAGGTAGCAGCCCACACAGCGCTCGCCACCATCAGGGTCGCGCGTCAGCACAATGCGTCCCCGCCAGCGGGCCGGCAAAGGTGCTTTCTGCTCGGGATACTGAAAGGTTTCCCGTTTGTGGAACATGTGCAGAAAGGTTAGCCACATACTTCTGATAATCGACCACATGATGATGCGTTTATAATGTTAGTACGCTTCCATCAGCCAGAGCTTGATTGCTGCTGTTGCCAGCAGGTTCAGGATGGATAAGGGAAACAATATCTTCCAACCGTATTCCATAAGCTGGTCGTACCTGGGGCGGGGCAGCGAAGCCCTGAGCAGGATGAACAGGCAAATGAATCCGAATGTTTTGAGTCCGAACCAAATTACAGGCGGGAGGAAGGAGGGGCCCAGCCAACCGCCGAAATACAAAGCCGTTACCATCGCCGATACAAGGGTAATGCCCAGGTACTCGCCAATAAAGAACATACCGAATTTCATACTGGAATACTCGGCGTGGAACCCCGCTACCAGTTCGCTTTCCGCCTCCGGTATATCGAAGGGCAAACGGTGGGTTTCTGCAATGCCTGCTATAAAAAAGATGATGAAACCCAGGAACTGCGGCACAATGAACCACATGTTTTTTTGCGCCAGTACAATGTCTTTAAGGTTAAAACTACCCGTGAGAATGACCACGCCCATAAGCGCGATGCCCATAAATACTTCGTAACTGATCATTTGCGATGCGCCACGCATAGCGCCCAGCAAAGCGTATTTATTGTTGGATGCCCAGCCGCCTAATACAATGCTGTAAACCCCTAATGATGACATGGCGAGAAAAAAGAGCAGCCCTACATTGGAGTCGGCCACCATCACCTCGGGGCCAAACGGAATAATGGTAAAACTGAGCAGCACACTGGCTACCACTACCGCCGGTGCAAATACAAACACCACTTTATCTGCAAAAGGAGGAATCCAATCTTCTTTAAAAATGAGTTTAATGGTATCGGCCAATACGATGAACAAACCGAATGGCCCTGCGCGGTTAGGCCCGTAACGATCCTGCCAGAGCGCGAGCATCCTGCGTTCGAGCCATATCAACCCCGCAGCGGTGTTTAGCATTGCGAACAATACTCCACCGATGACGAGCCAATGATATGATGTTGTATGGGGCATGGGTTTTGTTTAAAATGTTTTGATGTCTGATGTTCGATGTCTGATCGCCGATCTATGATTTGTTGTTAGTGTACCGGAATACTCGCGCCTTTTCACCTTTCACCTTTCACTTCAAAGGCCTCCTGTATCTGTCACTTTTATCCACAACGGCCAGTTCATAAACGGAATGCCAGGTATGCCTGCGGGTACTACAGCCATGCCTCTTTGTGCGAAAGCTGCCGGAAAAACAGGTATCGCGTAAGCACCCTGCCGGGTTTCAAAACACAGCTCCTGTCCTTCTTTGAGATTCCATTGCGCCATATCATCGGGGTGCAAACCAATATGCGGTTGCGGACTTCTTTGCTGAATGCCTGATGTATGCACGCTCCACTCTTCTGAGCCAAAAATATAGTACTGTGGTACCAGCCATAGGTTATTGTCCATGGCAGAAAATGATTCTGGTTGCAGCTGAAAAAAATCCAGTGTTGCCGCAGGTTGTATCAGCCTCAGTCCCGGATCGCCGCCATGTAAGGCTCCGCCTATTTCGATCTGGTATTTGTTGATGGACTGCACCGAGTTCCAGCCCGGCGACCAGAAATAGGGAATCAATGGAGCCGGAGGTTGACCGTGGTAGCCTTCCATGGTGTATGATAAAGCGCTGTCTGCGTCTTCGTGAGGTTTAGGCTCGCTCACATGCTGGTTGGCCTGCATAGCGGTGCGCCCGCTGTAACGGTGCGACTCCCGTGGTATTTTTTGCCCCGCCATGCGGAAACCCGCAGGTGGTGCTAATTGTGTTATGCCTTTAAATACAGGATATTGGTCGTTTAATTGCTGCACCAGCTCATCGAAGGATGTTGTTTGATTTTGGTCTTGTAGGTCCAGCAGCCAGCGCCAGCTTTCGCGGATCGGGCCTTGCGGCGTAAAAGTTTGATAAAACCGTTGCGCCCGGCCTTCGCTACTTACCAGTGTACCGTCCGATTCGGCAAAGCTGCCTGCAGGAATCAGTATGGTAGCTTGCTCGGCAGTGGCATGTGTGGAGTGGTCTATCAGCACTATTGCTTTGCAATGGTTAAAAAAATCGTCTACAGCGGCATGTTCGGCACGGCGGTAAAGGTCGTTTTCCAGCACAATGACAGTATGCAAAGTGTCTTCCGCAGCGCGGTCAAAAGCGGCTTGTAAAGGATGTCCCTGGAGCATGCCTAAACCCAGGCTGTTGTTTTCGGGCATGGTGAGCAAGAGTTGCGCATCGCATCCTTTTTGTTTTAATGCCAATGCGATATTGTATGCGGCCTGGATAATGCTTTCGCTGGCACCGCCATACCCCGCTACGATTAAGGGTTTTTTCGCTGCGCTTAATGCGGTTACAGCTTCTTCCAGCAATAGGTTTTCTGCCGGATGGTTGGGGTGTATGCCACGAAGCAGCAACGAAATAGTGTGGCCCAGCGCGGCAATATCATCGGGCGCAAGCCGTATGGCGCAGCGGGCCTGATCGTCCATGCCGGTAGGAAGTGTAGAGGCGATAAACAGCGGGCCATTGGTTTCCTGCACAGCTTCGCGTACCGCAGCATCCTGCCAGTCGAGCAGGTTTATTTTTTGTTGTAATGGTGCCGCCACAGCCTGCAACATGGCCTGCCGGATAGACAGGGCATAGCGGGGTGCGGTATGCATGAGGTCTTCGCCCAGGATCAAAACCGCGTCGCACTGTTCGGTGGTTTTTATGGATGGCGTAGGCACGGCTCCTTCCTGTAAAATGCGCAGCGAGAGGTTGATTAGTTGGTGTTCGGTTTCGCTTAATCCGAGATAGAAATTGGCTTCGCCCACGAGCTGTTTTAGCGCAAAATTGGCTTCCAGTGAAGCTCTTGGCGAACCAATGCCAATAAGACCTGGTTGTTGCAACAACGGTTTTACCTGTGCTGCTAATTGTTCTGTGGTTATTTCTCCATCATTGTTCCGTACAAATATCTTGCGGATGCGTTGGGTGCCGTTTACAAATTCGTATCCGAAGCGGCCACGATCGCAGATAAAATATCCGTTTACTTCGCCATTGTAGCGGCTGGTTATTTGTCTTAACGTGCCGTAACGCTCTGCGCTGATGGTATTGCAGCCGGAGCCGCAATGCTGGCATATGGAAGGCGATGAAGTGAGATCCCATTTGCGGGTGTAATGCTGCTTGTAAGTTTTATCGGTAAATACACCGGTAGGGCAAACCTCGGCCAGGTTGCCGCTAAAGAAATTTTCGAGTATGCCATCGGTATGACGGCCAAAGTATACATGGTTATGCGCTGCAAATACATTAAGGTCTTTGCCTCCGGCATAATCTCGGTAAAACCGTACACAACGGTAGCATTGTATGCAGCGGTTCATTTCGTGGTTTAAGAAGGGGCCCAGGTACTGATTGTGGTAGGTTCTTTTGTTGAATTCGAAACGGCGATAATTGTGCCCGGACATTAACGTCATGTCCTGGAGATGGCAGCTGCCACCTTCATCGCAAACCGCACAATCGTGCGGATGGTTCGTCATCAGCCACTCAATAACCTGGCCCCTGAAATTTCGGGCGCCTGTATCGGCAATGGATAACCGCATTTGGTCTCTCACAGGTTCCATGCACGACATCATGATTCTGCCCCTGGTATCGTTTTCGTCTTTAAATATTTTAACAGCGCATTGCCTGCACGCGCCCACCGATCCCAATGCCGGATGCCAGCAGAAATAGGGCAGGTTCTGCCCCAGGCTCAGGCAGGCTTCCAGAAGGTTCTGGCCTTCTTTTACCTCGTAGGGTTGGTTATCGATGTATATGATGGGCATACGGACATTTTTGGTCGTGAATGTGTTGCTCAAATTCGCTTCTGAAATATTTAAGGGCGCTTTGCAGCGGTTCCATAGCGCCGGGTGCGAGCGCGCAAAAAGTATTGCCCGGCCCCAGCAGTGTGCCATGCATATCCAGCAGGTCGAGGTCGGATAGTTTTCCGGTACCCTGCTCAATGGACAGTAATAATTTTTCGGTCCACGGCAATCCTTCCCGGCAGGGGGTGCAGAAACCGCAGGACTCCTGTGCAAAAAAATGTTCGAGGTTGTGTACAAAACCTACCGGGCAGGTCTGGTCGTCGAGAATGATCATGGTGCCGGTGCCCATACGGCTGCCTGCTTTGGCAATACTGTCAAAATCCATAGGCGTATCCAGGTGCTCTGCCACCAGAAAGTCGGTTGACGCGCCGCCGGGCAGCAGCCCTTTAAAACCATAACCATCCTGCATACCACCAGCATGCTCTTCGAGTATTTCGCGAATGGTGGTGCCCATAGGTAGTTCCCATAATCCAGGTTTTTTAATCCTGCCGCTTGCACCATAAATTTTGGTGCCACCATCAGGCCCCTTGCCTATGTCCTGGAACCAGATAGCGCCATTGTTTACGATATGCGGAATGTTGCAAAGGGTTTCTACATTATTAACAATAGTAGGGCGGCCAAACAAACCACTCACTTGCGGAAACGGTGGTTTGGCGCGTGGTGTGGCCCTTTTGCCTTCGAGCGAATTGAGCAGAGCGGTTTCTTCGCCGCACATATATCTTCCGGCACCAGTGTGCAAATGTATTTGAATAGAAAAGCCGGAGCCTTCGATGTTTTTACCAATATACCCGGCTTGCGCTGCTTCGGCAATGGCTGTGCGCATAGATTTGGCAGCGCTTTTGTATGCCCAGCGCAGGAATACAAAGGCTTCTGTTGCCTGTATGGCATAAGCGGCAATGAGCATGCCTTCGAGTAGTTGATGGGGATTGCCTTCGAGCAGGAAACGGTCTTTAAAAGTGCCGGGTTCCATTTCATCGGCATTGGCCACCAGGTATTTAGGGCCTTTAACATCCATAGGAACGAAACTCCATTTCATGCCCGTGTTAAAACCCGCGCCACCGCGGCCTCTCAGGTTGGCTTCCTTCATCAGGTTGGTCACGTCTGCGGGGGCATGCTGCTGCAATATTTTTTCAAAAGCAGTGTAGCCGCCTGTCTTGCGGTAGGCTTCCAGGCTTAATGGCGGAGCGCCAGGGATAATATGTTGCGTAAGTGGCCGCATAAATGGTTAGGTGTATCGCTGCAATAGATCTGGTATTTGTTGTGGTTGAATTTCGCAGTAAGTGTCTTCGTCTATCATCATAGCCGGGGCGTGGTCGCAGGTGCCGAGGCAGGCATTGGGCAAAAGGGTAAATCGTTCGTCGGGCGTGGTCTCGCCATATTGTATGCCTAGTTGCTCAAACAACTTTTCTTTAATACCGGTATAGCCCATTACCCAGCAGCTGATGCTATCGCACAGCAGGATAACGTGCCGGCCTACCGGTTTGCGGAAAATGAGGTTGTAAAAAGTGGCTACGCTGTCTACCTCCTCGGCGCTCATATGAAGGAGTGCTGCAATGTCGGTAATGCTCTCGTCCGATACCCAGCGGCGGTGCTGCTGCACAATCTTCAATGCCTCTATGCATGCTGCTTTGCGCACCGGTACTTTGTGTGCTTCAAGTTCAATCGCCTGTATTTCCTGTGTTGTCAGCATCTTGTTGTTTTATCGGTCAATGTCTGCCAGTACATAATCCATAGCGCCCAGTATCGACAGCATATCGGCTACGGTATAACCTTTGCTGATGTAGGGTAACATTTGCATATGCGCAAACGATGGCGTGCGCACCCGCACCCGGTAGGGCGAGGTATTGCCATCGCTGATGAGGTAATAGCCGTTCCAGCCTTTGGTCGCTTCTATACAACTCATGGCTTCGCCCTCGGGCATCACCGGGCCCCAGCTTACATTCAGAAAGTGATTGATAAGGGTTTCGATATGCTCCATGGTATATTGCTTGGTAGCTGGTGTGGTAAGCGGATGGTCTGATTTATACGGTCCTTCGGGCATATTGTTCAGGCATTGCTCTATGATGCGCAGGCTCTGCCACATTTCTTCTACCCGCACCAGTGCCCGGTCGTAGCAATCGCCGTTTTGCGCAGTGGGTATGTCAAAGTCGTATTGTTCGTAACCGGAGTAAGGTCTTTTTTTACGCATGTCCCATTCCAGTCCGCAGGCCCTGAGCGCGGGCCCTGTAGCGCCCCAATCAATGGCCTCGTCTAGTGTAAAGATGCCAATGCCTTTGGTGCGGGCTTTAAAGATGCGGTTGCGGAGTACCATTTTTTCATACTCCTTCAGTTTTTTGGGAAAGTATTGCACAAAATAAGCCACGCGCTCTTGCCAGCCTTTGGGCAGATCCTGCGCTACGCCACCAATGCGAAACCAGTTGGGGTGCATACGGCCGCCGCAGATAGATTCTATAATTTCCAACACCCGCTCGCGGTCGGTAAACATGTAAAAAACCGGAGAAAGTTGCCCCAGATCCTGCGCAAAAGTGCCGTACCAAACCAGGTGACTGGAGATGCGGAACAGCTCGCAGAGCATAACCCGTATGGTTTGTGCCCGGGGAGGAATAGTAATGCCGCCCAGTTTTTCTACCGCCAGCAGATAAGCCAGGTTGTTCATAACGCCGCCGAGGTAATCGATGCGGTCGGTATAGGGAATATAGGTGTGCCAGCTCTGGCGCTCGCCCATCTTCTCTGCGCCCCGGTGGTGGAAGCCAATGTCGGGCACTGCATCTACAATATCCTCACCATCCAGTTGCAGAATGATGCGCAGTACGCCATGTGTGCCGGGGTGCTGCGGGCCAATGTTGAGGAACATAAAATCAGATTCTGCGCTTTGCTCCTGCATGCCCCATTCTTCGGGTTTGAACTGAAGCGCTGCCTGCTCTTTATCTTCTTTCTCCGGCCACAACCGGAAAGGTCCCATTTCGGTGGCCCGGGCAGGATGCTCTTTGCGCAGCGGGTGACCGGTCCAGGTATCGGGCATCAATATGCGTTTAAGAAATGGGTGACCTGTAAAGCCAATGCCAAACATATCGTACACTTCGCGCTCGTACCAGTTGGCGCAGGGCCAGAGGTCGGTTACCGATGCACAGGAAGGATATTCTCCTTTTAACCCGACTTTTAAACGTATAAATGCATTGCGGTCGAAAGAAAAGAGGTGGTATACTAACGTGAAATCATCGGCATCGGGCATTTTGTTTTGCAGGTTGCGGGGCCGCTCGTCTATGGCGCTCAGGTCGTAGAGCATGCGGTATCGTTGTGGGGAGTCTTTTTTGAGGTAGGTGAGGATAGATACAAGCTGGTTGGCCGGCACGCTAAAAGCGGGTGTCTCATCCTTGGGGTTCAGCAGGGTAATGCTGTTTTCCCCAAACCTGGAGCGTAGTTCCATATGTATATCCGCTTGCATTGTAGCAAAGGAAGATTGGTCCTGCATGGTAGGGCAGGCAATGATCAGTAGCGTTATGTGGGCAACTGTAGGTTATATCTCATCAAAGGGTTTAAAGTCCGTTCTGTTGGCTCTTTCGTTTCGCTTTATTTCTTTAACGCTTATTTTTTCGGGTTTAATAATGCCCTGGTCGCCGATCATCCAGCTAAGGGGTCTTTTCTCCTTGCCCACTGAGTCGCGCAGCAGGAGAAGTCCGTTCATGAAAGCATCGGGGCGGGGCGGGCAGCCGGGTACGTACACATCTACCGGCAAAAATTTGTCTACCCCCTGCACCACACTGTAGATATCGTACATGCCGCCGGAATTGGCGCAGGAGCCCATAGAGATGACCCAGCGGGGTTCCATCATTTGCTCATACAACCGCTGTATGATGGGGGCCATTTTGATAAATACGGTACCTGCTATAATCATTACATCGGCCTCGCGGGGTGTGCCGCGTATCACTTCGGCACCAAAACGGGCCAGGTCATATTTGGGTGTCATGGCGGTAGCCATTTCTACAAAACAGCAGGAGAGCCCGAAATGGAACGGCCACATGGAGTTTTTGCGGCCCCAGGCAATAAGACTGTCGATAGAGCTTAGCATCACGCTTTGCTGCATGGCGGCTTCCAGCGAACTGGTGCCTTTGGTATGTCCCGAGGGATCGTTGGTATTGCTGAGCCACCATTGCATAGTCAGGTATTGGGTTGGGGTTGGTTGGTTTTGATTTTTTTGCGGTAGGCTTCGAGTATCTTTTTACCATCGGGGCCAAAATTGAGCGCGCCATTGCGCCATTCATACACCAGTACCACGAGCAATATGCCAATGAAAATGCTGATGGCGGCAAAGCCTTGCCAGCCCAGCGAATCAAAAGCAATAGCCCAGGAAATGATAAAGACGGTTTCGATATCGAACACCACAAACAACATGGCGATTAAATAAAACTGGGAGGGGAAACGTAACCGGGCAGAGTGGGTAGCAAGAATGCCCGATTCATAAACTTGTCCGGTGGCCCGCTCATTGTGCCGCTGGCCCAGTATGTGGGATACGGTGATAAGCGTGGCTACCAGCAATACTACAATTGCGGTGTAGGCCATAAAAGGCCATACGGGGGCGGTATATGCAGGAGCGGTTTCCATGAAAAGCCAGTTTGCTGCGTTGCAGTAAAAATGCTGCCATTCCGGAATAGCACTATAGCCAATGCGTAAAATAAGACCTTATACTATCGTAAATACTTGCTGCAAATAAAGTTATGGAATATTATTATGAAATATGTAATTATTGTAATGCTTAGTGGTGCTTACCCGAAATGTAGTCTTCCAGGTTGTCGATGATAAATTGCTGCTCGTCTATAATATGCTTCACAATATCGCCGATGGAAATAACCCCGGTTAAATGTCCGCTTGAACTAATTACGGGCAGGTGCCGGAAGCCGCGCGAAGTCATTTTTTGCATCACTTCGGCAATGTCGGTATTCTCGTGAATAAAGGGGTGGGTATCCATGATGTCTTTTACCTGGGTATCCTTAGAAGAGCGTCCTTTTAAAACTATTTTTCTGGCGTAGTCGCGTTCGGTAACGGTGCCCAGGTATTTGCCTTCGTGGTCGGTCACCATCAGGGCGCCTATGTTTTTTTCTACCAGTAGTTCCAGGGCGCGATATACTGTTTCTTCAGGTTTGATGGAAAAGATGTGATGTCCTTTAGCCTGCAGTATTTTATGAACAGTTCCCATGGCGGTAATGTTTAGATTATAAAGAAGTGAAGAACTTAAAGTTAAGTTACACTTTTTTTTAATAATAGACAACGGGCATTGAGTAGGAAGGGTAGAGGGGATAAAACTTTCCGGGAGCAGGATCGCGCCCGGAAAGCAGGAAGGTTATACTATGGGTAAGGAACGTGAATCATGAACTTGCCCTTGAAATGATCTTCTTCAAAAACTTCGGTGAGATCCCAAACAGTAGGGCGGCAGCCGCTTTCGCTGATCTCCTGGTTCAGGTCACCGCCTTTGAGGCAGATGAGTCCGTTGGCCAGTTCGCCTTTCTGTCCTTTGCGGATTACAGGTTTGCTCCATCTCCAGAGATCACCCAGCGGCGCTACAGCACGGCTCACCGTGTAGTCGAACTTGCGGCCTTTAAGGTCTTCTACCCGGCGGTGGTGGGCTTCGATATTGGTTAGCTCCAGCGCTTCGGCCACAGCCTTAACCACATTTATTTTTTTACCGATAGAGTCTACCAGGCAAAACTTTACTTCGGGAAAGAAGATGGCCAGCGGAATGCCGGGAAACCCGCCACCAGTGCCAATATCCATTACTTCTGCACCATCTTCGAAAGGGGCCAGCGCCGCGATGGCGAGCGAGTGCAATACATGGCGCTCATACAGGCTTTCGATATCCTTTCTCGAAATCACATTAATCTTTTCGTTCCACTCCGCGTAAAGGTCTTTCAGCTTTTCGAACTTCTCTTGCTGAACCGGACTGAAATCGTCGAAGTATTTTTTAATTATTTCCACTTGCTACTTTTATTAGAGAATACGGCCGGAGCCATTTTAAAATAATAGATGAACAGCAGGAAGTCGAACACGGGTACCCATTTTACCAGGTCGCGCTCGCGCAGCTGCTGCATACTTTTGCCAAAAATAAACCATTCGCAACACAGTCGCAGCACAAACACGCCCAGCACTACCGGCCACCATTCCAGCGCCAGTATGGCCACAAAGGGCAGCAGCAACCAAAACAGGAAATGCGAAGCGGAGAATATGCCCAGCCTTAACTGGTGCGCGGTGGTATAGTGCTTGCCGGTGCTCATATGCCTTTGCTTCTGAGACTGCCATTGCTCCCAGCTTTGCTTAGGCTCCGAATACATAAAGGTTTCGGGTGCTATTACAACACGGGTGTTGCGGTGGTTGGCTACTTTGTTGATAAACAGATCGTCGTCGCCGGAGGCAATATGCGTATGCCCGCTAAAACCTTTGTTGCTCATGAACAATTGTTTGGTGTACGACAGGTTGCGTCCCACGCCCATATACGGTTTACCGGCCAGGGCAAACGATAGGTATTGCAACGCCGTAAAAAAGGTTTCGAACCGGATGCTGGTGTTGAGAAAACCGTTTTCTTTAAAATAAGGGCCGTAGCCCAGCACCACTTCGGTACCGGCATCATAAGCGCCTACCATCTTGCTCAGCCACTGCCTGCTGGCGGGCACACAATCGGCATCGGTAAGCAGCAGGGTATTGAACCTGGCTTCGCGAATGCCTACCGATAAGGGGAATTTCTTGCCCCGTATCAGCTTGCCTTCCTGGTTCAGGTACAGCACATTCAGGTGCGGATAGGCCTTTTTAAGATCGTTGAGCACATACTCCGAACCATCGTCGGAATTGTCGTCTACCACCAGCACTTCGTAGTTGGGCAGCCCGGTTTGCGGATGATAATATTCCTGCTCCAGGATAAGGGGCAGATTTTTATGTAAGTTTGCCTCCTCATTTTTAGCGCATATCACTATGGATACCGGCCCCGAAGGCTGGGCGGCGGAATCCCCGCCACGGTAAAAGGCCAGTTTTGCGAAAACGAGCCAGTAATAAGCCAGCTGGATCATCGCGACCAGCGCCCAGAAACCCAGGAGTATCAATTCAGGATGCCATACCATAGTGGCGGCAAAAATAATACGCAGTATGCAATTTGAATTATTAAATAAAGATCCGAAGTCAAAAGCCCGTGCAGGCTTGCTGCACACCGACCACGGAACCATTGAAACGCCCATTTTTATGCCGGTAGGCACAGTGGGTTCGGTAAAGGCGGTAAACCAGCAGCAGTTGCATACCGATGTGCAGGCGCAGATTATTCTGGGCAATACCTATCATCTGTACCTGAGACCGGGGCTGGAGATACTGGAAAAAGCAGGCGGATTGCATAAATTCAACGGCTGGGACAAACCCATCCTCACCGATAGCGGCGGGTACCAGGTTTTTTCGCTGGCCAATAACCGTAAGATCAAGGAAGAAGGCGTAGTGTTCCAATCACATATTGACGGGTCCAGGCATTTGTTTACCCCGGAGAATGTGATGGATATTGAGCGCACCATCGGCGCCGATATTATTATGGCATTTGACGAATGTCCGCCATACCCAAGCGATTATACGTATGCCAAAAAAAGTATGGAACTCACCCATCGCTGGCTTACCCGGTGCTATACCCGCTTTAGCGAAACCGAACCCAAATACGGGTACAACCAGGCGTTGTTCCCGATTGTGCAGGGCAGTACGTATAAAGATTTACGCACCCAATCGGCCGAGTTTATTGCCAGTATGGACCTCGATGGCAATGCCATTGGCGGTTTAAGCGTAGGCGAGCCCGATGAGATGATGTATGAAATGTGTGAGCTGTGCTGCGATATTTTGCCGGAAGACAAACCCCGTTACCTGATGGGCGTTGGTACCCCGGCCAATATTCTCGAAAATATAGCGCTGGGCGTAGATATGTTCGACTGTGTAATGCCTACCCGTAACGGCCGTAACGGTATGCTGTTTACCACACAAGGCATCATCAACATCCGCAATAAGAAATGGGCCGACGATTTTTCGCCGCTGGATGAAACGCTGGGCGGACTGAGTGCTTTTTACAGCAAAGCCTATATGCGCCACCTGTTTGTAGCCAACGAATTGCTGGGGCTGCAAATAGCCAGTATCCAGAACCTTAGTTTTTATCTCCACCTGGTAAAAGAAGCCCGCAAGCGTATTATTGCCGGAGATTTTGCCGAGTGGAAGAATAAAATGGTTAAAATTGTAAGTACAAGATTATAGCACCAAAACCGGGCAAGTGAAAAAACTGGATCGTTTTATCCTTAAGAAATTTCTGACCACTTTCGTTTTCTCTATCGTTATTTTCAACGTCATCGCTATCGTAATCGATGTGGTGGAGCATATCGATAACTTTATTGAAACGAAAACACCTACCAGGGATATTCTTGTATTCTACCTGAGTTTCGTGCCATGGATCTCGGCCATTCTGTGTCCGTTTTTCGTGTTTATTGCTGTTATTTTCTTTACCTCCAAAATGGCTTATAAGTCGGAGGTAATCGCTATCCTGGCTTCTGGGGTAAGTTTTAAACGTTACCTGCGGGCTTACTGGGTAGGGGCTGCGCTTATTGCTTTTGCCCTGCTTATTGGCAATCACTTTATTGTGCCTATTGCCAACAAACACAAGTTGCAGATAGAACTCAAATACATAGCTCCGCCCCCCAAAAGTTCACAATCGAACCGGCACGTAAGGCTTTCCAAAGACCTGTATGCCTATGTGGAATCGTATAATTTTGAGGAAAATATTGGTTACCGGTTTAGCCTCGAGCGTATTAACGGGCAAAACCTGACAGAAAAATGGCGTGCCGACCGGGTGAGTTACGACTCTGCCAAAAAAGAATGGATCATCTCCTCCGGGTTTATACGAACAAACAATGGTTTGAAGGAAACGGTAGAGCCCTTTGCCGAAAAGCGGATTAAGCTGCCATTGGTGCCTGCCGATTTCGATATCCTGGAGCGGCCCAAAGAAGAGCTTACCACCAATGAGTTGCGCAAAGCTATTGCCAGTGAGAGTATTAAAGGATCTGGTAATGTAAATTTTTTATATGTGGAGCGCTACAGGCGTACTGCCGCGGCGTTTTCGGTATTTATATTAACCATAATCGGTGCCTGTCTGGGCAGCCGTAAGGTGCGAGGCGGTAGTGGCCTGCACCTGGCGTTGGGCATTATTATAAGCGCCTCTTATGTGTTGTTTATGCAATTTTCGACCACCTTTGCCACCAAAGGAAACCTGCATCCGCTCATTGCGGTGTGGATACCAAACATCCTGTTTGCCGGCATTGCGTGGTACCTGCTTCGTAAGCAGACCCGTTAATAAAATGTTATTATTGGTGAAATTGCGAGTTTAAACTGGCATTTAGAGAATGATTTGTAGCTTTACGCCGCTTTCGTTTTTTTAGTAGTATTTTAACCCCTTAAATTTCTTAATTACGATGGGCTACATAAAAGAGAAATTCGAGGCCAAAGCCGCAGCGCTGGCCACGGATATCAAGCAAATTATTCAGGAACACGGCGATAAAAAAGTGGGAGAGGTTACTCTGGCACAAGTTTATCAGGGTATGAGAGGTATTACCGGGCTGGTATACGAGACCTCTTTGCTGGATGCTAATGAAGGTATCCGTTTCCGTGGTTATTCCATTCCGGACCTTATTGCTCAATTGCCAAAAGCCGAAGGCGGTTCTCAACCACTGCCAGAAGGTTTGTTTCACCTGATGTTGCTGGGCGAATTGCCAGAGCAGTCCGATGTAGAACATCTGTCTGCCGTATGGGCACGCCGCTCACATGTACCTAATCACGTGTTTGACACCATTGAGGCCCTGCCCGTGGAAACACACCCTATGACTCAGTTCAGCATTGCTATTATGGCACTGCAAACCGAGAGCAAATTCGCAAAAGCATACGGAGAAGGTATTAGTAAGAAAGTGTACTGGGATTACATGTACGAAGATAGCATGACCCTCATTGCACGCCTGCCACGCATTGCAGCTTACATCTACCGCCGTAAATATAAAGATGGCAAACACATTCAGCCTAACGGTATGCTGGATTGGGCTGGTAACTTTGCAGAAATGCTGGGTTATTCCGATGAGAGCTTCAAAGAGCTGCTGCGTTTGTACATGACCATCCACGCCGACCACGAAGGTGGTAACGTGAGCGCCCACAGCGTTAAGCTGGTAGGTTCTGCCCTGAGCGATGCTTACCTGTCATTCGCTGCTGGTATGAACGGTCTGGCTGGCCCGCTGCACGGTCTGGCTAACCAGGAAGTGATTAAATGGATTCGCGAAATGAACGAGGAACTGGGTACCGAAAACCCATCCAAAGAGCAAATCGCAGATTACGTTCAGCGCACCCTCACACAAGGTAAAGTAGTACCAGGTTACGGCCACGCAGTATTGCGTAAAACCGATCCACGCTTTACCGCTCAGATGGAATTTGCTAAAAAGCACTGCCCGGATGATGCGATGGTACAAACCGTTTGGAACGTTTACGACGTAGTACCAGCTATCCTGGAATCTACCGGTAAAATCAAAAACCCTTGGCCTAACGTAGACGCGCACTCTGGTGCACTGTTGATTCACTACGGTATGGTTGAAGAAGATTTCTACACTGTACTGTTCGGCGTGAGCCGCGCTCTGGGTGTACTGGCCAGCTTGTGCTGGGATCGTGCCCTGGGAATGCCAATCGAGCGTCCGAAATCTGTAAGCACCCGCATCGTTAAAATGTGGCTGAAAGGTGAAGTAGACAAAATCTAATCTGCAACATCAGATCATATGAAAAGCCGCCTCATTCGTGAGGCGGCTTTTCTTTTAAGGCTTTTATCTTTTCTAATTCCACCATGATGTACCGCACCTTATGCAAATGCAGCAATTTCCATAAGGCAAGAATTTCTTCATCAAAAACATCCATCGTACTTACTCAGAAGATTTAGTGTTGTTGCCATAAGGCACTTGCGGTTCAGCAGCAAGCCTTGCGGTTTCTATCGTTTGTGAGATTTTGATCAGTTTCATCAAAAAATAAAAAGCCGCGGTAGGCGTACGGTTTATGGCTTCCCAAAGCCTGCGCTCTTAGATTACCTCAGGAGGGCCGTACCCTGATAATTTTTGATATGATTTATCTGTATTCACGACTGTGCTTTACAAAAAATGGCCGGGCTAATCAGGTTGTACCTAATCCTTACTGCTCCCTTTAAACTGGTGGTGGGTTTCTTTAAACAGCACATTAAAGGTGGTTAAAGAGCCGTACACACCGCTTACATATTGTTGCAGGTCTACTTTTTCTTCGTCGGTCAATACCTTGTGCGCATTGATTTTTTGTTCAATCAGGCGCATGCGGTCGCGCACCATTACAATTTTATGAAAAAAGGTTTCGATGGGTACTTCTTTGGGTTGCATACCCTCTTCGCCCGGTTTGAGTATAAGCGTACCATTGTTCCATTTATTGGCCATAGGCACGAGTTGCATTTCGTTTAAGCGGCGGTCCAGAATGTTTTCCAATGCCATTTCAATATCTGCGATCGATATGGCACCATTGCTGGCAGCGCCTTCGGTAGCTTCCAGCACTTCGAGTCCTGCAAAATCCTTGTTGATATTTTTAGCAGCCTGCTGGCTTTTGAACCAAACGGTATAAAATTCCGAAGCCACATCTACCACCACGCCTTTGCCAAAATGAGGATGTGCAACCCTTGAACCAATGCCTAATGCTATATTTTCCATTGCTGTTTTGTTTAAAAACCGAATATACTAAGCAATGTTAAATATTAGGCAACGCTTACAAAATCCGGTGGCGGGCAAGGTCTTGCTGCAGGTTTTGTAATAACCGCTTCTGGCTGGCATCCAGCTTTTGTAAAGCCTCTTGCTGCCAGAGCAGGCTGGGGGTGTGTTTGAATTTTATGTGGGCGATCTGTTGGCGCATCACCACTTCATCATGCCAGTCGCCAATGCGGGTAGCGATCTGTTCCAGTTTTTTCCAGGGTATGATATTGCTGAACCGTTGCGGAGCCAGCGCTTTAAGGTGCAAAAGCGCTTTTACCTGCTTGCGGGTATCGTGCAGCTGATCTACCTGCTCTGGCTGGTGCAAGCCCAAAACAACCCGGTGCAGCAGGTGCCGGAAAAAGTTTTTCTTCTGGTTTTGTTTGAAATGCGCAGCGTAGTGCTGTGTTTTTTTCCATGCCTGCCGGAGTTGTATTAGCGCTTTTTTGCTGTAGGTGTCCAGGGCGCTATTGGCACGCTTGAGTTGTTGTTGCAGGTGTTTGGTAGTATGGGCGGGCGCATTGGGCATTTTTTGGAGCATGAGTTGCAACTCCCGTACTGCAGCGGCTTTGTCGAATAATTTTTGGGCAGGTGCCGTAAGTTTCCTACGGTTGGGCAGGTCGTAAACCTTTTCCATAAACAGGTAAATGGCTTTCATTTTTTTTATCTCCACCCGTAAATGGTGTACCCATTCTTCGTATTCATGAAGCTGTTGCGCCCTTGCCGGATGCTCCAGCAGCAGAAAAAGTTGCCCGTAATGGAGGTGAAGTTGTTGTATGGTCCGTTGCCCTTTCATATTCATTAAGTTACGAAAAATGAGCGGGCTTTGAATAATCGGCTGGTTTACCGAAATCGGGTAGTCTCCAATCCTTAATTCTCCTATCTTTGCAGCGCAATTCAAAAAATACGGAATATGAATAAAGGTCCTGTTTCTCACTTTATTGAACATCATTACCGCCACTTCAACGCTGCTGCGCTGATGGATGCGGCTAAAGGATACGAAGCCCACCTGAACGAAGGTGGTAAAATGCTGATCTCTCTGGCAGGTGCCATGAGTACCGCCGAACTGGGTATTTCGCTGGCCGAAATGATCCGTCAGGATAAAGTGGCGATCATCTCCTGCACTGGTGCCAACCTGGAAGAGGATATTATGAACCTGGTAGCCCACAGCCACTACAAACGTGTGCCCAACTACCGTGATCTGAGCCCACAGGAAGAGTGGGACCTGCTCGAAAATCACTACAACCGTGTTACCGACACCTGCATTCCTGAAGAAGAGGCCTTCCGCCGCCTTCAGAAACACATTCATAAAGTATGGAAAGATGCCGACGATAAAGGCGAGCGTTATTTCCCGCACGAATACATGTATAAAATGCTGCTGAGCGGTGAGCTGGAGCAGTACTATGAAATAGATCCTAAAAACAGCTGGATGCTGGCTGCTGCCGAAAAAAATATTCCTATCGTAGTACCAGGATGGGAAGACAGCACCATGGGCAACATCTTTGCTTCTTATTGCATTAAAGGCGAAATGAAAGCCGTTACCATGAAAAGTGGTATCGAATACATGATGTGGCTTACCGAATGGTACCGTGGCAACTCTGCCGGTAAAGGCGTAGGTTTCTTCCAGATCGGTGGCGGTATCGCCGGTGATTTCCCGATTTGTGTAGTGCCTATGATGTACCAGGATCTGGAGTGGCATGATGTGCCTTTCTGGAGTTATTTCTGCCAGATTTCTGATTCTACCACATCTTACGGTTCTTATTCAGGAGCCGTGCCCAACGAAAAAATTACCTGGGGTAAACTGGATATTCACACACCTAAATACATTGTAGAGTCAGATGCGACCATCGTAGCGCCGCTGATCTTTGCCTGGATTCTGGGTTGGTAAGCTCCAATTGCCGGTAAAATATACCAACCGCTTCCTGCAAGGGAGGCGGTTTTTTGTTTCCGGGCTTCGACAAGCTCAGCCACCGGCGGAAACCTGCCAGGTGCGCAGCTCCTGGCAGGTTTGGAGAGCGGGAAGCGCACAATGTGGTCCTCGAGAGTGCTGTCCCATCCCAATAAACTAGAATGTAAGGCGTAATAATAGATGTCGGGTGGCAGAGTCCCGGATGAGGCGGGACAGGCCTTGTCGAAGCCCCCAACAAATCTTTCCCTGTTTGCCGAATTGCTATTATTTTTGGTAATTGTAAATGGTCGATCTCTTAACTCCCATAGAATACCTTAAAGGCGTAGGCCCGCAACGGGGCGAACTGCTTCGTAACGAGCTGGGTATGCATACGTTCAGCGATCTGCTGGAGTATTACCCGTTCCGGTACGAAGACCGCAGCAAGCTGGTTACGGTACGGGAGCTTACGCCCCAGCAGGAGTATGTACAGTTGAAGGGATACATACGCGAGCCACAGCTGATAGGCGATGGCAAAGCCCGCCGCCTGGTGGCCGAGTTCAGGGATGCTACCGGCAGTGTAGAGCTGCTTTGGTTTCAGGGTGCCAACTGGGTAAGGAAAGTGATTAAAGCCGATACCGAATTCCTGGTGTATGGCAAGCTGGCCTATTTTAATGGCATCCCCAATATTTCGCATCCCGAACTGGAGCTTTTTGAACCGGAGGCCTTGCAGGAAAAACTGAAACTGCAACCCGTATACTCTACCAGTGAGAAGCTTAAAGCCAAAGGACTGAGTTCCAAATCCATCGCCAAGATCACGAAGAACCTGGTAGATATGCTGGAGGCCCGCGACCTGCCAGAGAACCTGCCGGTTTGGGTGCGCGACAAGTATAAACTGCCGCTACGTTACGAAACTTTAAAATACATACACCATCCTGCCAATGAATTGCAGGCGCAGCAGGCCAAACGCCGGCTCAAGTTCGAAGAGCTGTTTATAGCCCAGCTCCGCATTTGCAAGCTTAAAGTACGGCACCATAAATCAAGAGGTTGGGTTTTTGACCGGGTGGGCGATTGGTTCAATGGTTTTTACAAGCAACACCTGCCGTTTGAACTCACCAATGCGCAGAAAAGAGTGATTCGCGAGATCCGTACCGATCTGCGAAGCGGTCACCAGATGAACCGCCTGGTGCAGGGCGATGTAGGTAGTGGCAAAACCATGGTGGCGCTGCTGTCTATGCTCATGGCGCTCGATAATGGCTTTCAGGCCTGCCTTATGGCGCCTACCGAGATATTGGCGCAGCAGCACTATGCAGGCATACGTCAGTTGCTGGAGCCGATGGGTATTCCCGTAGGCATACTTACCGGAACGGTAAAAGGTGCTGCCCGCAAGCAATTGCTGCGCTCACTGGCCGATGGTACGGTGCCCATTGTAATTGGTACCCATGCCTTGCTGGAAGATACCGTAGTGTTTCAAAACCTGGGCCTGGCGGTGATAGATGAGCAACACCGTTTTGGGGTAGCCCAGCGTGCGCAGATGTGGAAGAAAAACCGCATTCCGCCACATGTGTTGGTGATGACGGCCACGCCTATTCCCCGTACTCTGGCGATGACGGTATACGGCGATCTGGATGTGAGCGTGATCGACGAACTACCGCCGGGCAGGCAACCTATCCAAACCATGCACCGGAGCGAAATGTACCGGGCACGGGTGATGGATTTTGTACGTACCGAAATAGCCAAAGGAAGGCAGATATACATCGTATATCCGCTCATTGATGAGTCGGAGAAAATGGATTACGAAAGCCTTTATGAAGGATATGAGCAGGTAAAAAGCTGGTTTCCGGAGCCGGATTACCGCATTTGTATTGTGCATGGCAAACAGGATGCTACCGAGCGGGAGCAGAATATGGATCGTTTTGTGCGCGGCCTGGCCCAGATACTCGTAGCAACTACGGTAATCGAAGTGGGCGTAAATGTGCCCAATGCTTCGGTGATGGTGATAGAAAGCTCCGAAAGATTTGGCTTGTCGCAACTGCACCAGCTGCGTGGCCGTGTGGGCAGGGGGGCAGAGCAGTCTTATTGTGTGTTGCTTACCGGCAACAAAATAGGCAACGAAAGCCGCGAGCGCATTCAAACCATGGTGGCCACCAACGATGGTTTTATCATTGCCGAAAAAGACCTGCAAATGCGTGGCCCCGGCGATATGGAAGGCACCCGCCAAAGCGGGGTAATGAATCTTAAAATGGCCGATATTGTAAACGATTATCCCATCCTGGAAGCCGCCAGAGATACGGCTATGGAGCTGCTGGAGCGGGATATGGAACTGGAGCTACCCGAGCATGCCTGCCTCAAAACTTTCCTGTCGTACCAGCACCATAAAAACCACTGGAGTAAAATATCCTGATCTGCGGTATCGTACCGTAATAAAAAAGTCCTCTCCCGCATAATGCAGAAGAGGACTTCGTTTTTATATCGCAATTACTTATTCTTTAATAAACCGGATATGCTCTTGCAGGTCTCCGGCAGTAGCTTCCAGTATGTACATGCCTTTGGCTAAAGCGCTTACATCTACCGAGATAAAGCCGGTAGCATCTACCTTGCGGTTCAATACCACTTTGCCATCTACGGTAACGATCCTGATCATTAAATTTTGTTCTGCTTTGGCTAAGGATATGTTTAGCGCATGGGTAACCGGGTTAGGATAAACCGTAACCGACTGGTGTTCCTGGTTAAATGCCAGTTTTACCATATTGCTGTAGGTAAAGGATTGGTCTGCCGCTACCAGGCTCAGGCGGTAGAAATTAGTACCATTGGCCGGTTCGTAGTCGGTAAAGTTGTAAAGCTGGGTTGGCGCGTTATTTTTTACTCCTTTTACCGATCCTATTTTATAGAAATTGGTACCATTTGTACTGGTTTCTACATCAAATCGGCTGTAAGATGCGGAGTTGGTGGTAGTCCAGCGCAATACGGAGTTACCTCCATTTTTCTGCCCTTCAAAAGAAAGCAGGTTGGCAGGTAACGCTACAGGAGCAGGCAGCAAACCAATTGCGAAGCCAGAGAAGCCTGTATTGCTGAAAGTGCCGGTAATAATGGTATCTGCACCAAAATTGTTTTTGGTAAGGGTAGTGCTCAACACATCGGTTACATAAGGTGTGCCTGGTGTAACATCGGGTATGTAGTGCCCGTTAGATACCTTAATGAGTTTGGCATTGGCAAGGGTTTGGCCAGAAGCTGCCATCCAGCCGTTGATCTCGGCCTGGGTATAATACAGCTTAATCTGGTAGTTGCCAGTGGTTGTATTGTGTGTAGGAACAACCCGGAACGATTTAGACGTTACATAGTTGGCCGGCGTATTGTTCCAGAAAGGCACAGCACTTGTGCCTGCACGGTCTACTACTACCTGTGTGCAACCGTAGTCGAAGCTGCCCTGGTTTTCGATATAAGCCATGATTTTGCCAGAGGCATCTTTAAAATACACTTTGCCATTGGGGCCCAGGTATTCGGTTTGCGAAGCCATGGCATTTTGTACAGCCAGGCCATTGGTTACGGTGTAGTCAAAAGATATTCTGGGGTGTACTGTTGTAAGGGCAACTGCGGGTAAAGCACATCCGGAGGCCGCACTGGCAATGGTTACATTGCTGAAAGCGGTAATGATGTCTCCGGTAGATCCCGGTATCTGGTAGCAATACAGGGAGTCGGAAGTGGTAGCGGTGCTGCCATTATCATAACATATGTTTATAATGATGTTGGAAGTGCCATCCCAGTTAAAGTTGCTGGTAAAGGGCACCGTTGTAGTACTGCTGTTGGCCGGCGATGTAGTGTAGTTACCGGAGTATACCGTAGTAAAACCGTTGGGAGATACATAGTTGCTCAGCGTATTGCTGGTTGTAGCGCTCATAGAAACCGTAAAGCCATTGTAGGTATCTGAGTTCGCGTGTCTGTAGTAGTAGAGTTTAAGCGCGGTTAAAGCTACCGTACCGGTAATGCCTGCAGCATTAAGTTCTGATGCGCGGTAGAGGTATTGTACCCTGTGCCTGGTAAGTGTGCGACCCGAAAAACAACCCTGGGGCTCTGACAGGTAAAAAGAATTAGAACCAATATCAACCGTTCCGTTAGTAATGGCCATAGGCACCAGGTCGTTATCGGAGAGCGTAATGGTGTGCGTAGGGTTAATAAGCCCTATGGTAGCGCCATTGTTGCTTAACGTAAAAGACAGGCCTATTGTTTTTTGTAGCTCCACAGACTTGTCGTCGTAGATGCGCACGGTAAATGATTTAACCTCGCCTCCGGCAGTTGTATAAGCAATATCGGAAGAAGGAGCTGTAAAGCTGCCATTGGTGGTAATATCGTAATCGGTACCGCGAATGGCTGTTCCGCTGGTTACCAGTGTGGCAGTTACCGCCTGCGTAGGTGCAAGGCCGCTTTTTAAATTATAAGTGTAGTCGGTATAGCCCCGGCAGGTATTATTGGGGTCCTGGAAAGTAGTGCTTTCTGTAACGCTGCTGCTGCCCAGCTCAAAGTTGATCTGCGATGCGCACAATGGAGCCTGGTTGGTAGGTATTGCACCCAGCGATGTAGCGAGCGAACTTCTGGCGGCTAACGCAAGCGCGGCCGTAACCCGGTTGCTTTGCCCCAGTGTAAAAAGGGTATAGCTGCTGGTATAGTTCATGAAGTTGTTTTCGGTATTGGCACCATAGGCAATGTTGCTGTTACAGGCATTAGGACCTGTGC
This sequence comes from Chitinophagaceae bacterium, assembly GCA_031546985.1. Lineage (GTDB taxonomy): Bacteria > Bacteroidota > Bacteroidia > Chitinophagales > Chitinophagaceae > JAVBJN01. Next base: position 61,779 of record JAVBJN010000003.1, read on the forward strand.
GGGGCGTGAAAGTGATAACGCCACCCAGCTGGTTGTAGCTAATGGGGTCGGTATCGCACACCCTATCGCCATCGTTACTGCAATTGGCATTGGCAGGGCAGGTGTTTTTGTCGCTGGAGCCTTCAAATACATGGAACAGGTTAAAGGCGTGCCCCAATTCGTGCGGCAGGGTTTTGGCACCAGTAACCATTTGTGTAGCCAGCATTACCGTACCATCAATGGTAGCGCCTGCTCCGGGAAAGTAAGCGTAGCCGGCGGTAAAGGTGCCGCTGGTACCATCTGCACCGTCTATTTTATTAACTATCCAGATATTGTAATACTGCGAAGCATCCCAACGGCTCAGGTTCTTTACATTAATATCGGGAGTGCCGCCTGTGCCCACACCGCCCGCGGTGTAGTTGGGGATACCCGAACCATTTACCCGCACAATACCCGTGGTGGGGGAGCAATCGGGCATTCTTTTCGCCAGTGCAAACTGGATGCCCAGGTCGTTACTGCCCGAGGTTACGGTGGCATCGGCTGCAAATACTTTATTCAGGTAATCAATTGCGCCCTGGATCTGTGCATCGCTAGGGTTATAGATGGTACCTACGGCGCCACCGGTATGTACAATATGCACCACTACCGGAATGATGGTAGTGCTGAGTATGCCGCCGGTTTTTCTGGCCATGGGTTGTTTAAGCTCCGGATGCGTGGAGATAAACTGCTGAATGGCTTTTTCATTGGCGTTGATCCTGTCTGCGTACTGCAGGTCTTCGGCCATCAGTTTCTGGTGCATTTCTGTAAAGCCGCATTTGGGCTGGGCAAAAATGGTTGTAGACAGGCATAGAAAGCATGCCAATGTTAAGAGTAGTTTTGTTTTCATAGATAAAATAACACGTGATGAATAAGGTTTATTTATAAGCAAAAGATAATGAGTTGTATTGTTCTTCTTTTGAAAAACCAGGTTGTGTGTTTCCATTGGGTTGGCAGCATATGTGCGGGCCTAATGGAAAATTTTGATTACAGATAACATTTTGTAAATTATGAGTATCTGTACTACTATTTTTTACGTATAGGGATGGGTGTAATATTGGTGCAATTTATAGTTTTCGGCGCATAGGCATATATTTTTTATAGAAGATTATGCCGCTCTGCTTGTCTTTATCCAAAATGTGCCTGTCTTTATCTGAAAAACGTTACATTTATTAAGTAAATAATCTGATGTGCTTTTGAAAAGATTTCTACCTTTTTTATTATCGGTTGCTGCCGGTATAGGCCAGCCATTACTTGCCCGTGAAGCCCATAACGGGCCTGTGGAGTTTGTGCCCAATAAGGGGCAATGGCAAGGCGATTTTGCCTACCGCGCTACCTCCGGAAATGTCGATTTTTTTGTGCGTAAAACCGGTTTTACCTACCATATACAATCTGCCGCCAACCTGCCCAGCGTACATGCATACCAGCACCGGGAGATTTCCGATGCACCGGTTATGAAGGGCCATGTGTTTATGGTAGATTTTCAAAACACTACCGGAGCAGTGTCTTATACCGAAGGTAAGCCCCGCACCCATTATTACAATTATTTTCTGGGCAATAACGCCGGCAACTGGGTTTCGGAAGTGCATCCCTGCCAGGCCGTGGATATGCACTCGCTATACCCGGGCATAGATCTGCGCTTGTATGGCGTGGAAGAAGGCGCATTTAAATACGATCTTATTGTAAAAGCCGGAGCCGATGCCGGCAAAATAGCTATGGCTTACAAAGGCCAGGACGGCTTGGAGGTTAAAGACGGCAAGCTGTATGTGCACACCAGCGTAGGCGATGTGGTAGAAATGAAACCTTATGCCTACCAATACTCCAATAACGGTAAAAAAGAAATTCCATGTGTGTACCAGCTCAATGGCAATACTTTGCGGTTTAAGCTGGGAAAATACGATACCAATGCCGAACTGGTAATAGATCCCACCATTGTATTTGCTACTTACTCCGGCTCTACCGCAGACAACTGGGGTATGTCGGCTACCGATGATAAACAAGGTAATTTCTATGGTGCGGGCGTTGCGGTTTCATCCGGTTACCCGGTTACACCAGGCGCTTACCAAACTACTTATAAAGGCCCGGTAAACAATGGTTCTGCCAGCGGATGGTATGATTTTGAAACCGATATTGCTATTTCTAAATTTAATGCCAACGGTACCGGTTTACTCTATGCCACTTACGTAGGTGGTACTGGTAATGAGATGCCGCACAGCACTATTGTAGATAAAGATTCTAACCTGGTGGTGGTGGGCAAAACCTACTCTACCAATTTCCCTACGCAGGGTGCTTACGATAATACCGCTAATGGCGGAGCCGACCTTGTGGTGTTTAAATTAAGCAAGAATGGCAGTCAGTTACTGGGCTCTACCTATATGGGTGGCGTTGCCGATGATGGGGTAAACGGCTCTGCCGGCTGGGGCGCAAGCTCTGCTACCAAACACAACTATGGCGATGATGCCCGTAGCGAAGTTATTACCGATAATGCAGGCAATATTTTTGTAGCAGCCAATACCAAGTCTAATAATTTTCCGGTGGTCAATGCCTACCAGTCTGCACTGGCGGGCCAGCAGGATGCAGTGATCTTTAAACTTACGCCTAACTTATCTAACCTGTTGTGGAGCACTTACCTCGGCGGCACAGCAGATGATGCTGCTTATGTATTGGCGCTTTCGGCTAACCAACGCACGCTCTATGTGGCTGGGGGAACCGCGAGTACCATTGCCGGTACGGCGGGTACACTCCATCCGGCATCAATGGGTGGGGTAGATGGTTTTATCAGTAAATGGAATGTGGGGGTAACTACACCTGCGCTGGACCAATATACTTATGTGGGTACAACGGCTTACGACCAGATCTACGGTATACAACTCGACGACGATAGTTCCAATGTGTACATCATGGGGCAAACCCTGGGTACTTACCCGGTTACCCTGGGTGTATACAGCAACCCCGGCTCCAGCCAGTTTATAAGTAAACTCGACAGCAACCTTACTGCCTATAAATACTCCACCGTTTACGGATCGGGCACTACCAGTTTTACCAACATCTCACCGGTGGCTTTCCTGGTAGACGAGTGTAAAAATGTGTACGTTTCCGGTTGGGGTGGCGGCGCCAACTTTAGCGGTAATACCAATGGTATGCCTATCTCTGCCAATGCTTTTCAGTCAACCACCGATGGCCGGGATTTCTATTTTATAGTACTGGGTCGCGATTTGCAGATGTTGCTGTACGGCTCTTATTTTGGCGGCAACAATACCGGCGGTTCCGGAGAGCACGTAGATGGCGGTACCAGCCGCTTTGATAAAAACGGGGTAGTGTACCAGGCTATTTGCGCAGGGTGTGGCTCTACCAACGATATGCCTACTACACCGGGCGTATATTCGCCCACCAACCAGAGTACAAACTGTAACCTGGGCGCATTAAAAATTTCGTTTGACCTGGGCAATGTAAAAGCGAGCGCATACCCCATTCCTAAAAATACAGGGTGCGCGCCTTTTACCGTACAGTTTGGCAACAACAGCAGCAATGCCACCACGTATGAGTGGAACTTTGGCGATGGCCCCGGCACCAATACCCAAACCTCACCTACCCATACCTATACCCAAACGGGTGTGTACACGGTAAGGCTTATTGCCAGCAATACCAGCTCTATGTGCCGCGCACGCGATACGGCTTATCTTACCATTACGGTAACGTCCGATACCATTATGTCGCGGTTTACCTCCGAGATTATTGACTCCTGCACACAGTTTGTGGTAAGTGTGCAAAACGCCAGCGTGTATCTGCCGGGCCCTATAGCACAGCAGCGCACCAAATTTACCTGGCATTGGGGCGATGGTTCTACCACCACGCAGGTTAACCCCGGCACCCACCAGTATGCAGCCGCAGGCAGCTACGATATTATGCTGGTAATGCAGGATTCGCTGGCTTGTAACAGCCCCGATACCTTCCGCAAAACCATCACATTTGTCAACAACTTTGTGGAAGCGGAGTTTTTTGCACCTAAATTCATTTGCATTCCCGCAGATATTGCGTTTCAGAACAATTCTAAACTGGGCACCGGGTATGTTTGGTATTTTGGCGATAACTCCAGCAGCACCGATCCCATTCCAACGCACCGTTTCGATAAACCGGGTACCTATGTAGTAATGCTGGTAGCATCCAACCCGAATTCGTGTAATGGTACAGATACGGCCTACATTACCATAACCGCTGCGCCGCAACCAACAGCCAATTTTGACTGGGCACCGCAGCCTAAGGCCAAAAACCAGCCGGTTCATTTTACCAACCAGTCGATAAATGCTACTGCCTATGCCTGGTCGTTTGGCGATGGCAATACTTCTTCTGAGTTTTCGCCCACGCATATTTATCGTAAAACCAATGTATACGAAGTATGTTTGGTAGCGATGAGTGCAGAGGGCTGCCGCGATACCATATGCAAACCGGTAGATGTAGAGATTGTGCCTTACGTAGATATTACAACCGGTTTTACCCCCAATAAAGATGGCAACAACGATTTTGTGGAAGTGCGGGGCTATGGTATAGACAAGGTTACACTCAAAATATACAACCGCTGGGGACAGCTGGTGTATGAAGGACACAATGAAGGCAAAACCTGGGATGGTTTTTTCAACGATAAATTGCAGGAAATGGACAGTTACGCATATGTGCTGGATGTAGTGTTTGTAGATGAAACCAAGGCACACAAGCAGGGCAATATTACCTTAATCCAGTAACAGTGATAGCATGAAAAAAGTATTGTACATATCAGGTTTACTGGCGTTAATGGCGGCCTCCCGGGCAGAGGCGCAGGACCTGCATTTCTCCCAGTATTTTAACGCGCCCTGGCTGCTAAACCCAGCCAATACGGCTTTAATGCCCGATGCCGATTTTCGTTTGGGCGCCAATTACCGTACCCAATGGGGCAATATCCCGGCGCCTTACCGCACCATGGATGCTGCTGCCGATTTTACACTGGCGCGCAATTATGAAGGCACTTCCTCTTTCGGGATGGGGGTAGCTTTTTTCTCCGATAAAGCCGGCGATGGCAACCTGGGTACCAACAACCTGCAGGCATCGGCAGCATATCATCTGGCGTTGAACGATTATAATATGCTATCGTTTGGTGTATCGGCAGCCTATGTATCGCGCAGCATCGATTTTTCGAAGCTCAAATTTGCGAGCCAGTGGAATGAAACCATGTACGACCTTACCTTGCCCAATGGCGAACCTAATCAGAACGCCAAAACGCAGTATATGGATGTGCATGCCGGCATAAACTACGCGCTCATCCCCTCCGAGATGTTTTACCTGCGGGCAGGTTTTGCACTGCGCCACATCAACGCACCAGTGGTTACTTTCGTTAATTCAAAAGCGCAGATCGGTATTCGTCCCTCGCTTAATATCGAAGCCATGGGTAAGCTGGGCAATAACTGGATTATTAACCCCTCTCTTTATTATACCGCCCAAACCGGAGCTTCTGAATTGATAGGCGGCGCCATGCTGGCATTGAACCTTACACCGGCTACCGCCAACGAGAGCAATTACCAGATGCTTTGGGGCTTGTATTACCGCCTTAGCGATGCCGTGATTGGCGCTGTAGGCTACCAGGGTGCAGGGTTTAAAATTATAGCCAGCTACGATTTTAATGCGTCCAGCCTGGCCGCAGCCAGCACAAAAGGCAATTCTGCTTTTGAAGTTTCACTTATTTATTCGGGGCATTATCCCAAAAATGCCGGTAAAACACAATACTTTCACTGTCCGAGATTTTAAAGCGGAACAGTATGGTATTTACAAAGGTAACTCCGGCGCATATCCTTCATTTTCAATCGGTATTGGATGAGCAGGGTGTGGCCACAGACCCATCCGTATTGCAGCAATACGGCAAAGATGAAACCGAAGATCTCTTGTTTCATCCCGAAGTAGTGTTAAAACCTGCCGATGTGCCTGCATTGCAGGCCGTTGTAAAGTATTGCAACGAGCAAGGCATACCCGTTACACCCCGTGGTGCTGGTACCGGCCTTAGCGGTGGTGCGCTGCCCGTTTATGGTGGCGTATTGCTGAGTATGGAGCGGTTTAATAAAATCCTTAACCTTGATGAACGCAACCTGCAGGTAACTGTAGAGCCGGGTGTTATAACCCAGGAGCTGCAAGAGGCTGTAAAAGCCAAAGGCCTGCATTACCCGCCCGACCCTGCCAGCAGGGGCTCCTGCTTTATCGGGGGCAATATTGCCGAAAACTCCGGTGGCCCGCGTGCTGTAAAGTATGGCGTGGTAAAAGATTATGTCTTAAACCTCGAAGTGGTGCTGCCCGATGGCAATGTGATCTGGACCGGGGCCAATACCCTTAAAAACGCCACCGGTTATAACCTTACGCAACTGGTAGTAGGCAGCGAAGGCACCCTGGGTATTGTTACCAAAATTGTACTGCGCCTGGTGGCCTATCCCCAACACGATGTATTGATGCTGGTGCCGTTTAAGAAGGCCGAAGAAGCCTGCGAAGCCGTAAGCGCCATCTTTAGAGCGGGCATTGTGCCCTCTGCTATGGAGTTTATGGAGCGCGATGCTATTGTGTGGACGATGGCGCATGTGCCCGATGCGGTAGTGCCATTGACCGAAGAAACACAGGCGCACCTGCTTATAGAGCTGGACGGGCAGTACGAAGATGTATTGTTTCGTGAAGCCGAGCAATTGGCAGCGCTGGTGCAGCAATACGATATTGAAGAAGTATTGTTTGCCGACTCCGCAGCCCAGAAAGAAGCGCTGTGGAAACTGCGCCGCAGGGTAGGCGAAGCGGTAAAATCGCATTCCATCTACAAAGAAGAAGATACCGTGGTGCCCAGGGCAGAACTGCCTGTTTTATTGAAAAAAGTAAAGGATCTTGGGCAACAATATGGCTTTACTTCCGTTTGTTATGGGCATGCGGGCGATGGCAACCTGCATGTAAATATCATTAAAGGAAACATGGATGATGCAGCCTGGAACGATCGCCTGCCGCTGGCTATAGCCGAATTGTTTGAGGCTGTGGTAAAGCTGGGCGGCACCATCAGTGGCGAGCATGGCATAGGTTGGGTGCAAAAAAGATATATGCCTATTGCCTTCAACGAAGTGCAGATGAACCTGATGAAACAGATTAAACAGGTTTTTGATCCTAAGGGAATTATGAATCCGGGCAAGATATTTCCGTAATTTTGGTTTAAACGACTCAGGATGAAAAAAATAATAATGGCTGCAATGGTTCTGCTGGTGGGTACCGGGGCATTTGCCCAGGGCTACTACAGCAGCTCTACCGGCGAGAAATATAAGAGCGGCAAGAACGAAAGAAACAAACCCAAAGGCGAAAGTAAGTTCGACATTAACCGCCTCATGATTGGCGGGGGCCTGGGCTTACAGTTTGGCCAGGTTACCAATATTGCTATTGCGCCACGTGTGGGCTACCAGTTTACAGATTTCTACAGTGCAGGTGTGGGCCTGGGTTACAACTACTTCCGGTTTAAAAACTATGGCAGTTACCCCAACCTGTATACCCAGCGTATGGTAAACATAAACCTGGTATCCAACAATTTCAGCGCCAGCATATGGAACCGGGTAAGCCTGTTTAACATTCTGATGCTGCATGCCGAGTTTGAAGGCAACTATATGAGAACACCACTCAACATTCGTTATAATCCCGATACCGGCGATCCGGAAGTGAATTATCAGAATGCAATGGTGCCCAGTTTGTTGCTGGGCGGCGGTTTAAGGCAGCAGGTGTCGGATTACTCCTACTTATATGTAATGGCGCTGTACGATGTGCTGCAACGACCTTTTTCGCCATATGGCAATACAATATTTTTTAATATGGGCATAATGGTGGGTTTATAATCCGCTTTTCAAATATTTCCTTAGAGCAGGGCCTTTTATGCGCCCTGCTTTTTTTATTTTCGTGACCTGGTATGTGTGCACCGGTACTGAGCATTTGAGAATTATACCAGTTAACGCTAATCCCGTCTTTTTTATATGGGCTCAACATTATTATTAAGCATTGTAATAGGTTATTTTTTGTTGTTGCTGGTGGTGGCCTATTATACCTCCCGCGATTCCAACAACGAATCATTCTTTATCGGCAACAAAAGCAGTAACTGGATGCTGGTAGCATTTGGTATGATCGGTACTTCTTTATCGGGCATGACCTTTATCTCTGTGCCGGGCACGGTGGGGATGAGCGGGTTCGATTATTTCCAGGTAGTGCTGGGCTACTTTATCGGCTACTTTGTGGTAGCAGGTGTATTGCTGCCCTTGTATTACCGCATGCACCTTACTTCTATTTACTCTTTTCTCGAAGCCAAGCTGGGTACCCTGCCTTACAAAACAGGCGCGTCGTTCTTTATCCTATCCCGCACATTGGGCGCCACACTGCGGCTGTACCTGGTTATTAAAGTGCTGCAATTGTTTATCCTTAACGATCTGGGTATCTCCTTTGGCTTTACCGCCGTTATCATTATGCTCATGATCTTGCTGTATACTTTTAAAGGCGGCGTAAAAACCATCGTGTGGACCGATACGTTGCAAACCACGTTTATGCTGCTGGCGCTGGGCGTGTGCACGGTGTATATCATGAACCATCTGTCGCTCGATTTTGGCGCTACCATGGATACGCTCAAGGCGCAGAACCTTACCCGCATTTTTATAACCGACCCCAACGACAGCAAGTTTTTTCTGAAACAGATATTGGGCGGTGCTTTTGTAACCATTACCATGACGGGTCTGGATCAGGAAATGATGCAAAAGAACATTAGCGTAAGCAATGTAAAAGACTCCAAGAAAAACATGATCGTGTTCAGCGTTATTTTGGTGCTGGTCAATTTCCTGTTTCTTATCCTGGGTGGCTTGCTGTACCTCTACGCACAAAAGAATGGCCTGAGTGTAAAGGGCGATGACCTCTTCCCTACTATTGCGGTTAAGCAGGGCTTGCCTTTCTCCATCACCGTTATTTTTATCATCGGGCTTATTTCCGCATTGTTCCCCAGTGCCGATGGGGCTTTAACGGCGCTCACTTCTTCTTTCTGCATCGACATTCTGGGCATTAAACAGCGCGCCGATTGGGACGAAAAGAAAAGGACCCGTGTGCGGTTAACGGTGCACCTTACTATGGCGCTCATTTTTCTTGTTTGTATTTTTATTTTCCGCGAAATCGATAATGGTTCGCTCATCAATACCCTGCTCGTAGTAGCCAGTTATACCTATGGGCCGTTGCTGGGCTTATTTGCCTTTGGCTTGTTTATGAAACGGACGGTGAAGCAAAAGCTGGTGCCGTTTATTTGTGTGCTGTCTCCGGTAATCTGCTTTGCCATTAACCTGATGGCCGGTGCTTACAAGCAATACACCTGGATTATGGACCATCCAACCCTGCTTAATTTCTTTAGCCGTTCAGAAGCCATGTTTGGCGGGTACCATATTGGGCTGGAAATGCTGATTCTGAACGGGCTCATAACCTTTGGCCTGCTGGCCGCCACTTCTTCTCCCATGAAGGAAGTTGTGCCTGCAACCTAGTGTTTATTATATGATTTGAACTTATGACGTTATCCTTACACAACGATCCGTTAAACCGCTACGCGGAAAAATATACTACAGATGAAGGAGCGGTGCTGAAGGCATTGGAGCGACAGACCCACCTTAAAGTAGAACAATCGGTAATGCTCTCCGGTAAATTGCAGGGCATGTTTTTGCAAATGGTAAGTAAAATGACGGCGCCCATGCAGGTGCTGGAGATTGGTACTTACACCGGTTATTCGGCCATATGCCTGGCTGCGGGCTTGCAGGAGGGCGGTGTGCTGCATACGATAGATGTAAATGCAGAGCTGGAAGATCTGGCTCTCAAATACTTTGCAGAAGCGGGCTTGCAGGATAAGATAAAACTGCATGTGGGCAATGCCTTGCAGATCATACCAACGCTGGAAGGTACTTTTGACCTGGTGTTTATCGATGCCGATAAAGTGAACTACAGCAACTACTTTGACCTGGTGGTAGACCGTGTGCGCCCCGGTGGCGTGATTCTTGCAGATAACGTGCTTTTTGAAGGTCAGGTGTTGTGGCAGGAGGCCGATCAGGGCAAAAATGCAAAGGCCATGCATGCCTTTAACCTGAAAATAGCGGGCGATAACCGGGTAGAACATGTGCTTCTTCCGGTGAGAGATGGCCTGATGTTCATCAGAAAGCGATAATTTTACAACGTGTGCCGTTCAGGCGGCAGCTATTGATTCCAGACATAAAGCTGAAGAGGCTATGAAAATGAAAAAAAATACTACCATTCTAGCGATATGTATGCTGGCCGGAAAGTTGGTCACGGCCCAGTCTTCGGACTATGAAATGCAGGTAAAGGCATACATTGCAAAATATAAAAATCTTGCCGTGCAGGAGCAGCGCCGTACCGGCGTACCAGCCTGTGTAAAACTGGCGCAGGGCATTTACGAATCTATGGCCGGGCAGAGTTACCTGGCGCAGGAGGGCAATAACCACTTTGGTATTAAATGTAAAAGCTCCTGGACCGGCCCTACCATCTCTCATGATGATGATGCCAAGGGCGAGTGTTTCAGAAAATATACTTGTGGTGAACAATCTTTCACCGATCATTCCGATTTTTTAAAGAGCAATCCGCGTTACGCATCTTTGTTCCAGTTGCAGCCCACCGATTATGTGGCCTGGGCCAACGGACTCAAACGGTCTGGTTATGCCACCAACCCGGTTTACGCGCAAAAGATTATCAAGACCATTGAAGATTTTAACCTGCTTCAATACACACTGGAAGCAGCAGATTCGCCAGGCGAATCTATTCCCCAGCACGATACGCCAGTAAGGACTGCCGCAGCGCCGGCACCTAAAAATGAGCTGTATGCTTTTAATGGCAAGGGACTGCCCGAGCCAGCCAAAGCCGCGCCTAAAAAAGAAAAAGAAGATACACTCGATTACCAGGCCCTCTCTAAAAAGAAGATCTTTTTTATGAACGGCCTGCGTGCGATGGTAGGTAAGAAAGGCGAGGTGCTGCTGGAAAAAGCCATGGACCAGGGTATTCGCTACCGCTCGCTCCTGTTCTTTAACGACCTGCAGGACGAGCCTTTGCCGAAGGATATGATCATTTACCTGGAGCGCAAACCCAACAGGGGCACCAAAGCGGTGCACGTGATGGCCGAAGGAGAATCGCTGCATGATGTAGCCCAGCTCGAAGGTATTAATATGGCCTCGCTTCAGCGCCTCAATAAAATGGAACCTGGCGAAGAGCCGCAAGCAGGCGAGGAATTGTCGCTGCAATCTGCGAGGGCAGAGAAACCTGCGGTAACAATGGTGGCCACTGCAACCAATAAACCGGTAACCAAACCTTCTACTTCCATCTCGCAGGATGTGCAGCAGGCTTACGGCAACCTTAGAAATGAAATGAAAGGTTCAGAAAAGCCCGCGCCTGTTGTTGCAGAGGCGCCAAAAGCAACTGCTGAACCCAAAACCAGTAATAACATTGATGCTGCTAATCCGGTTGTAGAAAACCAGGATGTAGCCATGGTAGCTTCTACAGAAGCGCCTCCGGCCAGCGTGCCTGCCGCAAAAGTAGAAACTGCGCCGGTTGCAACACCTGTAGCAGAGACCAAAGCACCCACGCCTAAAACGCCTGAAAACGAACTGGACAGATTGAAGAATATGCTGGATGCGGCGGTATATGGCAGCGGCGGACGTGATGGGTACGAAAAAGAACAGCAACGCAAAGCTACAGAAGCTACCGCGTCCAAACCAGTGGCCCCTGCTCCTGTGGTGGCCACTACACCCGCACCAACTACTACCAAACCGGTAGTGGCTGCTCCGGCACCCAAGCCTGTGGCTGTTACTAATAATGCCAAAACGCACGTGGTAAAAAGCGGCGAAACCGCGTTCCGTATTGCCAAAACCTACAACATTACAGTAGACGAGTTGATGAAGCTGAATGGCCTCACTACGGCTACCGTGCAAGTGGGACAATCGCTTAAAGTAGCCCGATAATATGCAGCAGATTACAGTTAAAGACAAGGTTTTTGTGCCATACCTCACCGCAGCGCAATTGCAGCAGCGGATTGCAGAAATGGGTAGGGAGATAAGCCGCGATTATGCAGGAAAATCACCTTTTTTTATAGGTGTCCTGAATGGGGCTTTTATGTTTGCTGCCGATCTGTTGAAATCAATTTCGGTAGAAGCGTCTATCAGTTTTGTAAAAATTGCTTCGTACGAAGGTGAGAAATCGACAGGCAAAGTAGTTACGGCTATCGGGCTGGCAGAGTCACTTACCGGGCGCGATGTGATAATATTGGAAGATATTGTAGATACGGGCAACACGCTCTCTGCCTTTATTCCGGAGTTGCTCAAGCAAGAACCGGCTTCGCTTAAAGTAGCCGCGCTGTTGTCTAAGCCCGAAGCCCGCAAAGCACATGTGGATGTACACTATACCGGCTTCGAGATTCCCGATAAGTTTGTAGTGGGTTACGGCCTCGACTATGATGGCCTGGGCCGCAACCTGGCCGATATTTACCAGTTGGCTTAGCGCTTACGCAAATGCCGGCATAATGCGCTGAATGATATTATCCCAATAATAATAATCGTAAAAAGAAGAAGGGGTGACTGCAAGGTAGTCGCCCTTTTTTATGCTCTGGATGGCCGCCTGGGTAAAGCCCTGCCAGTCGTTGTTGTCCAGTATCTGCAGTTTATTACCGCAAGCCGCAATATTAAGGCCAATGGCTGCATTGGCTGTGGTAATTACCGTATTGCCCAGGCCAATGGCCTCTACCACTTTGGTTTTGATACCACCACCACCTACAATGGGACTCAGAAAAATATCTGCTGCCTTAAAGTAAGGGTCAATATCGTCTACAAAACCAGCGTAAATAATGTTCTGGTCTTTCCATGCCTGCAACGCGCCATAACTTTCGGGCAGGCCACTGCCACACACCACTATCTTGTATGAAAGGCCCGAGCGCATAAGTTCCGGATTAATATCGTGCAGGATGCGCTCCAGTGCAAAAATATTGGGCTCGTAGCGCAGGCTTCCGTTAAAGAGAATGATGGCGTCGCCTTCGGGAATACTATGTTTTTGCCGGATCAATTGTTGTTGCTGCAACTTATCGGTGGGGAATCCTGGTAGCTCTACACCATAAGTAGCTTCCAGTGCTTTTTGCGCAGGGGTGTGCATATGCTGCAAAGCCCATTGCTTATCGTCGTTGGAGATAAACAAAGTAGCATCTGCCTTACGGTAAGCCCATTGCTCATACCGTTTTAAGATAGGCCACCAGGGCTTGCCCAGGTCTTTAAACCGCTGGTACTCGATGTTGTGCGAGTGCACAATCCATTTTACACCGGTACGTTTTTGTACGGCATAGCCCAGCCAGGCATAATAGGGGTGCTCGGTAATGAAATGTGTAAATCCTTCTTTGCGTATGAGATCGCAGATCTTACCCACCAGCGAAAAATCGGCGTAGCGGCTTTTCTTATCGGTGAGGAATGGCCTGGTTTCGTAAAGCGTTGGCGTAGCAAAATCGTTGTTGCTGGTGCATAATGCGGTAACCGGCACATGCTTTTGCAAAAACTGGTAAAACAGGTGAATGCCTTTTTGCCCGCCCATTTGCGCAGGCAATACTTTATAGGGAATAATGCTGAGAACCTTGGCCAAAGTGATGGATTTTTTTACCGGATAAAAGTAAGCAACGTTTTATTGTAAAAGAAAACCCCGCTTTCGCGGGGTTTAAAAATTAGCTGAAAACATCTTTTATCTTATCGAAAAAGCTTCTTTCGTTTTTGTTGGCCTGTGGCTTAAAGTTTTCGGAGTGCGCCATTTTTTCAATAGCTGTTTTTTCTTCCGGTGTTACATGCTGCGGCGTCCATACATTAACGTGTACCAGTTGGTCGCCACGCTCGTAGCTTTGGATGCTGGGGAAACCTTTGCCTTTAAGGCGGAAGATTTTACCGCTTTGTGTGCCCGGTGGAATTTTGATCTTAGCCTTACCATCGATGGTAGGCACCTCTACCTGCGTGCCAAATACGGCATCGGGGAAGGATATGTGAAGATCAAACGCCACATTGAGCCCCTCGCGGGTAAGGTGGGCGTGTTTTTCTTCTTCGATCAAAATAAGCAGGTCGCCGGGGGCACCGCCACGCTCGCCGGCATTTCCTTTGCCGCTTACACTCAGTTGCATGCCATCCTGTACACCGGCTGGTATGTCTATGCTTACGGTTTCTTCGCCGTAAACCCGTCCGCTACCGCTGCACGAGGTACATTTGTTGGTAATGGTAGTGCCTTCGCCGTTACAGGCCGGGCAGGTGGTTACCGTTTGCATCTGGCCCAGGAAGGTATTGGTTACCTTTCTTACCTGTCCGCTACCGCCGCAGGTACTGCAGGTTTGTACGCTGTTGCTGTCTTTGGCTCCGCTGCCGTGGCAGGTATCGCAGCCAATATATTTTTTAACCTTAATTTTTTTGTTGGCCCCGTTGGCGATCTCTTCAAACGTCAACTTCAGTTTTACCCTCAGGTTAGACCCCCGGCTGCCGCCACGGCGTTGTCCGCCACGCTGGCCACCGCCACCGCCGCCTCCGAAGAAGCTGCCAAACACATCATCGCCGAAAATGTCGCCGAAGTTCTGGAAGATGTCTTCCATGCGCATACCGCCTGCGCCGCCCGCGCCACCAAATCCGCCGCTGGCAGGTCCGCCCATGCCGGCATGACCAAATCGGTCGTAACGGGCACGTTTGTCTGCATCGCTCAGCACTTCATATGCTTCTGCGGCTTCCTTGAAATGCTCTTCGGCATCTTTGTCACCGGGGTTACGGTCGGGGTGATATTTCATCGCCACCTTACGGTAGGCTTTCTTTATCTCGTCGGCAGAGGCTCCTTTGGCAACACCTAGTATCTCGTAATAATCACGCTTAGTTGACATAACAAATCAAATGGTATATAAGCTGCGGCCACCGCAATGGCCACGGGTATTTATTTGCCCACTACTACTTTAGCGTAGCGGATAATTTTATCGTTCAGGTAATAACCTTTTTGTACTTCGTCGATCACTTTGCCCTTCATTTCTTTGCTGGGCGCAGGAATCTCGGTGATGGCTTCGTGCAGTTCCACGTCAAACTCCTGGTTTTTGCTCTCAAAAGATTTGAGGCCTTTGGCCTGCAGGGTGCTTTTCATTTTATTGAAAACCAGTGCCAGACCTTCTTTCAGTGCATTTATATCTGTGGCGTTTTCGATCTGCACGTTGGCGCGTTCCAAATCGTCGAGCACATCCAGCATAGATACCATCAATTCCTTGTTGGCAGTCATACGCAGGTCCATGGTTTCGCGGGCAGTGCGGCGTTTAAAGTTATCAAACTCGGCTGCCAGGCGCAGGTATTTATCTTTCAGCTCGCCCAATTCGTTCTGTAACTTGTCGTTATCGTTATCATTGGTCAATTCGTCATTCAGGTGAGTTGTACCTGCCATGTTTTCATCCGAGTTGAGGTCCATCACGGGTTCGTTGTTCTGATCCATATTTCCATTCTGTTGATTATCAGTACTTTGATTGTTTTTTTTGTTTTCTTCCATACTGTCAGCATTTAGTAATTAATGGGTAGCCCAAACATTACGCCAGCCTGTGGCAGGTAGCCAAATTGGCGCAAACGGTTATCGGGTATCTAAAATATTGTATGCTTTGTCAATTTTCAAATTGGTAATTTTGCGCCCATGACAAAAGTTTTTTTGCGTAAAACGGTAACGAACAGGGTTGCTTCCGGCCACCCCTGGGTATTTGGCAATGAAGTAGGTGAGATAAGTGGAGACGTGACTGCCGGAGATATTGTAGAGGTATGCTCGGCCAAAGGAACCTTTATTGGCCGTGGTTTTATTAATCCGCAATCGCAGATCCGGGTGCGCATCCTTACCCGCGATTTTAAAGAAGAGATCAACGCCGAATTTTTCTATAACCGCCTGGTAAAGGCCTGGGAATACCGTAAAAAACTGGGTTACGTAGAAAACTGCCGCCTGGTATTTGGCGAAGCAGATTACATGCCGGCCCTCATCATCGATAAGTTTAACGATTACTTTGTGCTGCAAACGCTGGCGCTAGGTATAGAAAGATGGAAAGGCGCTATTGTAGACGCGCTCAACCGCATTTTTAATCCCAAAGGTATTTATGAGCGCAACGATGTGCCCGTGCGCGAGCTGGAAGGCATGGAGCAAAAGAAAGGTTTCCTGAGCGATCCTTTCGATACCCGTATTGTAATTAAAGAAAACGGCCTTAAGTTTTGGGTAGATGTGGAGAATGGCCAGAAAACAGGCTACTTCCTCGACCAGCAGGACAACCGCCGTGCCATACAGAATATTGTAAAAGGGGCAGATGTGCTCGAAGCGTTTTGCTACACCGGTACTTTCTCGGTACACGCGGGGCATTATGGCGCCAAAAGTGTACTGGGACTCGATATTTCGGAACTGGCAGTAAAAACAGCCAGAGACAATGCCGAGCTGAATGGCCTGGCCGATACCTGTAAGTTTGAAGCTGTAAATGCTTTTGATGTATTAAAAGTATGGGCCAAAGAAGGCCGCCAGTACGATGTGGTAATGCTGGACCCTCCTGCGTTTACCAAAAGCCGTGAAAATATCGACAAAGCCGTTTCTGGTTATAAAGAGATAAACCTGCGTGGTATGAAAATGGTTAAGCCGGGTGGTTTCCTGGTTACAGCATCCTGTACCAACCTGGTACCACCAGAGCTGTTTCTGCAAACGATTGATATGGCTGCCAAAGATGCCCGCCGCCGCTTAAGGCAGGTTACGTTTCAGGCACAAGCCTCCGACCACCCGATTCTGCGGGGTATAGACAATACCAATTACCTTAAGTTCCTGATTGTTCAGGTAGATTAATAGCTTAACGGCATACAAAACAAAAGCGGTTCCTGTGTTGCAGGAGCCGCTTTTTGCTTATATAAGAGCCGGGATTTTTCATGATTAAGTGGCAGGAAACCGACCATGGAAAGGTTGGCTGGTTTCCTGCTAACGGTAGGTAGCTTGTCCTCAAACCCACCATATATTCACTGTTACGCATCTTTCCCTGAAGAAAAAACGTGCATGAAAAGCCAGGCCTTTCATGTAGCGCTTAACCTCGCAATAAAGTTACTGGCAACTTTAAACGTTCAATAAAAAATGCGACGAATAGCCGGAATGTGTCGATGAACGGCCGGGATGCTGGCAATTGGTGTTGCTGCAACTATTTGTATGGTGCACATTGTTTCTGCTTTCTGCTGTTCATCTCTGAAAAGCTGGTGTTGGTCGCATAAGTTTCTGGTATGTGCTTAGAGCTTAATATTTTCGAATCAGCCAATCCGATCTGTGTAGAGCGTATATCATAAAAACAATTGGTTTGATATGAAGAGAGTCATCCTTTTACCGGCAGTACTGGCTGCTGCCATTGGCGCGGGAGCGCAACAACACCAACACAATATTTACGGACAATCGGTATACAGCAATTATACCATGATGAGCCGTTCGCAAAGCATGGTTAAGCAACAGGCCATAAGCCGCGAGAAACTGGCGGGCTGGAGCCTGGTGTTTGATAAACTGAGTGGTATGCCATCCGACTGGGTGGGCAGCCCGATTACGCTGGCCGGTTCAGATGCCGGACAAAAGGCCAATACTTTTATAACCACTTACCTGGCAGATTATGGTGCCAGTGCCGCCCAGTGGCAGGTGTATAGAAACGCGGCACAAGGCAAAGCCGTATTTGTAGATATGGAACAAGTGGTGAGCGGCCATAAAGTGGCATTCTCCCGGTTGGGTTTCCGGTTTACGCCATCGCTGGAGCTGGTAAGGGTGCAAGCCAGGATGTACAGTGCCGAAGGCGCCGATGCTACACTTACATTGGGTAAAACCGAAGGGCTGCAGGCCGCGCAGGCCGATCTGGCCGGCATGACCATCGCCAGCGCATTGCTTGCGGAGGATTGGGAGTGGTTCCCGGTGCCCAATGCCAAAGGTTACACCCTGCACCCGGCGTATAAATTTACCATTCAGGGTACACCCGCAGCATCGGCTACGCCGGTATTGCTTACCGGTTATGTAGATGCAACCAATGGCAGCATCCTGTACCGTAAAGATGAAGTAAAAGAGACGTTTGACGTAACGGTAAAAGGAAACGTGTATAAACAGAACCCAACGGTAGCTTCGAGCCTGGAGCCGCTGACCGATCTGGCGGTGGTACTGGGTGGCAGCACCGGCTATACCGATGCCAATGGTATGTACACCGATAATGGTATTGCGCTGCCCGCCAATGCCACGGTGCAGCTGCAAGGCAAATGGTCTAAAGTAACTACCAATGGTGCGGCGGCTACCTTGCCCCAGTTTACAGATACGGTAACGGCCAACGGCAGTACTTACGAGTACCCGGTAACCAGCCCGTCGAGCGAGCGGCATGTAAATGCCTACTATCATGTAACCCGCGTGCATGATTTTATGAAGCAATACCTGCCAGCCTTTACCGGAATGGACTTTACATTGCCTACCAATGTAGATGTAACCGGTGGCACCTGTAATGCTTACTATGCACCTTACAATTCTACCATTAACTTTTACGCAGCCGGAGGCGGTTGCAATTCATTTGCCCTCAATGGCGATATTATATACCACGAATACGGTCACGGCATTTCAGATAAGTTTTACACCGCGCAGAGTGGCGTAACCATGCAGAATGGCGCAATGAACGAAGCCAACTCCGAGATATGGGCATTGAGCATTACCCGCGATCCGGTGCTGGGCAGGGGCTCTATCCAGGGTGGGGCCATCATACGCCGCTACGATATTAACCCCAAAGTATACCCGCAGGATATTCATGGCGAGGTGCACGACGATGCCGAGATTCTTGCAGGAGCCTGGTGGGATGTATCGGTAAATATGAACAGTGTGGATAGTATGACAAAACTGTTTAGCGAAACCTATTACGACCTGCCCGATGGGCCGGATGGTACCGAAGGAGCGGTATACCGCAGCATTCTGGTTGCCGCCTTGCTTAATGATGATACCGACAATGACCTGACCAACGGTACACCCAATTTTACCGCCATTACCACGGCTTTTGCCCGCCACGGCATTTACCTGCTGGATGTAAGCGCTTTTGGGCATACAGAGTTGGGCAATAGTGCGCAGGGCGCCGTTATACCGGTAAGCGCTACGCTTTCGGTGAACTTGCCGGCTTACCTGGGTGGTTTAAAACTCATTTACCGCAACCGTACTGTAAACACCTGGGATACAGTGGCTATGACTGCCGGAACCGGAGGTGCTTACACTGCCGCTATTCCGGCGCAAACCTCGGGTGGTATTATCGATTATTGTTTTGCTACGTATGATATAAGTGGCAATATTGTGAGCTGGTATCCGCAGGGGTATTATCCGCAAGTGAGTAGTTTGCTATCCAATATTCCTTACCAGTTTGGGGTGGGGTTGAAAAAAGTAACCGGTACTGATTTTGAAACCGAACAGGCCGATTGGAGTATTACCAATACTACCGATAATGCTACTTCCGGCAAATGGCTTCGTGCTGTTCCTGTTGGTTCTTACCTCACTTCTGCTGCAGGTTCTATCGAGTGCCAGACCAATAACGATCATACCCTGGCTAATGGCACCGGGCAATGCCTGGTAACGGGTAATGCTGCCAGCACATCATCTGCCATAGGCTCTGCCGATGTAGATGCAGGAGCCACCACCGTACTGTCGCCCGAATACGACCTTACTGGTTATAC
Source organism: Chitinophagaceae bacterium (assembly GCA_031546985.1). GTDB lineage: Bacteria > Bacteroidota > Bacteroidia > Chitinophagales > Chitinophagaceae > JAVBJN01. Next base: position 81,536 of record JAVBJN010000003.1, read on the forward strand.
TTATCCTGTAATTGAATACTACCGCTGGTTCTCTAACGATATGGGCAATAATCCCGGCAATGATCCCTGGCAGGTATACCTCTCTACCAATGGCGGCGGTTCGTGGAGGGCGGTAGACCGTACCTACACCTCAGATGCCAGCTGGCGCAGAAGAATATTTGGTATTAAAGAGTATGTAACACCTACGGCCAGAATGAAGTTCCGGTTTATAGCCTCCGACAGTACACTTACGGGTATGTACCAGCAGGGCCAGAGCAATGTAGAAGCCGCGGTAGACGATTTCTTTATTTACGACCTGGATGGCACTACAACGGGTATTTCAGAAACCGCTATAGCCCAAACCAAAGTGTATCCTAATCCTGCCAATGACGCGTTAACCGTAAGCTTGCCCGAAACCCTGGGCCAGGCCGATCTGGCGCTGTACGATATTTCGGGTAGGCTAGTGTGGGCAGCCAGCACTGTTGCCACAGGCTCGTTCCGCATAGAGACGCGCTCTTTTACCGCAGGGCAATATATGATGGTAATTAAATCAGGCAAAGCAACACATACGCAAAAGATCGTGATTGCGCATTAGGGGTAATACGCACACAGCCACCCTGGTGTTTCCTTTAGGTATAGTGACTTTTTTCATGCAACCGGTTAGTTTAGTCCGCTAACCGGAAACTCAGGGACTGGTGGTTTAAGTGAATGGGGATGGCCAAATGGTCATTCCCATTTTTTATGCTTGTTGCGGCAGGTAAATGGCAAAATACCAGATCCAGCCCATAAACAGGGCTTGCATAGGAATGCGCAACCAGAGATAGCTTAAACCCGGGCCATCCGGTGCACCGGTTTCGTAATTAATGTGGTGCATGGCCGCATAAATATTGGCAGGTAAAATAAGCAGCAGAAATACCAGTAAGAAAACTCCCGCAGTTGCCCGCCAGGGTGGGTACAACAAGAGGATTGCTGCTGCTATTTCTACAACACCCGTAATCCATACCAGTTCTTTTTTGAAGGGCACAAAAGCAGGAATAATAGCTGCCATACCATTGCTAAAAGCAAAATGGCCAATGGCGGTAAAGCACAGCATGGCGCACATGGCAATATTGCCGCCCCATACCAGTTGCCATTGATGGGTAACAATGCGGGTGGCCAGCAGGCTTGCAATAAATACGGCGAGCAAAACAATGAGCGGTTTCATGAGCGTGGTTTTACTGCAAAGCTAGCTTGCCCCTGCGGGTTAAAAAATGAACCCGGGTTAAGAAATGCGCTTGCGTATACGGCTCAGGGCTTGCGGGGTAACGCCCAGGTAAGAAGCCAGGTATTTTAGCGGAATGTGTTGCAGGTACAGGGGTTGCTCCTGCAATAGTTTCAGGTAGCGCTGCGCTGCACTGGTGCGCAGCAATTCCAGCTCCCGCTTTGCTTTGCGGATAAAGAGTTTTTCTGCAAACAAGCGACCAATGGTTTGCCCGCCAGGCATAGCATTGTACACTTCCTGCAAGTCGTGGTAATGTATACGGTAAGTATCGCAAGGCTCCAGCGCCTGAACGGAGAACTCAGCAGGTGTGCGGGACAAAAAAGAACTGTATGCAGAAAAGAAATCGCCCGAAAACGCAAAATCAAACGTAATCTCTTTTTCATCATTGTCGGTAAAGATCCGCACCAATCCTTTTTGCAGAAAATAGAGGTAATCTTCTACCCGGTTTTGTATGGAAATGATCTCCTGTTTTTCAAAATGCCGTATCTCCAGTCGTTCTGCAAAGTACTGCCACTCGGCATCGCTGAGCGGGATAAGAGCATTGAATTGTGCGCGTATGGCTTGCAATCGAGTAAAATGTATGGTTAGGTTAAATCAGGGTTTGTTTTTGGGCAGTGTAATATCGCGCTTGCCGGTCCAGGTGCCGGATGAGTCTCTTTTTAGTTTTACCACACCATCGCCGCCTGGTAGTTTTTGCTGTTTAAGATAAGTCTCGCTTACCAATTTATCGTCGCTAAAAACAAAATCGCGGATGTAAAAAGAAGAATCCCGCCCCGGCTCCTGCACTGCGGTATGGATTTGCGCAGGCAGCGCTTTGCCCGGCAGCTTGCCTGGCCGTATGGTAATAATCTCGTACCGGCCATTGCTGTCGGTAACGCACCAGCCATGCAGGCAACCATGTTGTTTGATAATGCCTTTGTCGGTTTCACTTTGGCGGTAATAGCCATTGTGATCGGCCTGGTAGGCATACAGGATTACGCCGGGGTAGGGCGTGCGGCCATTGGGTTGGTAGAGTGTGCCGGTAATGCGCATGCGCGCGCCTGTTTCATTTTTGGGCACCATTTGCATGGTGCTGGAGATAGAATCGGGTATGTTTTTAAAACAGCAATAGATGCCCGCTTCGGGGTTATCGCAGGGGTCGGCTGGTAATGGCGGCGGCTCAGGATTTGCGGTGGGTGTGGCGGTAGAATGCACGGTGGCCGGCGGGTTGGCTACTTTGGATTGGGTAGATACACATGAACTGCCCCACAGCATAACCACTATCGCCGGCAAGTATAAAAACAGGTTCTGTTTCATACGGTAAGGATTGAAGGTTGGGTTCGTTCCTGTAAAATTACGAAGTCTGCATGTATTGGTTATTTTCTTAGGGTCTGCGCCGGTATTCTGTTTCCACCGCTTTGGCTTCAACACCCTCAGGGGTAATGTTGTACGCGGTAATAATCAGTTCATCCGGTGTGGGCTGTACAATCTCGGTGCGCCAGCCCCAGGGTTTTTCATTATCGCCCATGCCGTAGTGGCCGAGCACATTAAATACCGGTGCCTCCTTTGCCGATTCCGAAAACATAATGCCGGTGCCCATATGAAAAGTGTCGGCCCAGGCACATTGAAACGTGTTGCTTACCAGGTGATACCCCATAATGGCTATACCGTCAAATGGTTGCTCCTGTATCATGCCTTTGTATTCATGCAGCATAAAGCGTCCGTTCAGTATGGGTTTAATGGTGCCCTGCATCGGCGATTCATCTGCCAGTTGCCCGGCCTCAAACCAGGTGCGGGTAATGCCCTCCCAGTTACCGGCTATCTGGTTCAGTAAATGGTGGTGCCCTTCTTTAAGGGAGGTTTCGAATTTAGAAGCGCTCATGCTTTAGGTGTATAAGGTGATATGGATAGGTGAAATATACTTATTGATCAGAGGATGTGGCGGGCACTTGTTTTTTTCGTTCCATGTATTTTTCGTGAAACACTACGGGTTCAAAGCCAAACTGGCTGTACAGGCCATGCGCATCGGTAGTGGCCAGCATAAATTTGCAGGTAGCAAAGCGATCGTCCGATAAAATATGCTGCATCAGCCATTTGGATAAGCCTTTTTCGCGGTGCGGGTAGTCTATAAAAACATCGAGCAGGTAGGCAAAGTCGGTTTGGTCGGTAATGACCCGTGCAAAGCCCACCTGGTTGTTGTGGTAGTATAAACCAAAACAGATAGAATGTTCTATACCGTGTGCAATAGATTCTATGGTTTTGCCTTTGCTCCAGTAGGCTTCCTGGCTTAAAAACTGGTGAATGAAAGCGAGGTTGAGCAACTCCTTATTGCTCGAAATCTGGTATTCGGGATGTTGGGGATGCCTGGTCATAGTTCGGTTTATGCTTATGTTCTAAAATACGGGATTTCGGGCATAAAACAAACACCCGGCGCAGGTGGTGCGCCGGGTGCAGAACCCAGACTGGTTAAGAAGGCCTGGTTATTAGTTTAAAGAACCCAGCGTTTGCTGTATAGCTTCGAAATTGGGCAGGTCGGTTGGGGTATCCAATACTTCGGCGTAGCGCACATTGCCTTCATGGTCTACCAGGAAAGCCGCACGTTTAGAAACGCCTTTCATGCCAAACGCAAACTCTTCGTACAACGCATGGTAAGCTGCAGAGGTGTTTTTATTAAAATCGCTCAGCAGCTCAAAGTTGAGGTTCTCTTTTTTCTTGTATTCGTTGAGGGTAAACAGGGAGTCTACCGAAATAGCCAGTACCTCGGCATTCATGTTGTTGTAAGCCGTGAGGCCATCGCGTATGCTGCACAGCTCGGCGGTGCAGGTGCCGGTAAATGCCTGCGGAAAAAACAGGATCAATACATTTTTGCCTTTGTACTGGGCAAGGCTTACTTCTTGCCGTTCGGTGTTGTACAGTGTAAATTCTGGTGCGGATTGTCCTACCTGGATAGCCATAATTTGATGTGTTTAAGGTGACGGTGCAAAAATAGGCTGCTGCGCTTCGTATTCCAACTTAAAACAGCCGCTACGCCAAAAAGTTGGATAAAATATGAAACCGGAAATGATAAGAGTCATACCACGCTGGGGCATATTGGTTACCTTTGAAACAAACCAATAAGGATATGTTTACTTCTATCGACCAGTTTGTAAGTCTTTGGGAAAGAGAGGCTGCGGATACCGTAAAAGTGTTTGAAGCCATAAGCCCGGAAATTTTTCGTTATGCAGCTGCTGATTACCGCAGAAGTGTGGCGCGCCTGAGCAACCATATTACCGAAACCCTGCAGGAAATGCCTTCCGAAGCGGGTTTGGATGCCGGTACAGCATACCACGAGCTCGATACTATTGATGCCTTGATACACCAATACAAAGCGCTGAGCGATAAACTGCTGTATGCGGTAAAAACAGGCTGGACCGATCATATGCTGGCCGAGCAGATTATGATGTACGGACAAAACGACTGGACCCGCGCCAGCGTATTGCAATCGCTTATCCTGCACCAATGCCACCACCGCGGGCAATTAACCGTGCTTATTCGCCTGGCGGGTGGCACCGTGCCGGGCATTTACGGGCCTAGTTACGATGAATGGAAGATGTGGGGACAAGAGCCGCACAAGTGAGGTTAAATAAAAAGTCATGAAAAAAATGAAATACTGGCTGCTGGCCGGCATGTTTGCCATTATGGCCTGCAATGCCAGCAATGGTCAAAAGAAAAACCTGGTAGATGCGCCTGCATTTGCCAAAATGGTAGAAGGCGCAGATAGTACAGGCATTAACCTGGTAGATGTGCGCACACCGGAAGAATACAAAAGCGGGCATATGCTGCACGCCATGAATATAAACTGGAACAGTGTATACTTTGCCGATCATGCCTCCAGCCTCGATAAAAGCAAGCCTACCTATGTGTATTGCCTGGCAGGAGGCCGCAGCGCCGAAGCTGCCAAATGGCTGCGCGATAATGGGTTTACCCAGGTAATTGAGCTGGATGGCGGTATGAATGCCTGGCGTAGAAACAACCTGCCGCTGGTATACGACCTGGAATATGCGCAGGTAAGCCCCGATGCATTGATGGCCATGGTAAAGAATGCCGGCGCGCCGCTGGTGCTGGTCGATTTTGGTGCTACCTGGTGCCCGCCCTGTAAAAAGATGAAGCCGGTGCTGGAAGCGCTCGAAACCGAAATGAACGGCAAAATGAAACTGGTAAAAGTAGATGGCGGCGAAAACCTTAAGCTGCTCGAAGAGTTTCATTTGCAGGAGCTGCCCTCTTACATCCTTTTCCAGAACGGGAAAGAAGTGTGGCGGGCGGTAGGCATCCAATCCAAAGATTCGTTAAGAACAGTATTTAACCAATACCCCTAACAAAAAACCTCCGTACAGGTACGGAGGTTTTTTTATGATTTATTCCCTGGTCCATTCTACCCGGTCGTGGTAGTAATCGAGCGAGTCGAGGCTTAGGGTAAGGCTTAGCGAATTGGACTGTACCACATACCACCTGCGCGAGAGGTTAGAGAGCCAGCTGTCGCTGAACTGGCTTATGGTCATTACCGGTATGCCCGGCGTTTGGCTGTAGGTGCCGCTTTCGTTTACGGCAATGCTGGCCGCTTCCAGTTTACCATCTCCGGTAAAATTGAAAAGATAGCCTGCGTATTTGCTGGTAATGTCGGTATTGTTTTTAGTGAATTTGATAATCCGCATCCATTCCTTTTTAATGTTAGGATCGGTAGGAGCAGGATTTACAGGTTCTTTTTTGCACGAAGTCATCAGCATCAGTCCCAATAAAAAAGAAACAAGAGTTAAGCGCATGGATTTCACATTTAGGTATCAAAAATAACCAAAATAAATTTTAGAGAACCCGGCGTACTCAATATTAATCTCGTCGCCGATATTGTAGCCCGCGTAATCCTGCTCGTCTACCTCAATTGAAATGCGCGAATGGCTGGTGAGGTAAAAATGGTACGTATTGTTCTGCGGCATGTATTGCTTGCGCGCAATGCGGGTAAGTTCTATAATCTTGTTCTTGGAAACCAGGTCTTTGCGCAGCAGGTTGAGGGTAAATTTGTAGGCAATGCCCGCGCAAAGCGCCAGGAACAGCAGTAGCCCGATTACACCCGTAAAATATTCTTTCATCGAAAACGGTTCGGGGTCCTGCACCGCCAGCTTGTAAAAACTGTACACAAAAGGGCATACAAAAGCCAGCACCATTAAACGGTTCATAGCCCGGTAAAACTGCCGGGCATCGGAATTGAATTTTTTGCGCACAAAGCCCAGCTCCTCACGGGTCATAGGCTCGGTCATTATGTGGCTGGCTAGCGGCATGTACAGTTTAGTTCATTTAAATAAAACGTATTTTCACGGCATTTTCATGTAAAGAAGTTGCTAAAAATAATATATAATACAAATGATTTCAATAGCAGAAGTTGGAAACTGGATAGAGGCCCTGGCCCCACTGGCTTACCAGGAGAGTTATGACAACTGCGGACTGCTGGTAGGCGACCCTGCCGCTGAGGTAAAAGGCTGCCTGCTTACCCTGGATGTAACGGAGGCTGTAGTGGCCGAGGCCGTAGCCCGGGGCTGCAATATGATCATTGCGCACCACCCCGTAATATTTTCGGGTTTAAAGCGCATTACCGGCCGCAATTATGTGGAGCGTATTGTACGCGATGCCATAAAGAACGATATAGCTATTTACGCGGCCCATACCAACCTCGATAATGTGCAGCATGGCGTAAATGCCAAAATCGCCGCCAAACTAGGCCTCCAAAACACCAAAATTCTTGCCCCGGTAAAAGGCAACCTCAAAAAATTATATACTTATGTGCCCCATACCAATCTCGAAGCGGTAAAAAACGCCTTGTTTGCAGCCGGGGCGGGTCAGATTGGGGAATACAGCGAGTGTGGTTTTGTGCAGGAAGGAACGGGCAGTTTTCGCCCTTCGGTAGCGGCTAACCCCGTTATTGGTGCTGCAGGAGGTGCCCGCGAAAACGTGGCCGAAGCCAAACTGGAAGTAATTTTGCCCCAATATCTCGAAAATGAGGTGCTGGCCGCCTTGCGCAAAGCCCACCCTTACGAAGAAGTGGCTTACGAGATCATATCGCTCGATAATGTAAACCAAACGATTGGAGCCGGTATGGTAGGCGAGCTGGCCGAGCCGGTGGCCGAAATGGATTTTCTGCGGCTGGTAAAAGACCAGTTAAAGGCTGGGGTGGTACGCTATACCCCCTTGCTCAACCGCCCGGTAAAGCGTGTGGCGGTGTGCGGCGGATCGGGCAGTTTTCTTGTAAAACAGGCCATAGGCGCAGGCGCAGATGTGTTTGTTACAGCAGATATGAAGTATCATCAATTTTTTGATGCTGAAAATCAAATTGTTATCGCCGACGTCGGTCATTTCGAAAGTGAGCAGTTTACTGTAGAGCTTTTTTATGACCATTTAACGAAAAAATATGATAATTTTGCAGTTCTTTTATCGGATATTCAAACCAACCCCGTAAATTACTTAAGCTGATATGGCTACAAAAATAGCAAACGACTTTTCAGTAGAGGAAAAACTGGCTTCGCTGATCACGCTGCAAAAGATCGATTCAAAACTTGATGAAATCAAAATCCTGAAAGGTGAGCTTCCTATGGAAGTGAAAGACCTGGAAGATGAGATCGAGGGGTTGAATACGCGTCTGGCGCACATTGATGCTGAGATCAAAAGCATGCAGGATTTCATTGCCAGCAAAAGAAACCTGCAGAAAGATGCAGAGGCATTGATTAAAAAGTATGAAAGCCAGCAGGACAACGTTAAAAATAAGCGTGAGTTTGAGGCCATCAGTAAAGAAATTGAACTGCAGCAACTGGAAGTGAAATTGTGCGACAAACACATTAAGGACGCTACCCAGGAACTGAAAGAAAAAAGTTTTGCCCAGTCTAAAGCCCAGGAAACCATTGCCAACAAGCAAGGTGATCTGGATGCCAAAAAAGGCGAGCTGGATAAAATCATCGCAGAAACAGAGAAAGAAGAGAACGCTTACGCTGTTCGCTCTAACGCTGCCCGCGAAAAAGTTGAAGAAAGATTGCTGATCGCTTACGAGAAAATCCGTAAGAACTACCGCAATGGTCTGGCTGTAGTACCTGTACTGCGCGATGCCTGTGGTGGTTGCTTTAACCAGATTCCTCCGCAGCGCCAGGCAGAGATCCGCCAGCACAAAAAGATCCTGGTATGCGAGCATTGTGGCCGTGTACTGGTAGATACGGAACTGAGCGACGCCATCACGATCTAATACAGCCTTACTGTATCATACGAAAGCCCTTCTGCAGATAGCGGAGGGGCTTTTCTTTTGCGCTTTACCACAGGTCCGTAAAGGCGTCCATTCATACATTTAACCACACCACTAACGGCGCTTGTATTATATTTGGTACTACAACCTTTTAGTATGAACGCGGTAATTGATCTGGAACAAATACGGAAAAGCTATTTTATGGGCCAGCAGGCCCTGGAGGTGTTGAAAGGAATAGACCTGCGCATAGAACGTAACGAATATGTAGCGCTCATGGGCCCTTCGGGTTCCGGTAAGTCTACACTTATGAATATATTGGGCTGCCTCGATACGCCCAGCTCCGGCAAATATGTGCTCAATGGCCACGATGTAAGCAAGATGGAAGATGATGAGCTGGCAGCGATACGCAATAAGGAAATAGGCTTCGTTTTCCAGCAGTTTAACCTTATGCCCAGGCTCACCGCGCTGGACAATGTGGCTTTTCCATTGGTATATGCGGGTGTGTCTAAAAAAGACCGTGAAGAGCGGGCACGTGAAATGCTGAAAAAAGTAGGCCTGGGCGATCGTTCGCACCACAAACCCAACGAGCTTTCCGGTGGTCAGATACAGCGTGTGGCTATTGCCCGTGCGCTGGTCAACAATCCGGCCCTTATACTGGCAGATGAGCCTACCGGTAACCTGGATAGTAGAACTTCGATAGAGATCATGCAGCTGTTTGGCGAAATCCACAACCAGGGCAATAGCGTGGTGCTGGTAACGCACGAAGAAGACATTGCTGCTTTTGCCAGGCGGGTAGTGCGCTTGCGCGATGGCCTGGTAGAGCATGACCAGCGCTCTGCACATCCCATGCCCGAAACCGCTAAATAATAACTTTCCGAATCGCTAACTTTATAGCATGGCTATTAAGATATACACCAAAACCGGCGATGCCGGTAAAACCTCGCTGATTGGCGGTACCAAAGTGCCCAAAAGCCACATCCGCATCGAAACCTACGGTACGGTAGATGAATTGAACTCCTATATTGGATGGGTAAACGACCTGTTCAGTATTCCGGAATACAATGCCGATCTGAAAGAGATTCAGGACCGCCTGTTTACCATTGGCTCGTCGCTGGCTACCGATCCCGATAAGGAACCCAAAATGAAACTGCCCGATTTGAACGAAGCGGATATTGCCCGGCTCGAAGCAGGAATCGATAAAATGAGTGCCGAGCTGCCGGTGATGAAATCTTTTATCCTGCCTGGCGGTCACCCTGCGGTATCGGCTGCGCACATCACCCGTTGTGTTTGCCGCCGTGCAGAGCGCCTTTGCGTAGCCATGCAGTACGAAGAGCTGTTTGTAGATGCGCTGGTACTCAAATACCTGAACCGCCTTTCCGATTACATGTTTATGCTGGCCAGGTACCTGGGCCAACATTTTAACGCGCAGGAAATAGCCTGGGCGCCACGGGTTTAATCTTTGGAATAAAATTTAAACAGATAGCATCTCACTTATTTGTTTTTTTGAATAGAAAATGAAGAAGGGATTTTTTTTGGGTAGACATGGCTTCGAC
>JAVBJN010000112.1:0-21233 GCA_031546985.1 Chitinophagaceae bacterium
AATCCAGGATGATATTGCTGCTGCCTATTTCGGTTATGGCCGATGGGTTGGTTGCATCCAGCTGGCGAAATACCAGTGCGTTGTAATGTGGCGGGCCCCACTGATCTTCCCAGTTGAGGGCGTAGTAGCTTTTACAAACACCGGGCACCACAAACACGTTTTGATAGCTGCCGGTACCAATACTGGAGCCGGAGGTATTGTAAATGCCGCAGTTGTTTACAAATGCCATACCATTGCCGGCCGCGTCAGAAATTACGCCGGTGTATTTGAGGTAATCGTAAATAGAGCCCGGACCGCACGCGGCTATCGCGGATGTGCCGGGAAGTGTGGATACTACAGGAGAACCGGTGTTGAACCTGATTTTGGTGCTGGGGGGAATGATCCAGTCATTGGCTTGTGCAAAAGACGTGAGATTGCTGGTCACTAATGCCGCTACGGCAAAAGATCTGGTTAATGATCGTTTCATTGGTTTGTAGTTGGTGTAATAATTCAGTTTGGTTGAAAATTAGTGCGGGGTTAAATAGCCGTATTTTCTATCTGTGCATAGGCAAAGGGTTAGGGTGGTTAAGCAATAGGGTTGGTAATTCTGTTTATAGATATAAATAAGACAAATCTGTATTTATATGTAATGTGACAAATGTAAAAACTTAAATGTTTATGCAAAAAAATATTTGTTCCTGGGCTCCTAAGTGTGCAATGTTTTGAGAAGTTGGCATGTATACAATGGGGTGTAATTCTTTTGTATACTGCATATACAGCTATTTTTGCTGCGTGTTTTTTTGCAATACAGCTGATTTTTATGGCTTTGTTTATACTTTTTATAGTTAATTGTTTAGTTATGAATTATAATATTTGCAATAGCCTGTTTTCAGATCAGCAGATGGAATGCTTTATAGGAATGGGATACCTGGGTTATGTTTCTTTGCAATAAGTGTTTAGATTTATCTTTTCTTATACATAACCCAAGCATGAAACAACGCGTACCTTTTTTGAAACCCACGTCCTTGTTATGGTTATTTCCTGCCATATGGTGCACCGGCTGCTCTTACAGCATGGTATACAGCCCGTCTGTAAACCTACCGGCAAAGACTCTGAACCGCGGCGATATTGATGTAAAGGGAGGGCTGGAGTTGTTTCCGGAAACCCAGCCTGTTACTAACCGATACACTGCCCCTGGCGGGCAGCTCACACTGGGTTATGGCATTAACGATAAAACGAGTGTGTATGCCAAAGGCTGGCTCGACTTTACAGGCCGGGGCAGATATGCTACCCGTAGCGGCTTTTCACTTAATGCAGTAGTTACCGTCAAGACCTTTACAGATAGAATGCGCCTGTTGCTCATCCCTAAAGTGGGTATGGTGCTGGATGGTAAATACAGGGCTGGTTATGGTGCAGACCTGCCTGTAATACTGCATTACCGCATCAATAACAACCTGGGGCTATATGGAGGCTTTGGGTTCTTGTATGGCTTGCACGATTTTGAAAAACAGCTTGCGCTGGATGGGCAAATGAGGCTGCAAGGCGGTTGGGCAGTAAGCAATCACTTAGGCGCCAGTATGAATGTTTGGAAACAACTGAATGTAAACGCGGAACTTACCACGCTATATCAAAACAACACATATGCGCAACGAACCAACTGGCTTTTTTCGCCCACGATTGGCATTGGGTATGTGTTTAAAACCCGTAAGGCTACGGCGGTAAGCAACCCGCAATAAATTCAATATACTATGGCAATAAAAAGGTTCGCTCATATTGAGCGAACCTTTTTCGTATTTGTTTACCAGAAGGGTTAATCTACCAGTCCGGGAATGTCTACCAGTTCGTTAGAATCGGCTTCATAATCTACACCTGCAACTTCAAAACCAAACAGGTTCAGGAAGTCGGAGCGGTAACCTGCCAGGTCGCCAATTTCTGGCAGACTCTCGGTCGTAGCTTCGGGCCACAGCTCAGCTACACGGGCCTGCACATCATCGCGCATTTCCCAATCGTCTACACGAATGCGGCCTTTTTCGTCTGTAGCTACCGTGCCGCCATTGTATAGGCGATCGGCAAACAGGCGGTGCATTTGCTCAATGGTGCCTTCGTGCAGGCCATCTGCCTTCATGATTTTATACAGCAGCGAAATGTATAGCGGAATAACCGGAATGGCAGAGCTGGCTTGTGTTACCAGCGCTTTATTTACCGATACAAATGCACGGCCGTTAATGTCTTTCAGCTTAGCGTCAATTTCGTGGGCGGTAGCTTCCAGGTGGTCTTTGGCTTTACCAATGGTACCTTTGCGGTACACCGGCTCGGTAAGTTTGGGGCCAATGTAAGAGTAGGCTACCGTAGTAGCGCCATTGGCCAGCAGCCCTTCGGCTTTAAGGCCGTCCATCCACATTTCCCAATCTTCGCCACCCATTACGGCTACGGTATTGGCTACATCTTCTTCGTTGGCAGGAGAGATGGAGATCTCGCTCACTTTACCAGTGTGGAAGTCAACGGTTTTATTGGTATAAACGCCTTCCAGCGGTTTAAGTACAGAGTTGTGTATAACGCCGGTTTTAGGATGCACACGGCGGGGAGAAGCCAGGCTGTAGATCACGAGGTCTACCTGCCCCATATCGGCTTTAATAAGGTCGAAAGTCTTTTGTTTGATTTCGTCAGAAAAAGCATCACCATTAATGCTTTTGGCATACAGGCCGGCTTTGTGGGCCAGTGTTTCAAAAGCAGCGGTATTGTACCAGCCCGGAGAGGCAGTTTTACCTTCCGAAGCAGGTTTTTCAAAAAATACGCCAATGGTGGCAGCGTTTGATCCAAAAGCAGCTGTAATCCTGGACGACAATCCGAAACCGGTAGAGGCGCCAATCACCAGCACTTTTTTAGGTCCGTTTACGGGTGCTTTAGATTTAACATAGTTTACCTGGTTAACCACATTTTGCTCGCATCCTTTCGGGTGGGCAGTGAGGCAGATAAATCCGCGCATTCTGGGAGTAATAATCATAGCTTCTTGATATAATTTTTAGGGCATTTCGGCCGGTAAACTTAATCAATTTTAGCCGCAACATTACATACTGCAAAGATTGACTATGTGTTATACCGCGCCGGGCTGTTGCTACAGGCAAATCCAGCACGGTATTTTACCGGGTGCGGCTTATGCGTATGGTAATGCTATCCCTGTTGTTGCCGTAGTAGTTTTTGGAGTCGTTGGCAAAGAAGAACAGCTCCGAAGGCTGCTTTTGTGTTATTTCAATATCGCGCTGCAACCCAATGGGAAAGGCGTTTTGATCGCTTTTATCGTAGGCACCGCAAAGGGTAAAGCATTTGGTTTTCTTTACCCGCATGCCCCATAACTGCGCCAGCGGATTCCAGAATCCCGATGCGTCGCTTTTATGAAACCAGTCGGTCCAGTACTGGTTGGGCAGCACTTCTATATGGTAGGCTTCGCCGGGGTTTACCTGCAGCGAATGGCGGGAATAGTAATCCTCGGCATATACCTGCAGGGTAATGGCCGCGCCAATGGTGGTAATGGTATGTATCATAAGGTGCATGGTTGTAAAAAGCGCCGGTTTAAGTTATGCACAACGCAGTTGAAGTACAATATAATGCCGCGAAGCCAAAACTGATTCATAATATCATGTTTATTCATGTAAATTTATTTTATATTTTTAATTGTGCAATAAGTACAAATGCGGGTTTTTAGTGCGGATATTTGCCATAACTTAATCAACCGTCACGCTATGTCTACATTTGCCAGCCGGATTATCGACTTTAACCGCCATCTTTCTTTTAACGGCGTATTGCCAGAGGGCATACGCATTATGAATCCTTTTAAGGAAGAGGAGCGGGCTATGGAAACCTCAACCGCTTTTTACCGAAAATTTTACAACGATAACCAAAAGCGCCACCTTATCCTGGGCATTAACCCCGGGCGTTTTGGCGGGGCCGTTACCGGTGTGCCTTTTACCGATACCAAGCGGCTCAAAGATGAATGCGGTATACCTTACGCGGGCAGAGAAACCCATGAACCCTCTTCGGTTTTTATCTACGATATGATTGCTGCTTTTGGAGGTGTAGAGGCATTTTACCGCAAGTTTTACATCAATTCTATTTGCCCGCTGGGCTTTACCAACCGCAAATCCAATGGCCGCGAGGTAAACTATAATTACTACGATAATGCCGATCTGCAACAAGCGGTTTCGGGTTTTATACTGAGCACCCTGCGCCAGCAATTGGCGTTGGGCGTGTATACCGAAACCTGTTTTTGCCTGGGCACAGGAAAAAACGAAACTTTTTTGCGCAAGCTCAACGAAGAGCATGGTTTTTTCGGGCAGATATTTGCGTTGGAGCATCCGCGTTTTATAGTGCAGTACAAAGCCGCCCTGCGCCACCAATACATCAATAAATATGTATGGGCTTTTCGCTCGGCGGGCAACCCTTAATTTTATGGCAGATTGGTATTGCGCAAGTTTCGGGTAGGCAGGCAATGCCGCCCGGGGTACTTTTGCATTGTACGTAAAAAGTAATGCTATGAAAGCACAGGATCTGGCCCATTTTAGCCGCATTGCATCGGCGATAGAATACATAGGCACTCATTTTAAAACACAACCCGGCCTCGATGAAATTGCGGCGGCGGTGCACCTGAGCCCGTTTCATTTTCAACGGTTGTTTACCGATTGGGCGGGTGTGAGCCCCAAGAAATTTCTACAGTACCTGAGTGTGGAGCATGCCAAAAGCATGTTGCGCACTGCGCAGGCCACATTGTTTGATACTGCGCTGGAAACCGGCCTGTCGGGCACTGGCCGTCTGCACGATTTGTTTGTAAACATTGAGGGTATGACGCCCGGCGAGTATAAAAATGGCGGTGCTGCCTTAGATATTCAGTACAGCTATGCCAATAGCCCGTTTGGCTCCATTTTAATTGCTTCTACCAACAAGGGTATTTGCCATATCGCTTTTGCCGACGATAAGGCAGCGGCGTTGCAAACATTGCAGCAAATGTTTCCGCATGCAAACTATACCGAAAGTACCGATCCGGCGCAACAACAGGCGTTGCAGCTCTTTACCGGCAACTGGGACAATCGCGAAAAACTGCGGCTGCACCTCAAAGGCACAGGCTTTCAGATCAAGGTGTGGGAGAGCCTGCTCCGCATTCCCACGGGGCAATTGTCTACCTATGGCAGCATTGCGCAAAGTATCGATAGCCCCGGCGCTTCCAGGGCGGTAGGTACGGCTATTGGCGATAACCCGGTTGCGTTTTTAATTCCCTGCCACCGGGTAATCCGCGCCAATGGCGCATTTGGGCAATACCACTGGGGCAGCACCCGCAAGATGGCTATGATAGGCTGGGAAGCCGCATTATTGGAAACCGGAAAAATGGCAGGCTAGATGAAAAATACGATTGAACAATTGAACGCTGCGGATTGGCCGTTGGTTACCGAAACCTTGCACGATAAAGGATACGCGGTGTTGCCGGGCATATTACCACCCGAAGCCTGCCATGCATTGATAGTTGCTTACGACGAGCCGCATTGGTACCGCAAAACCATTACCATGGAGCGCTACCGGTTTGGGCTGGGCGAGTACAAATACTTTGCTTACCCGCTGCCGCCGCTCATTCAGCTTATTCGCGAAACGGTATATACGCAATTGGCGCCCGTAGCCAATGCCTGGATGAAAGCATTGAACATCGACACTGTTTTTCCGGCAGTGCACGAATCGCTTAAAACCCTTTGCCGCGAGCACAACCAGGTTAAACCCACGGTGCTTATTTTAAAGTACGGCCAGGGCGGGCACAATACCCTGCACCAGGATCTGTATGGTGATGTGTTTTTTCCGCTGCAACTGGTGTTGTTTTTAAACGAGCCGGATATCGACTATGAAGGCGGCGAATTTGTACTTACCGAGCAGGTGCCACGCGCGCAATCCAAAGCCATTGTACTGAAACCCAAGCAGGGCGACATGCTTATTTTTACTACCAATTTCCGGCCGGTGAAAGGCAGCAAAGGATATTACCGGGTAAATATGAAACATGGCGTAAGTGCATTGCACAGCGGGCAACGGCATACGCTGGGTATTATTTTTCATGATGCAACGAGTTAATGATGTGGCAGCATAATGAGATAACCCAACAAAAATTGCATGCCTTAATCCACAATGGCGAGGTACAGTGGGGAGGCAACCGTAACCTAAAGATTTACGGACTGCTCAATTGCACCTCTGGCAAAAGAATGAAAACAGCCAACCGCGTATTCTTTGCATCAGAAGCAGAAGCGCAGCAAGCAGGTTACCGGCCTTGCGGGCATTGTATGAAAACCGCCTACCTCGATTGGAAACAAAAAGAACAACGCCTATGAGCAGTCTTAAGCCAGAAAATATATTGCCAGAAGCGGGCGAAGTCTTTTTATATCCCGGGTTCTTTAACGCAACAGAAAGCAGGCACTATATGGCGCAACTGTTGCAGGATGTACCGTGGAAACAGGAACCCATTACTATTTTTGGCAAAACGGTGTTGCAGCCCCGGCTTACCGCATGGTATGGCGATGAAGGGACCACTTACAGTTATTCGGGCATCACCATGCCCTCCCGCAAATGGCTCCCTGTATTGGAAGAGATCAAAGCAAGAATAGAAGCGGTAAGTGGTGTGTGCTTTACAGGTGTATTGCTCAATCTATACCGCGATGGGCAGGATAGTATGGGCTGGCATCGCGATAATGAAAAAGAACTGGGCATAAACCCGGTAATAGGCTCTGTAAGTTTTGGTGCAGAGCGGGTTTTTCAATTCAGGCGGTATGCGCAAAAAGACGCTAAAATATCACTCACTTTAACCAATGGTAGTTTTCTGCTCATGCAAGGCGCTACCCAACACAATTGGGAGCATTGCCTGCCTAAGCGCGCGGGAGTTGCAGGTATGCGTATGAATCTTACTTTTAGGGTGGTACAATAATTTATTCAAGCATTTTTTTGATCTGGTTATAAAGCTACATGTACAGTAGCATTGCAGTGCAATCAAGGCTACCCTCCGAAAACGAATGCTTTGAAGACGTTCGAATACCTGCATGATGTAAAACCTGCAAGGTTACGTTTGGCAGTTTTCTTGATGCTTAGCCCACTTTTACCTTAGATAGACTCCGCCACAGGTAAAACACCAGGTAGCTTTCCCACCCGGTATAAGGCTCAAAAAAACGGATAATGCTGGCCGTATCTTTTTTGTCTTCGATAAGGCCATGTTGGAGCAGTGCGCCGTTGAGCCCCGAATCGCCAAAAGGAATAGCGCCCGGTTGCCGCAGGCATTTCATTAGTGCGTAATTGGCGCTCCAGATCCCTATTCCTTTAACCGAAGTCAGTAACTGTTGCTGGGCCGTAGCATCGGGCAGGGCGCTGAGTTTCTCCAGGCTAATGGTGCCATCGGCAAAAGCACGGGCTATGTTTACCAGGTATTTGGCCTTGGATGTGGAATACTGCATGGCTTTAAAAGCCGCTTCGGGCACATTGGCCAGCGTTTCAAAATCGGGTAGCGTATAGTGTGTAATGCCATTGTATTTCAATGTGTTGCCATATTGCTCTACCAGTCGGCGTTTTAGTTTGTAGGCAAAAGTGAGGTTAATCTGCTGCCCAATAATGCACCAGCACAGCGCTTCGTATAAATCGGGAATGCCCATGAGGCGCAGGCCATTGTAGGTATCGGGCATATAAGCCAGCCGCTCATTCTGTTTCAGCAGTTTGTAAAAGGGTTGCAGGTTGTTCGACAAATCAAACCAATTGGACACAAAATCGATCACCGCCGCACGAATCGTCATCGTAACAGCTTCATTTAAAACATGTATGTGCAGGTGCTCTTTTGATGCCGTAACCCTTATCAATACCGGCTTCCCATCTGCGATCATTACTTTCTCTACACCATCGGCATCTGTGCGGTGCAGACATTCGTCAAAATTCCGGTTCAGAAACCACAGACATTCTTCAAAACTGAAATGTGCGGGCAGGGGCAGCGAAATGACCTCATTATTCATGCTGCGAAAGTACCGAATTGGTGATTGTACGCAACCCGGTTGTTGCTGGATAAAATGTGTTAATGATATAATATGCTAATGTGACAATGGTTTAATGTGTTGCACCAGAAGTTGGCGGTAGACCTTCGAACTTCGACAAAGCCTGTCCCGCCCCATGCGGGGCCCAGTTACCGAATCTCAGGTGCCTTAGGTCAAAAGTCAATGGTGAATTCTAGCGTCTCTTTCTCGTGCTGAGCCATTGCGCCTTCATCCGTTGCGTTCCCGCATTAGGCGGGACAGGCTGCTGTGAGCCCTGGAAGTGAAAAGTGAATCGTGAATCGCGATTCCTTGCGTCCTTTGCTTCCCTGCGCCCTTGCGTGCCAGTATTTCCCCATACCGCATCCGCTCTAATTCTGGTTGTTTTCAATATTTAAGGATATTTTTGCACTTTAAATGATCTGATTTGAGTGCCTCTGTTTTTCTGATAACCCCGCCATTTACACAATTAAATACGCCGTACCCGGCTACCGCCTACCTGAAAGGATTTCTGAATACCAAAAACATCAGTGCCTTCCAGGCCGATTTGGGTATTGAGGTTACGCTGGCGCTTTTTAGCAAAGAGGGCCTGCTGCACTTGTTTGAGCAGGTAGATCCTGCCCGCGAAGACCTGAGCGAAAACATTCGCCGTATTATCGCGTTGCAGGACGATTATATCCAGACCATCGACGAAGTAATCCTGTTTTTGCAGGGCAAGAACCCCACACTGGCACACCAGATCAGCAAACGCGATTTTTTGCCCGAAGCAGCCCGTTTTGCCCAGCTCGATGACCTTACCTGGGCTTTTGGCAGCATGGGCATGCAGGATAAAGCCAAGCACCTGGCTACCATGTACCTCGAAGATCTGTCCGATCTTATTATGGAATGTGTGGATGCGCATTTTGGCTTTAGTAGGTATGCAGAGCGCCTGAGCCGGTCGGCCAATAGTTTTGATGAGCTGCACCAGGCGTTGCAACAGGAATATACTTACATAGACCAGATCCTGATAAACCTGCTTACCGAACGTATGGCTGCCGTGAAACCTGCGTTGGTGGCTATTTCTGTACCATTTCCCGGCAATCTCTACGCGGCTTTGCGCTGTGGCCAGTGGATAAAGCAGCATTATCCTCAGGTAAAAGTGGCTATGGGGGGTGGTTTTCCCAATACGGAACTGCGCTCCATCAGCGATGCCCGGGTGTTTGAATGTGTCGATTTTATTACCCTCGACGATGGCGAAGCGCCGGTAGAATGTCTTATCCAGCATATCAACGGAGAAAAAACAATTGATGAGCTTAAGCGTACTTTTCTGCTTAAAGATGGGGTGGTTACTTATATCAACAACCAATCCTGCCACGATTACAAACAAGGCCAGGTAGGTACGCCCGACTATAGCGATTTCTGGCTCGATCAGTATATTTCTGCTATTGAAGTGGTAAATCCCATGCACAGTCTCTGGAGCGATGGCCGGTGGAACAAGCTTACCATGGCGCATGGTTGCTACTGGGGCAAATGCACTTTCTGCGATATCTCGCTCGATTATATTCAACGCTACGAACCTTTAACGGCGCATATGCTGTGCGACCGTATGGAGGAAATTATAGCCCAAACCGGGCAAAACGGTTTTCACTTTGTAGACGAAGCCGCGCCGCCTGCACTCATGCGATCGCTGGCGCTGGAGATCATTCGCCGCAAACTTAAAGTAAGCTGGTGGACGAATATCCGGTTCGAGAAAAGCTTTACCCGTGACCTGTGTTTTTTACTCAAAGCCTCGGGCTGCATTGCGGTTTCCGGTGGGCTGGAAGTAGCATCCGACCGCCTGCTCGATCTTATTCAAAAGGGCATTACTGTAGCGCAGGTAGCTAAGGTAAACAAGCATTTTACCGAAGTCGGTATTATGGTGCATGCTTACCTGATGTACGGTTTCCCCACACAAACCGCGCAGGAAACCATAGACTCGCTCGAAATGGTGCGCCAGATGTTTGAAGCCGGTATTTTACAATCCGCTTTCTGGCACCAGTTTGCCATGACTGCGCATAGTCCGGTAGGGCTCTACCCCGAAAAATTCAAAGTAAAAAAGGAGACCGATGCTATAGGCAGTTTTGCCAACAACGATATTGTGCATGTAGACCCCACAGGAGCCGATCACGATTCGTTTGGCTACGGCCTCAAAAAATCGCTGCTCAACTATATGCACGGTGCCTGTTTCGATTATCCATTGCAAAAATGGTTTGAGTTTAAAGTGCCCAAACCATCTGTACCGCCCGATTTTATTGCCAAAGCGCTCGAAGAAGATGTATACACCACTGCCAAACCTACGGCAAAGGTAGTATGGTTGGGCAAAGCGCCGTTGGTAGAGACTTTTGTGAAATCAAAAAAAGGCCAGCAGTGGGAGATGTCGTCGCTCACCTTCCAGGGCAAGAAAGATGCGCTGAATATTAAAGTAAACCAACCCGAAGGACAATGGCTGGCTAATATGCTGCCCCAGCTCTCTGCAGCTAATCTCAAAACATACACCCTCCAGGAAGTAAAAGACAGCTACGAAGCTGCAGGGCTCGAAGATTTTGAACTGTTTTGGGACAATAAACCAGTAAACGGCTTGTACAAACTGGGCTTGCTTACTTTGTAAGTGAAAGGTGAAAGGTGAAAGGTGAATGGCTGCGAAGTCCTACCAGGTGCCTGTCCCGCCATTGCGGGGCGTAGGTATCTGAGGTCAAAGGTGAGTAGTAATTCCTGGCGCCTTTCTCGTGTTGAGCCTTTGCGTCCATATTCCTTGCGTTCCCGCATTAGGCGGGACAGGCTTTTGCGTGAAATACACGCTGTTTCGTTGCGTCTTCGCATGAAATCCTCATTCGCCGTGTCGCTGCGTTCCCGCATGGGCGGGACAAGCTGCTGCGTCACCTTGTTCCTGCGAGCCCTCAAACTCAAAAGTGAATAGCAACTTCCTGAATCTCTGCACGAAACAAATCTCCCCGATTAACAGTAATTAACAATGCTTAACGGCCCGTTAGAATAGCCTGCGCTAAGTTTGCATTATAAATTCACAATCATGAAAACGTACTTAATACCATCCTTAACCGCCGCTTTGTTGGGTACAGTATTTACCACACAGGCACAGACTTACCGCCAATGGGAGCACGATCCTTTTGACAAGCTGATGAGCCAGGCCCGTGCAGTAAATCCCGGTTTTGAGCAGGATGTACAGTCGCTTAATAATACGATTCAATATCGCGCCAGCCAACTCAACGGCCGGTTGTCTAAAACCGCATCGCTGGGTACCATTCCTGTAATTTTCCATATTGTTCTCGATTCTGCCAAAGTAGCCCAAATGGGCGGCGTGAGTGGTATTGAGCAGCGCATCCAAAGCCAGATGGATGTGTTGAATGAAGATTACAATGCCGCTAATGCCGATAGTACTAATATTCCCGGTGCTTTCAAACCTTTGTATAGCAATGTGGATGTAAAATTCGGCCTGGCGCATACCGATCCCAATGGTAAGTACACACCCGGTTATGAAATAATCTACACCAATAAAGCCGGATTCGATGCCGAAAACTCGGTTATGGGGTCAAAATTTGCCTGCAGTGATGTTAAGTTTACCGCTAGTGGTGGGGTAGAAAGCTGGAATACCGAAAAATACCTCAATGTATGGGTAACCAATATTTTGCCAATGGGCGTTGGTGGCATTGGCACACCGCCGCCGTATCCCGCTTATGGTGGCACGGCGCTCTTGCCCTGGAATGAGCAGGGTATTGTGCTGGCTTACTTTGTATTGGGCCGCCAAACCAATCCCAACCAGTATTTTCCTGCGCCCACTGCTGCAAAGGGTAGGGCGCTGGTGCACGAAGCAGGGCATTTCTTTAACCTGTTTCACCCGTTTGGTATGTCTACCATGGACAACAGCAATTGCCAGGACGATGATGGCGTAGCCGATACACCTCCGCAGGCAGCGCCAACGATGGGTACCTGCCCTACGTTTCCGGTAACAGATAATTGCAGCAACGCAACACCCGGTATTATGTTTGTGAATCATATGGATTACGCCAGCGATGCTTGCCGCTACATGTTCTCTACCGATCAGAAAAGCCGTATGCATGTAGAGCTTGCCAGTGGTGGCAACCGTTATTCTTTATTGCAGAACCCGCAGTTGCTGCAACCCGGTGTAATGGGTATTAAAGATGTGGCCGCCCATAAAATAGGTGTGGATGTGTACCCCAATCCCGCTACAGAAAATATCCGCATTCGTATACAACAGGGCATGACACTGCAAAACATCAGTTTCCGCAACAGCCTGGGCCAGGAAGTGCTTTCTGTTAAAGGCTGTGTGGCGCAAGACAATATAATGATAGATGTGAGTGCTCTCCCCAAAGGTTTGTACCTCATTACCTGCCAGTATAAAGAAGGCAATGGCACTATGCGGTTAATCGTGCAATAATCCCGGCAAATAAGTGGTAGGTTGTAATCATGCGCTGCCATGGTACAATGGCAAAGGTCTGAAGCAAGCCGCAAGGCTTATCCTTCAGGCTTTTTGCATATCACGGGTTTAAGTTGACCAGAGTCGCATATATTTGAAACGGCTATTGTTAGAAAGTAATATACCATGAAAAAGAAACTCACACTGCTGGTGGTCTTAAGTGCGGTGGCGCTCTGTGGCATAATCATTCTGCAGGGTGTGTGGTTGCGCAATGCCTACCTGGAACAGCAGAAGGCTTTTATTACAGAGGTAAAGAGTGCGCTGAGTGAGGTACGTGAGCAGGAGAAGGAAGCGCTGCTAAAAGGTAAGCCCCGGGTAGCGCAAACCAGTGCTAAAGGGATGGATACCGTAATTGTGATTAAAGCCGATTCGCTGCTGCCAGAGATGGAAGGGCAGAACTCAGGTACGGATATCAACATCAATACCAATGCATTGCTCCGTTCCATATCCCATATATCCAGCGTTTTTTCAGCCGAAGTCTATAAAAAGCGAATAGCCATAGATCGGCAATTGATGAAAGAGGCGCTAGCCAGGCGCGATATTGATATCCCCTTTGAACTTGCTTTTTATGATTTTGACGGCAAGTTTTACGTCAGTACGGTGAGTAAAGACAGTTTTATGGCTTTGCCCATCAAGATTACACCGCCCTTGCTTACCATGAACGATGCCAGTTTTACAGCGTCAAATGACAGCAGTGCGCAATTGAACATCTCTATTTTTGAAAAGCAGTTGTACGTGGGGTTTGATAATGCCGGTGGGCACGCGTTTCGCAAAATGTCGGGCATACTGGCTTTGTCGCTTGTCCTCATTTTGGTTCACATTGTTGCATTTGTACTCATGGTGCGCATGTTTGTGCGGCAAAAAAGACTTAGCGAGGTGCGCAGCGGTTTTATGAGCAATATGACGCATGAGCTTAAAACCCCCATCAGCTCGGTATCGCTGGCATTGGAATTATTACAGGCACAGGCTACAGAAAAAGGAAGTTCTGCTGCTTACATCCAGGCTGCACAGAGCGAACTGGGCCGTTTAACCAAGATGGTAAACTGGGTACTCGATATGTCGGCTTTTGAAGAACGCAAAATTACGCTCACATTCTCGCGTCATATCCTCATGCCCTGGACCGAAGAAATTGTAGCTTCGTTTGTACCCGTACTCGACCAGCGCAATGCCCGTTTGGATGTGTCGGTTGCCCCTCCGGATTTAGCCGCAGATATAGATAATATTCACCTCAATAATGTGATCCGCAACCTGGTCGATAACAGCATTAAATACAACCGGTCGTTGCAGCCGGTAGTGGGTATTGCCATTACACAGCCCGATGCCGAAACCGTACAGATACGCATAACCGATAACGGAATAGGCATCGACGAAAAATACCAGCGCCAGGTTTTTGAACAATTTTTTCGTGTACCCACCGGAGATGTGCACGATGTAAAAGGTTTTGGGCTGGGGTTGAGTTACGTTAAAACAATTGTGCACCTGCACAAAGGAAGCATAGAGCTGCAAAGTGAGCCTGGCAAAGGCACCGTATTTACCATCCGTATTCCTAAAACCCGTAAGGCATGATTAAATTGTTGCTGGCAGAAGACGAGCAGATACTGGGCGCGCTCATCGCAGAGGCGCTTAAAAGCAAATCGTTTGAGGTAAGCTGGGCCCGCAACGGGCAGGAGGCGTTGCACTTGTTTCGCACGCAGCGGCCGCAGATAGCCGTGCTCGATGTAATGATGCCGGTAATGGATGGCTTTACGGTAGCCAAAGAAATAAGGATGATAGATGAAGAAGTGCCATTACTGTTTCTTACCGCCCGCTCCGAAACGGCCGATGTGGTTAAAGGGTTTGAATCGGGCGGCAACGATTACCTTAAAAAGCCTTTCAGCCTCGAAGAACTGGTGGTGCGACTGCACGAACTGCTTCGCCGCAACGGGCAAAAGGCTGCATCTGGCAAAGAAGTGCAGGAAGCAGCTTATACCCTGGGCTCTTTTACCTTCGATGCCACCGCGCAGGTGCTCACCCGTGGGGACGAAACCACGCAACTATCTTACCGCGAGGCCGGGTTGCTGCTCGAGCTGCTGCACCATAAAAATGAAATACTGGAGCGTAAAAGCGTATTGCTCAAGCTCTGGGGCGATGACAGCCTGTTTAATGCCCGCAATATGGATGTATACATTGCCCGCTTGCGCAAATACCTCTCTGCCGACGAGGGTATCAGCATCCTCAATATCCGGGGTATAGGCTTTAAATTGCTGGAACGAAAAACCGGCTCGTCGTAGGGGGATCTACGAGAACCGGAAAGGGCAGATGGTTGATTGGGCCAGGGGTAAAAAAATATCTTTGGTTACAAGCCTTTTTTAGAGCATATCGCGCAGGCAACGATCCTGCAGCAATTGAATGTGCAGCGTATGCGATACCATGTTGTCGTTTATGCGGTGTTCTCCCTTCAGCAACATTTTGCGCAGCTGGCGCATCTTACTCAGTTCCTTCCTGATTTTTCTCTTTTGCAGTCCTTCGGCCCGGTTGGGGTTAAAAATGTTTTCCATTGGTGGTTGGGTCTTTTGGTTTATGGGTGCAAGTTAGCCCCCGGTGTACACATCCGAACAGTAGCCATCCGATTTAATGTAAACGTGACAGGTTGGTAACACCAATTTGTTATTGGGGTAATGTTTTGATAACAGAAGCCTGGCCATGGTTGCCTGCTTTTTATAGCTCATCCCCGGCAAGCCGCGCTGTGGCTGCAATAACAGCCCTGCGGCAATCGGAGCGCCCGTTTCTTCCTCTTTTTGCCTGCCGGGTTATTTTATGGCTGTTTTATTCCTATTTAGCTTTCTGTCTTTTGTAATGTTCTAAAATTTATATCGCAACGCATATAATTTAATTATTGATATTCATGATTAGTTTGTAACTTAACATATGTGAAGGAAAATAGGCATTTGTAATAGCGAACTACCTGTTTTTCAGCACATCAACGATACGGCCCATCCCGAATACGGCCTCCTGGTTTTTGCATTGCAACCTGTATTCTGAGCACAGTTATTCCGGCATTATTACTTAGACTGGACGTAGACACAACAGCATGGTTTTTTAAAATAAACACATTATTCCGGTACACATTCCGGCAGTATTTACCTGTTTACAGATCAACCGGCGTTTATGAAAAAGATGCTGCGATTTCTCAAAAATACCATTGTTGGCGGCCTATTCCTTTTTCTCCCGATAGTGGTGGTGGTTATGCTATTCGAAAAAGCGCATCATATGCTGGTGCCGCTGGGGCATACCCTGTCGGAGAAATTTGGTATAACCCATATTATAAATTTTACCTCGCTCATTGTCATTATCATTTTACTCATCTGCTTTATCCTGGGGCTTATGTTAAGATGGTCGGGCATCAACCGTTTTTCGCGGTGGCTGGAGCGTAACGTGTTTCAGTTCTTTCCCGGTTACGAATACATGAAGGCCATGTTGCAGGAACAACTAAGTGAAGAGCATGATTCGGGCCAGCAGGTGATTATCGTAAAGCTGGACGACAGCTGGTACCCTGCCGTATTGGTAGAGCCTGAAACAAACGGAATGTGTACGGTTTTTTTACCCTCGGCACCGCAGATGAACAGTGGCCAGGTATGTGTGGTAGAAGTGCAACGGGTTATGAAACTGAATTGTGGAATTAAAGACCTGTACCAGATGCAACGTGGGTTTGGTAAAGGTTTGGCTCAAAAAATAGCCATATCAGTTCCTGGAAAAGAACAAGAGACCGGAAATCGTGCAGCGGAGGATTAAATAACCTATTAACAAGGTGTCGTATGCGTAGCAAGTTTATTTATGCATGGCTTTTATTGATCCTGGGCGGAGCCACAGCCTTTGGCCAGGAAGAACACAAGGAGAAAAAGAAAATCAGTTTACGCGACTCTGCAGACCACGCGTTTGACCTGAGTAACGCGCTTATCGATGCGCATGGCTTTATTCCGGTGCCTACACTTATTACCGAACCGGCGCTGGGTGGTATTGGCGGTGCATTGGGCGTAGTATTTCTGCAACGCAAAAAGATTCCGCCCGGCAGGTCTACCAAGCAGTATGTGCCACCGGATATTACAATGGCTATGGGCATGTACACCGCCAACAACAGTTGGGCCGTGGGAGCTGGCCGCTTTGGCACCATTATGAAATGGAACCTGCGCTACCGCATTTTTACCTGCTATGCAGATGTAAACATGAATATATACAAAACATTGCCGGTGGTAGGCGAGCAGAAGTTCGATTTTAACTTTAGGATGGTACCGGTATACCTGCAATTGTCTAAACCATTGGGCCAATCCAATTTCTTTGCCACACTGGGGTATGCTTACCTCTACAGCCAGGTGAAACTGAACAACGAAAGCGGCAACCTGCCCTCGTTTGTAACCGATAAAGAGCTTAAAAATACCATTAGTATGCTGGCGCCTTCTATGGAGTACGATAGCCGCGATAACTACTTTACACCCAGTAAAGGAACCCGCGTGCAGGTACAGCTTAACTGGGGTACACACCTGCTGGGCAGCGATTACGATTTTGAACGGCTGGCGGTAAATGGTATTGAGTATTTCAAGTTTGTACCCTGGTGGGTATGCGGCCTCCGGTTCGAATACCGGCAAATGTTTGGCGATGCGCCTTTTTACCTCGATCCGTATGTAGACCTGCGGGGTGTGCCTACCGCACGCTACCAGAATACCATTGCTTCGGTGCTGGAAACCGAGCAGCGTATAAAGGTATACCACCGCTGGAGCGCCATTGCATTTGGCGGTTTGGGTAAGGCTTTTAAGGATTTCGATTCCTGGGGCGATAGCGAGCTGGTATACAACTACGGCGGTGGATTTCGCTACCTGGTGGCCCGCAAATTTGGGTTGCATATGGGTGCCGATGTAGGTTTTGGTCCGGAGGACTGGGGCTTTTACATCGTATTTGGCAGCAGCTGGCTGCGTTGATTTTTACAGAACAAAACGCATTTAATAACCAATAAACGATAAACCATGAAATCACTGTTGTACACAGGAGCGTTGGGCTTAATGCTCATTACAGCCGTTACGGCTTGTAGTCCTACGATGAATGTAACCACCGATTACAATAAGAGTACCAATTTCAGCCAGTTTAAGACCTACAGTTTTAAACATTTCGAAACACAGCAAAACACTATTTCGGAGCTTAACCGCGACCGTATTATTAAAGCGGTAAAAGGCGAACTGAACAAAAAGGGCATGACCGAAAACGACGATAATGCCGATGTGTATGTAAATGTGGTAGCTATGTTTAAAAATAAGCAGGAAGTAACCGGCTACTCCGATTATTATGGCTATGGTGGCATGTACCGTCCTTATATGTATGGCCCTGGTTTTAGCACCACGCAGGTAGAGGTAAGCGACTATAAAGACGGCTCTTTGTTTATAGACATTGTAGAGTCTAAAGAGAACAAACTGGTGTGGGAGGGTATAGGCAACAGCAGGATCGATGGTCCGGTTAAAAACCCCGATACTGTAATTCCGCAAGCCATTGCCAAGATCATGGCCAATTATCCACCATCAGGGAAATAGTAGCATTTTAACGCCCGACGTATGAATAAAACAATGACAAAACCGGTTAGAGTCCTGCTGTTATCGGCCAGCGTAATGTTTACCAGCGCTGCTGCAAATGCGCAGGCCATGATTGTATTATTGTTTGGAGGCAAAGTTACCAATCCACGGCTCGAAATGGGGTTGCAGCTTGCATTGCATGAATCGTTTATTACCAATACAAGCGGCATACCCCGTTCGGCATTGGGCATTGGCACCTACATAGATTATAAGATGAAAGCTCCCTCCAAATGGGTGCTCAGCACCTACATTACGTTTAAGGCACCCAAAGGAATGAGCCGCTTACCGGTGTCGTACAGCGTTACCGAAGGTCTCGATACCCTTACCGACTCGCGCATCAACCGGAGTGTAACTTACTTAACACTTACCCCGATGGCCCGGTATAATTTTACGTCTTCTTTCTCTATGGGGTTTGGTCCCGAAGTGGGGTTTAAAACCCTCTCGCGCGATAAATATTCCCGGGATGCCGATGATGGAGAACTTACTTATACTGTAAAAACCAAAGGCGATTTCAGTAAGGTAGACCTGGGCTTTGCGCTCGACTTTCAGTACCGCTTAATGAAAGGAAAAGGGCTGCGGCTCAATGCCCGGTATGTGCAGGGTGTAACCAATATGTATGCCAGCAACAGCCCTTTTAGCGGGCTCAATTGCCTTATACACCTGGGTGTAGGTATACGGCTTGGCCGCCCGCCGGCCCCTGCTCCCGAAAAATTGTAGCACTTAGCAACAGTCCGTCTTTAACCTTAAAAAGATCCCGATTATGTTCAAACAATTCTTTATCTCCCTGTTAGGATGTTGTGTAATAATATTCGCTTTAGGTTATAAGACCAGGGCCCAGGATAAGGACTGGCCACGGGAGATCAAATCGGCCAGTGGTGCTGTTATTACGCTGTACCAACCCCAGCCCGAAAAGTTGGATGGCAATAAGCTGACAGGTAGGGCTGCCCTGTCGGTTAAAGAAACTAAAAACGCCGACCCTGTATTTGGTGCGCTTTGGTTTATTGCGATACTGAGTGCCGACCGCGATACGCGCACCTCCACACTCGAATCGGTTACCATTACCAAAATCAAATTCAGCTCCGACCAGGAAGAGGCCAAGCTGGAGAAACTGGACAAGATTATTGAAGATGAAGTGCCTAAATGGGAGATGCAAATCTCAATGGACCAGTTGCTCACCTCCATACAGCAGGAGCAGCAGTTAAACGACCCCGATCTTAAAAACGACCCGCCCAAAATCATTTATACCACCAAACCCAGTACGCTTATTTCTATCGACGGTGAGCCCAAGATCATGGAAGATAAACAGCTGAAGATAGAAAGGGTAGTTAACTCTCCGTTCCTCATTGTTAAAAACCCTTCCGATCATAAGTTTTACCTCTATGGTGGCGGGTTCTGGTACGTTTCTGACCAGGCTACTGCTGGTTATACTTACACCAAAAAATTACCCGCGGCTATTAAATCGATAGACGACCAGGTGCAGAAAAGTGCAAAAGAGGCTGCCGGCAAAGATTCTGTAGCCAAACCAACCACGCCCACCGAAATTATTGTGAGCACCGAACCTTCGGAACTGATACAAACCGAGGGCGAAGCCACTTATAAAAACATTGAAGGCACTTACCTGCTGTATGCAGATAATACGCTGGATGAGATTTTTAAAGACATTAACACACAAAAAACGTATACCCTTATTGCAGGCCGCTGGTACAGTGCGCCCAAACTGGAAGGCCCCTGGACTTATGTGCCGGGCGATAAGTTGCCTACAGACTTTGCCAAAATACCGCAGGGCTCCGAAAAAGATGGGGTGCTGGCCAGTGTGCCCGGCACCGAAGAAGCCAACGAAGCGGTAATGGACGCGCAGATTCCGCAAACTGCCAAAATAGACCGTAAAACGGCTAAGTGTACCGTTACCTACGATGGTGCGCCTAAGTTTACCAATATTGAAAACACCAGCCTGCAACTGGCAGAGAACAGCAATATAACGGTGCTTAAATCATCGGATGGCAGGTACTACGCGGTAGATAATGGGGTGTGGTATGTAAGCAGCAAGGCAGATGGCCCCTGGGCTGTAGCCGACGAGCGCCCTAAGGACGTAGAAAAAATACCACCCAGCAACAGCGCCTACAATACCAAATATGTATACGTATATGAGTCTACCCCGGAATATGTGTACACTGGTTATACACCGGGTTATATGGGCTGCTATATTTACGGCCCTACTGTAGTGTGGGGCACTGGTTATTATTACCGCCCCTGGTACGGTTCTGTATATTACCCGAGGCCCATTACCTGGGGCTTTGGCATGTCTTACAACCCGTGGATGGGGTGGAGCATGAGCTTTGGCATGAGCTTTAACATGGGCTGGTTCAGCTTTGGGTTTGGCACCATGGGCTACGGCTGCTGGTTTGGCCCACGGGCATACTGGCCTCCTTATGGTGGCTGGGGCTACCACGGCGGCTATTATGGCCCCAGAGGTGGTGCTATGGGGTACCGTCCCAATGTAAACATTAACCGGCCGGTAAACATCAATAATATAAACAACCACTTCGACGGTAGCCACCGCAACAATATCTATAATAAAGTAAACGGCGCCCATACCAATAACCTGAACAGGAGACCTGGTAATAGTGGTCTGGTACAGCGCCCCAATGGTGGCACCACACGCCCGGCGGGCAATAACACCACACGCCCTGCGGGCAATAACAGTACACGCCCCGCTGGCAACAATACAAGGCCCGGCAATGCCAACCGCCCCGATACACGCCCTGCAGCCAATACCCGTCCGGCCAATCCCGGTCGTGATGTTATTGCAGACAGGCAGGGCAATGTGATGCAACGTGATAACAGCGGCCAATGGCAGCAGCAGCGCAACAACCAATGGCAGCAGGCCGACCGCAACCAGGCGGGCAATGCAGATAGAATGCAACGATCAATGGACAGGGGCAATATGCGCACACAGAATTACCGCCAGAGTATGCCGGCCAGCAGGCCTTCTAATATGCAAATGAGCCGTCCGGCCGGTGGCGGGCGTGGGGGAGGTTTTAGAAGATAAGTATGCAGATTTCATTATGTTACATTAAACCTATGAGTCATGAGCAATCTTTCTTTCTTCTTTATGCGGCGTGCCGGATGGTATCTGGCAGCTGTGCTTTTGCTTACTGTACC
>JAVBJN010000087.1:0-83092 GCA_031546985.1 Chitinophagaceae bacterium
TATTTGTGGCAATCCGTTTGCCCTGGCGATAGACCTGGTGCGTTTTACGGGTCAGGTAAACAATAATGGCAATGCAGTACTGAACTGGACCATTGCCAAACCAGAGCCTAATGGCAAGTTTGAAGTGCTGTACAGCACCAACGGCAAAAACTTTGTACCAGCGGGCACCGTATACCAGCAAGGCGAAAGCACCAGCTTTAGCTTTACACACAACAATTATGTGATTCAGGGCAAAGCATATTATAAACTGCTGATGACCGAATCTGATGGCAAACTGAAACACAGCAATGTGCTGGTATTGAACCACGGTAGCGCGCTGGATGCTCAGGGCCAGATGTCTGCCGCTCCGGTACCGTTCAGCAACACGCTTACCGTTACCTATTTTGCTGCAGAAGCGGGTAGTGTACAGGTATCCATCGCAGACGTGAGCGGTCGTATTATTAAAGTACAGCAGGTTGAGGTAGCCGCAGGCAGCAATGCCTTTACGGTATCTAACCTGGAGAACCTGAACAATGGTGTTTACCTGCTGAGTGTTACCAATGCAAGTGGCGAAAAACAATCTGTGAAAATTCAGAAATAGTATGTCGGGGTAAAAGGGGCTGTTGTGCTGCCTTTATCTCCACTGTAACTGCCTGTTTCTGTTAAAAAGAAACAGGCAGTTTTTTATAGAACTTAGTATTTATCCATTTCTTACGGAAAGAACGCCACTTAATTTTTACGCTATGATGATTCCATATGTGATCAGGAATTATACAAAAAACGAATTTCTGAAGAATGTGTCTACGTTTATGAATCTACCTGTGGTCAATGATAGGGTAGATTACTGTAGCCCATACTTAGGAGAAGGCTTTGTAAAGTGTATAGAAATGCCATCTGGTATTGTGGTTTCTATTATGGATTTTGTGCGGACAGGTATAGGTTTGTCCTTTATCTGCGAAGCCTCAGAAGAAAAAGTGTATGGCCTGCATATCCACGACTTTAAAAAGTCTGGTATAACATTTACAATAAATGATGAGCCAGTGGCATTCGAAACACCTGGCGGCATTGTTCATTTTATATCGCATAGTGTTTCGCATTGTATACACGTGCCATTTGCGCAAGGAGAAGGTTACGGCATTCATATCACTTTAAAAGAATCGTGGTTGATCGATTTGTTGGGGCCGGCTTGTACCAATGGATTGCTGGATAAATATTTTGCGCTAAAGGATAAGGCGCTGGGATTTGAACAGCTCGATCCTGTATATGATCAGCTGCTGAAAGAGGTGTTTGCGCTGCATGAAGACAGCCCAATGTATAAATTAAAGGTAGAAAAACTGGTTACCGATATTATAACACGTTTCTTTACCCGGCTTTATGAAAAACTGGTAGTGCAGTTGGAAACAAAAGGACTTTATGCCAATGATGTAGATTTATTATTGGAAGCGGAGAAAAAATTAATTGAAAACCTGGCCAGTCCACCATCCATTGAGTCTCTTGCTGCCATGTCATGTATGGGTATCAATACTTTTAAAGGCAAATTCCGCAGATTGTTTGGCAACAGTGTATTTGCATATTTTCAGGACGAGCGTCTGAAAGAGGCGCACCGGATGCTTACATCAGGAAGGTATTCGGTAAAGGAAACTGCTGCTATACTTGGGTTTAAGAAACCCAGTAGCCTCATTACCGTGTTTAAGAAAAAATATAAAATTTTGCCGGGTTCGGTTACAAAACATGGCGAGGCCGAAGTCTGCCCCTTATAACAGTTGTTTGTG
The DNA here is from genome assembly GCA_031546985.1 of Chitinophagaceae bacterium. Classification (GTDB taxonomy): domain Bacteria; phylum Bacteroidota; class Bacteroidia; order Chitinophagales; family Chitinophagaceae; genus JAVBJN01. Next base: position 1,752 of record JAVBJN010000087.1, read on the forward strand.
ATTATAGCTTATAATACTTATGCTTCTTTGTTCTGCAACAGAGAAGCATTTTTTGTTGGTGTACGTATGCTGATATGGCTTCTTGTAAGGTGAAAAATGCGCCGGGCTTCGTGGGTTGTTTTTAAGCACTGCTGTGCAAGGGTAACCGGAGGTGCTGTAAATGGCTCTCTGGCTTTTTTATAAAAACTGCTTCATGTATCTGCAAAAAGAGGTTGTGTAAAAAGGCTATTCACGTAAATAAATGAGTACCATCATTTCCTAAAAAAGTCAATCGGGACGAAAAAATGTCTCAACGGGGTGATTTGAAAAGGCACGGCCTAATACCTTTGTGTTCAGAAAGCAGATAGCTTGTTTGACATGATACAAACCCTTTTCAATGCCAATTATCATTAGCATCGTTTAAGGTATAAGATATTGAAGCCTGCAATAGATAATATGCGCAAGGTTTCTGAATGTTTCATTTGGTGTCCTTCTTTGTTTAAGGAAGGTGGTGGTTAGAACCGTCCCAGGGCTGGGACGGTTTTTTTATGCCTGTAACTTTGGTTACGGATCAAAAAGACTGTTTAAAAAAAAGAATTTAAGGACGAAAATGTGTCTCAAAGGGGTGATAAGCAACAGGCAGCGATAGTAACTTTGTACTGTTGCAGCGATAGAACGGAAATTGTGAAACAAGGTAATAAGCCTTCTGAGCCATACGGCAGTGCAGCATAGCTTTTTTGATATATTGGTTGTTAGTCTTGCACATATAAATCGGATCAAGAATTTTCATTGGTAGTCTTTTCTTGTCGAAGAAAGGAGGTGGTTTAGGCCGCTCTAGGGATGGGGCGGCCTTTTTTTAAAACCGGGTTTAGCAAGCAACAATCATCGCTTAATCATATTACCAATGCCGGTTAGTAACCGGCAGCAAGTGCAAATAGTTAATTTTCATCTGGTAGTCCTGTTTTATTTAAGACAGGAAATGGTTCAATGCCGCCCTGGGGATGGGGCGGCATTTTTTTTTGAATTGTACCGGCACTATTTATCCCGATATTTGTTTTCATTAACCTTTATACATATCCACTATGAAACTGAAACATGTAGCCCTTGCAACATTGTCGTTGGCGGTTTTTTCCTGCAACAGCAGCGATAAACCCAAAGCGGGACAGACGGCCGGTAAAACAACCGAAACCGCAACTACCCGTTCTAAACCCAAAGCCCCTGTGGCAGAAGGCGCCCAACGCATTTTGTTTATTGGCAACAGCCACACCGATTTTTATGTAGACCTGCCCGAGATGTTTGAGGAGATCTGCGCCTTCAACAAAAACGATATGAAGGTAGATGAATTGGTAGAGATGGGTATTTCACTAAAAGAGATCTACGCCGAAGATAAAGCCAAGGCCGATGCGGCTTTTGCCAAAACCGATAAAGACAAGAACTATTATGACTATGTAGTAATACAGGAGAAAACACCTGTAGCGCTGCAGGATCTGGCGGAGTATAAAGCTTCTGTAAAAATGTTTGCAGATAAGATTCACCAGAACAGTCCCGATGCGGTAATCCTGGTGTATGAACTCATGTCGCCGGTGAGCTATGCCGAAAGTGCGGCTGAGTTCGAAAACTATTTTAAGGAAATGAACAGCAACGCCAATGCAGTAGTGGCCGATAATAAGAACGCCATGCTGTATGCGTTGGGTACTGCTATTAAAGATGCCTATAAAGGAAACCATAAATACGTTTACAATGCTGGCGGTGCCGACAAATTGCGTTATGGTAAGCAAACCCTGCATATGCTGAATGATGCTGGCTACCTGGCTTCGGCTTTGTTGTATGCTTCCATTTTTGATAAGAAACCCGAAATGCCGGCAGAAATGACCTTTAGTGCAGGAACCGGTGATGATGATGGGCAAGAAAAAATGCCGGTAAGCAAAGCGGTATCTAACCCCCAGGCGCTACTCGATATTGCAATGGATAACAAGTAAATGAATACGGATTAAATATCTGTGCAAACTGATTATAGTCTAAAGAGGCCTCAGGGCCTCTTTTCTTGTTTTAACAGGATAGGAGATAGCTGGTATAGGGGCTGCTTGCTGCAAAAATGGTGTTTAGGGCCTTAAATATGTCCCGGACGGGTTATTTGCGATGTGCCGACATCCGAACTTTGCGCCGTTCAATCGTCTTTCATGTTTGCAATAGAAGGCAATTGTACCAACTAAGACCAAATATCTGTGAAATGAGCAAGTTAATCAGTATTGCAATGCTGGCTGTTGCAATAAGCAGCTGCAATGTAGTGAACCGCAACAGCACCATGGACGTAACGGCAGCGCATCATAAGGATGTGCAAGCGACTGTACCCGATAGCAGTGCAGTGCAGCGGGTAAAGTATTTTTTGCATTGGTACAGCAAAACCATAGCGCAGGCAGCGCAAATCAGTTTGTACACCTGCGGCTCGGCAGCCAATCCCAAAACATACCGGGTAAACCCTGCAGGCAAGGAGCAATACATCAGCCTTTTGCAATCTTCCGGGCAATTGTCGGAGATCTACCTCGACAGTATGCACCGTTATTTTAAAAAAGTAGACGATTGGCTTATTGAGCGGCCTTCTTCAGAGGGGCCTTGTGAAGGACTCGATTTTGACCTGGTAACGGGAGGGCAGGATTATGAAAATGGTTTTGCACCCGACCGGTCAGAGATTACCCGGTTTACAGCCAATAACAACAATGCCGATGTAACCATTAAGTGGCACGATGGCCGTGTGCAACAGTACCATCTTTCGCAGAAGAACGGTCAATGGTGGATCGATCATATTGCTAACCTGTAACCTCCAACCCTTAAATTATGATTCGTATGAGAAAGCTCGCGGGCCTGGCAGTTATCTGCGCCTTATTTCCTTTTTATACCGCCGTTGCGCAAACGCAGGTAACGTTTTCCTGTAGTTTGCCTGCAACTAAAAAGATGGCAAACTATAAAGTCACTTCCTGGAATTATGCTATAACCCGGCAACCGGAAGATACTGTACTGCACACAGCTGCTGTGCAGGATGTAACTATGAGTGTGGGTTTAAAAGGCCCGCTGGATCCGTTGCTGTTGCAATGGCTGGCCAATCCTGCCCAGAAAATGGATGGCTCCATAACCTGTAAAGACCTTGAAAGCGGTAAGGTAAGCCGCACGTTTACCTTTACCGGCGCATCGGTTGGTTATTTTACAGAATCGCTGAATGCCGGTTCCTACGGCGAGGCTGTAGACGGATATATTAATATCATGTTTTCCTCACCGGTATTTACAATTGATGGCGTAGCTGTTAAACTGCAAAAAAATAAGTAATGAAGAGACGTGTTGCAGAGGCATCAGGCGCCTTATTGATAAGCGTGGCAGCGTTGCATGCCTGTAATGGAAAATTGTCTTTGGATAACGATCACAAACCTCCTTTACAGCTAGCCATGAGTGTGCACGATTACAGCATAGATGGCGAACGGTTTTCGGACACCACGGTTTTTAAGTATAACGAAAGAAACCAGCTGGTTTATTGTTACGAGCAAGGGTTTGATGGCATTCGCGGGTTAGATTCGGTGCAATACGACAATCAGGGAAGGGTAGCTGCGTTTGTACATTTTGTGGATGGAGAGCCGGTATTTGGCCTTCAAACAAAGGCTAAGGTAACCTATGTTTCAGCTGACATGGTTGTGATAAGTACAGCTAGCTGCCCGTTGAACAAAACCGGCGCCGCTAAAGAAGAAGTAGATACGGCAATGGTATACCAGGCAGATACTTTGATGCTAAAGAAAGGGAGAGTAATGCAGAAAACCGGCAATGCGGCATATAGCTATCTCTACAATGATGCGGGCGAATACCTGGATGAGGCTTACGTGGCTGATACCGCATACCTTAATCCAATCGCATTGGCAGGTAATCAGCAATTCTGGACCATTGTTATGGACATGCCCATCTGGGGCAACCGGTATTACACCCGGTTTAAGGAAATGACAGGAACATTATTGCCATTCGTTTCTTATGAAAAGAAAACAGGGGCAAGGTATCCCGAAATGGAGCAATGGCAAACCGGTGGAATTAAGGAAACCGTGCGGTACTTTTACACAGAATAGAGCAGGATAAAATACCTTGCTTTTGGAATACCCATACATGATTTATACCATCGTTACCATACTGTTATGGATTGTTGCGGCGCTACCGGCTATATTATGGCCTGGTGTGCTTATTGCCAATGCCATGACGATTGGATCGCTGGGAGGTGTGAAGCATTGGGACACGAAAACGATTTTGATGGTATTGTTTGTGGTGGTTAGCACCATTTATCCTTTTGCCTTTTGGGTCTGTGTGTACCGTTCTTATCATGCATTGAAGGCAGGGCAGCCGTTGGTAGCCTTGCCCTGGGCGCTATTGCCAGCTATTCCTGCATTAATTTTTCTTTGGTTTCTGTTTGGTAAAAAGAGCAGAACACCCCGCCGCACTAAATGACAACTTGTTTGCAGCCCTTTTGTTACTTAAATTATCATTGGTATGAAGTTTCTCTTTATAGGTATGCTGCTATTGGTTGTTGCATCCGAATGTTTGCAGGCGCAACGCCTGGCATATGTGCCTTTCTGCGCCGGAAAAAACGGTCTGATGGACACATTGGGTACTGAAACCATAGCACCTGGTACGGTTAAAGACATCGAGGTGCTGGACGGATTCAGCGCCTATTACATTACATACGAAGCTGAAAAAGAAAATTGGCTGATGGACCCCGTTACCGGTCAGAAAATAACAGAATATGGTGTGCTGCAAAGCGGTAATCCGTTGTATTGGAAACGTAAGCAGTATTACCATTTTGTAAAAGATGGAAAATCGGTGCTGGTAAACTTTCACGATCATGTTTCCATTCCGCTTACCAAAGAATATTGGTCGTTTGATGCCAATGCAGCGTTGTATGATGAGGTGGGTGTGGTATCGCTATCATACATTATAGGCCGGTCTGGCAGAGACAACTACGATATTTTAATGCCGGATTCTATGTTTAAACTGGCTTTGGAGCTGAGTGCTGTTTCGAAGATAGAATACGTTTTGCATGCAGTGCATGGGCAGGCAATGGGCTTGCTCATCACCAGGGTAGAAAAAGAGCAACCCAAACCCAGGCCGATGGCTAAACCCGTAAAAGGAGCACCGCAACTGGTAGTGCCACGGCCCATCGTACGCGAAAAGGAGGTTTCTTACCTGCTGGATCGCAATCTCAGGAAGTTGGGCAAAGTAGCGCATGACGAGAAAGCCATTGCCCAAAAACTGGGATACGAAGTTTATATCTCCTCTAGTGCTCAAATGGGCGTAATAGTGGGCCCTGGGTCTGGAATGAATGAAAGGTTAAACAGCGAGTTTGAAATAGCGCAGGATAATAAATACGATTGGGATTCGCCTTCCTGGTTATTGCAGCAAACCAGTGAAGGGCAAAAGAAATTGTTATCGACCAAAGAAGTAAACTTTCAGTTCGCTAAAGACGGAAAGGGTGATTATATACTTGAAATTTGGACTAAATGGAGTAAAGATGCCGGGATTACAAGATGCTATTTCGATTACAACGGTGTTCGGTTCCCTAAAAATAAGCTGATGCTGCCTGTAAAATACTACCCGTTTGCAAACGACAATATGAAGCCGTTTTTAATAACGCAATAGCTTAATAACCGTATGTATGAAAAGATTGTTGGCCGTTTTTGTTGTAGGTATTCTTTTCGTGGTGGGTCTGGTGTGGTTTATATACGCAACATTGGATAAACACAGCGATAAGCGTGCACAAACGCCTGCCATGTACTATACCCGTGCCGCAGTACCAATGGTGGCCGTTTTAACTGAGTATAGCAAGGCACACAGCGTGAGTAAGGGCATTACCCATGCCACTATGCACTATTATGCCCAGGTAATTAACCTGCAAACGGGCGCAGAAGAATGGCGTGAGGAGTTATACGGGCAGAAGAGAGACTGGGTTTTTGCTTCGGCTTTACTGGGCCAGTCGGAGGCGTACCTGTTCTATTTTATGGATGGTTTGCTGGTGCTCGATAAAGCAAGTGGCAAGATGGTAGCAGACGCCAAAGACCTGGAAAAACAAAATCCTGCTCAAAAAGGAAATATGCCTACCAGTAAAGAATATTATTACGATGCGGCTACGGGCAATATTGTTTACAGGGGCAATGACGCGCTTTTTTATATGCTCGATACCAAGACACTCAGCATAACAGAGGCTAAGGTGGATGAGGATTTTATAGATGGGCTAAAACAGCGTGTTGCTCCCGATGATATGGTGCTGGGGTACGATGCCGCAGGTGGCAATTTTATTGGTGTGCTGGGCGATAAGGATATTGAATTACTCAAATTGGGTTATAACTACCACACCAACTCACCCGAAAACGCAAGACGTTACCTGTATAAGGGACATTACAGCGGTGTGGGCAAACATGGCCGTGGGTTGGCTATGGATAGCATAAGTCGCATTAACGACCAGGTGTTTATTTATGGCGCTTTTCTATGCGGGTATACCACAAACCCCCAAAATAAAGGCGTTATAAAAGAAAACCCGCCAACGGTAAAAGTTAATAGCATTAATGCCTACTTGTTGTTGCATAAGCAAAACATTACCTACGAAGCGCCATTGCTGATGAGTATGGTGACGCCGGATGGTAAAGTGCTTAAAACCATTACATTACCTTTTGCAGAAATGAGCAGTTTTAAGCTCTTCGATAATACACACCTGGCTATAGCAGGCAGTAAAGGCTCCAGCGATAAAATGGACGATGTGTTATACATTGATCTGGTTAGCGGAAAAGCAGTGGGCTTTAATTTTCGGAACGGAAAAAAATACGGGATAGAACAGTCCAATAGAACCAATTTATGAAAAGTACCTTAATTGTTTGCACAGGTTTACTGTTGTGTACGGCCTGCGGGCAAATGCATAATCCGGGAGCTAAGCGCCATGTTTTACAACTCACGGGCTACACCATTGTGGATGGAACGGATAGTTTTGTAACCACAATGGCGTATGATGAGCATAACCACCTTACAGCGCTGCACAGCAACAATATTACCGGCTACAGTAATACCGATAGCATTATGTACGATGCCCAATACCGCCCGGTATACTTTGTAGAAAGCAACCAGGAAGATTCTTCTGTAATACGCAATACGGTAACCTACAGTAGCGATGGCAATATGGTAAGGGTAGTGGCCGCCAAAATTTACCTGACCGGGGCCAGCGGCACCAGCGATACTACCATGATATGGATTAAAGATGGGCGGGTGGTGCAAACCTGGAGCAGCATTACACACGATAGTTTGCCGGTAGTTTATAACCCGCAGGGACATGTTACAGACGGTGAAACGGTTTTTAAGGATACATTGGGTTACGCCAATCCCCTTATCTTAGTGGGCAATAGCGTTTTCTGGACGGTATTAAACCACTCGCCGCTGGAGGCCGACAGCAGTTACCAATGGGCTATGCAATCGGGAGTTGCAAGCATCAAAGGGCTTGAGGGCCGGTTGGCGCAGGTTGCGCAACACCATAAGTTTCCCGGCGATGTGGTGCTTAACGGCTGCGATGCCGCGCCAGTAAAGTGCGTATACAGATACAAGATTCTTGAATAGAGACAATAGACCCGGACATAGAATGAAGAGTACAGTAATAGCAATACTATTTGCAACCGTTGTTGCAGGTGCATCCTGCCAAACGGGTAGCCAGCAACAACAAGTAAAGCAGGCAGAGCCGGTAATGGTAACCACGCCGGATACAATGGCTGCAACCAAGCCGGTGACTAAAGCGGAGGCGGCCACGATACATACCGATACCTTGCAGTTTGTAGAGTTTGATGGCAACGGCGATTATTACGTAGCCACATTTATTGATAGGGACGGAACGCTAACCAGTTTATACTGTGATAATGATATTGACGCTAACCTGAGTGGCAAACTAATGCGGGTAACCTGGCAAATGGATACTTTTTATGCAGCCGGCGTTGGCGATACACCGTACCAGGGAGAGCAATTGCTTACCTACAAAATATTGTCTTCTGGCGCTGTGCGGCCGTATAAAACCCGTGCCGCCATGGAAGAGGATGTAAAGGCATTGCCCATCATAAAAGCTTTGCAGGAGGCCAGTGTGTATGTAGAATCATATCCGCAAACGGCCAATGGTTATTATACCGTAAACGTAACGGCACCGGTAGCGCCGGAGGGCAGCACTGTAACCTACAACGAGCACATCTATACTTTTCGTGTATACCAGGTGCCCGGCTACCGGATTATGATGGTGGATACTGCCACTAAGAAAGAAATACCCGTAAAAAACCTGTAACAAACCACATTCATCACTGCCACAAACCCAACCATGCCTATATCACCCAGCAACCCTAACCCTTACAATACAAGCCCTGAGCGGGGCGGTGGCAAGGGCACCGGATTTATCGCATTTTTGCTGCTCACCAGCATCGCAGTTATTCTTGTGTTGAATTTTAAAGCCGAGATTAAGCAATGGCTGGAGCAAACTTTTCCGGATACGCCAAAGACCGAAAAACCTGCCGCTGCCCACCCCGTAGCTCCCAGCCCCGCAGAAGGGAAAGCAACCACAACACCTTCTACACAGGTTACCATTTACCTTAATGAGCCAGGCGCACCTAAACCGCCATCGCCACACGATACCAGTGTGCAAAAGGCCAAGCCTAAGCCCCGGCCTGCAAATGCGCCTGGAACCAGACGCAAAGTGGAAGAGAAAGAACCCGATGTTATTCCCTTGCGGCAAATGCCGGTGTGGAACTGATCAAATCCCGTTTATCGTTTTACTTAAATACCGAACCAATTATCCTATGTCTGCTTTATCTAAAATTACAGCAACGCTATTTTTTCTGACTGCCGGTATAGTCGCACAGGCGCAGCAAGCCGGCATTACGCCCCAGCAGGCCGTGAGCCAGATGAAATACAGCAATGCGCTTATTAGTCTGCACAATGCCTACCAGCAGTCGTTTCAAAGCTACGCGAATACCATTAAGACGGCCGCCGATGAGAATATGTACAAGCTCAAACGCAACATGAAAACCCGTGCCTATTTTGTGGATTGCGACCGCAGCGCTTTGCCGGTAGATGACGAAAAAGCATACCGGGCTACGGCTAAAGTGGTGCCAGCAGTGCCGGAAAAAGAAGCGTTGGCCAAATGGTCTGCCGCCGCCTTTTACTGGTTCGATAGAACAGGCATGTGGTGCAGCCGCATGAGCAGTTATTTTACCGAAGAAAAATACAAGCAGGATACCACGTTTGCAAGCTATCTGGTGCTGCGCGATAGCATGGTAAATGCCATAGACCAGGGGCAGATAGCCTGGCGCAAAACCTCGGCGCTGGCTACACAGGTGGGCGATAGGGCCGAGCTGGTATTGCTCGCCAAAAGTAAACTTGCAATGTATGTGGTGCCTATGAAAAAAGACCTGATACAATTGCAACGGGCAATGGATGGCTTTGAACAACCGGAAACAGATGCGCAGGCATTGCGCACACAATTAAACGACCTAAAAGCATCGGTAGATAAGAACGCGAATACTAAAACGATAGACTTTTCTAAACTGTCAGATGCCTATTACCGTGAAGTATACACCGATTTTTACCGCAATTGTTCCTATTGCGTATCGGTGCTGCTGGAGCTGCTGGACAAAAAACTGGCCAATGAGCCAAAGACCCGGATAGACCAGGGTTACAACCTGGTTAAAGCATCTTACAACAGGGCGGTTGACCAATACAATACTTTCATTAAACAATAGACTTTATGTTGTCAGCAGCAAAATGCCCGCAATGTCATACACAGATTATGCTCGAGAGTACTGATCTGGCAGGTTTTTGCCTGCATTGTGGTAAGAAGATAGATGTGGCCGAAGCTATTGCGCTTGGTGGTGTAGTTGCCAATAGGGCAGATCTGGCGGGAGCTAACCAATACCTGCTTGCTCAAAATTATGAAATGGCACAACGCAGCTTTGATGCTATGTTGCAGGATAGCCCAGAAAGCCATGAAGCCTGGTGGGGAAAATTTCAGGCTGCCGATGGCATAGCGGGACAAACAGATGCGGGCAGTATTGCGATTAACGGAAAGGTGATAAACCTGCGTCAGTTGGTGGCCGCTAATCCAGACAGTAAACTCAAGGCCATTAAGCAGTTAAAAGATGCAACGGGTTTGGGCCTTAAAGCCTGTAAGGATATTGTTGACGCTGTTTACCCCCGAACCGGGTACGGCACTGCTACCGCTACAGATTTGCTCACCATCAACCAAAGAAGGGCGTTAGAAGAGCTGGCACTGGGCCGTGCAAGCGGGTTGCTGCCCATTGCGCCTCAAAACCTGGCCTATGCGCAAAAAGCAATCGATCTGGCACCGGAGCAAATGAAAGCCTTTTACCGCAAAAAACTGGAGGAAAGGAACACCGCAGTTGTAGCTATTGTAATGGCCGAAGACAAGGGTAAATGTTATATCGCTACCGCGGTGTACGGCAGTTACAACGCGCCGGAAGTGTATGTATTGCGGCAATACCGCGATGAAACACTGGCTGTTACACCAGTGGGCCGCCTGTTTATTACATGGTATTACCGCCTTAGTCCGGCCCTGGCCCGGCGCATTGATCCCAATAGCCATACTGGCAGGGTAATTAGGTTTTTGCTCAACGCCTGGGTGGCTAAATGCCGCAAGCCGGATTGATTTCGGATATTTGCAGTATCAACCAAACGATCACTGCGTTATGTACACATTTGACTTTCCTGTGCCTGTTATCGATGGCAAAGCTGCCATCTTTATCGGCGAGGTACAACTCGAAGACGAAGTATTGGTTATAGACAATGCTGAGCCTGCTTTTTTATACCTTTTTGGCGGCAAAATGCCGGTAACCGTATTGGGCAAACCTGCCTGGAAACTGGTTTTTGTGGTGGTGGAAAAAAGCGTGGATGGCCAATTTGTTTACCATGAGCTGGCCCAGCACGATTCCATTATGTACCAGGGAGATACCGACCGCGACGAGTATGAAACGGTAGATATGATGCGACCTGCGCTCATGTCGGCATTGTACCGCAAACCCAAATGGAAGAAATCGGAGGCCAGCTGGCCGTTTTACCAGGGTAGTCCCTTCTTTTTTGTAAAGCAGTTTTTTCTCGACGAATCGTTTAAAGAAACCCTTTCCTGGGATCTTTCCATATTCCTGTTTGTGTTTTTCCAGCCAGGTAAGCTGCTTTTACGCGTCTTTACACAAGATACCAGTGCGCAAACTGCCGAAGACCATTATAAACTTGAAGAAATGATGGCTACTTTTGAGCGGCATCACAACGATGCGGCCGTAGTGGAGAAATTGGTAAAAGAGGGCGATGGACATTTCTATGATTTTGTACTGGAGCATAAATACCTTACACCCGCCATTTTAGCCATTTTGGCGCAACACGGCACCACAAAAAAAATAAGAAACGAAGCAACAAAGTTGTTAAAACAACAATCCAATGATGAACAACGATCCTAAAATAGAAAACATACTGCAATTGTCTGCCGAAGAGCGGTACGGATACCTCATTCGCAAAGTGGCCGATGCCGAGGAAATCTGGATGCTGAAAGATGTAGATGGGTTTTGTACCCTGGGCGATGATGGTACACAGCCCATTATTCCTGTGTTTCCGGAAGCAGAGTTCAGCCAGTTATTACTAATTGATGATTGGGCAAATTGCGAAGCCGTAAGCCTGGATGCGGATGATTTTTTGGATTTACTCGATTCGCTGGAGGAAGATGGCATCCTCATTGCCGGTTTTCCAACGCCAGAATTCAATACTGTGGTGGTATCTGCAGCAGATATGAAAGAGCACCTGCTTGCCGAATTGGAGCAGTATGAAGATGATGAAGCGCAAGAACCCGGCAATGAAGATAAAGAATAGGCGAAAGTCTGGTGTGTTGTTATGGAGCATGGTCTCTGTTTGGTTTTGCTGTGTATGTATGAGCGCCACAGCGCAGACAAAGACCGTGCTGCATGAAACTTTCGGAAAGAAGAGCCTGCAAAAACATTGGCATATTGTAAATGGCAGTTGGACAGCAGACCAGCAAGCGGTAGTGGGTGTAAAGAATACCGATTGGGCTATTATGACTTCAAAAGGTAGGCTGCCGGATAATTATGTGCTTACGTTTAACTGCCTGGTCGATTCCAATGCTTACCTGCTCGAAGTAATGCTTAACCTCAATGGTGAAAAATACCTGGGTATACTATTAAACCAGTTAGATAAGGTTGTAGCCATAGAAGATCGTTCGCTTTTTAGCGCTACTGCGCCAGATCGTTTTATTCGCAGTACGGGCAATATTGGCAAACTGCCCAAAACCGATTACCCGCCCAAATACCAATGGCTGCACTGGAAAATTCAAAAGACCGGCAACCTGCTTTACATCTGGATTAATGATGAAGCCGTAATGTTGTACACCGATGAGAAAAACCTGCTCACACCCAAAGGACGTTTGGGTTTTGCGGTGAATGGCACAGTGGTTATTAAAGACCTGCTGCTGCAAGCTACCCGCGGGCAGGATAGTAAGCCACCGGTCACCTTTGAGGCCAGACCTTTAAAGAAATATTTCTTCAACTTCTCAGAGTAGCGGTTAAGAATCCAATATTGGTAATTTACCTGCTTTAATAGCTTTGCCAAAGGCCCCAAAATCTTTTTCGGTTTGGTCGGCGTAGGCTGTAGCAAAACGGGAGATGGCTTTGGTAAAGGAATCGCTTTTGCCAATGTAACCACATATTTGAGGGCCCATACCTGTTTTGCAATGCGCGCGGGCCAGTATGCCACCACACAAACGGGCATAAGCCGTGAGCAGAAATTTATCGTACGATTCAATATCCGGTGTCATTTTTTTATCTCTCAGCTGCCGGAAGTAAAAATGTCTGCCCGCCGGGCCTGTAGCCCAACCCAGGAACATATCGCTGGCGGCCTGTATCTGCCTTTGGCCTTGTACAATGCGCTCTCCAAAGTGTTTATAGGGGCTTGCTCCGGCATAGGGCGCCAGCACCGATTCTCGGGCTTCCTTAACCTGCATGAGCAATGGTTCGTGGTTGTCGTTAATCAGCAGTACTACATAGCAACGGGTGCCTACACTGCCTACACCTACTACTTTTAGTGCCACATCAATAATTTCGTATTGGTCCAGCAGCAGTTTACGGTCGGGTTGCAACGTGCTTTTATAATGATCCATAAACGTATTGATCATGTCCATCGACTCTTCCAGGTTTATGGGGCGTTTTATGAGTGGCGGCTGTTCATTGATCTGAAATTTGCCCAGGTTGTTGCTGGTAATTTTATAAAAGACATGATCGTGGGTTACTTTATTCGCTTTGGTAATGGCTTTGGCCAGTTTCTCCTTTATCCGTTCTTCTTTGGTTTGTGCAGCAATCTGCTCCAGATCGAACCGTACATGCCAGAGGTCCAGCAGTTTCATAGATGCAAACAGGTTTAACTTCTCGGTATAGGCCATCATCAGCTCTGCCACCAGGTCGTTGGCACTGTCTTCGCTAAAATTCTTTTCGCGGCCAGCCAGTATAAAACTAGCCGCCAGCCTTTTTACATCCCATTCCCAGGGGCCGGGATTGGTCTCGTCAAAATCGTTGATGTCTACCACCAGGTGACGCTCCGGCGTGGCAAAACCGCCAAAATTCATCAGGTGGCAATCGCCGCAGGCCTGCACCTGTATACCCGATATGGGAGACGGCGCCAGATCACGCGCCATAAACGAAGCAGTGGCTCTGTAAAAAACAAATGGCGATTTGCTCATCCGGAAATGCCGTACCGGAATAAGATCGGGTATGCGATCGTAATTGGAACTGTTGATCATTTGAAGCACAGTAGGTCTTCCTTTTGCCATTTTATAATCGGCCTGGAGGCTTCTGGCTACTTTATTGCGAAGCGCTTTTCCTGCGTTGTATTTGTCTTCAAACATAGCTAAGTCATTTCAAGGGTTAATCAAATACGGTACACATCATCGATTAACAATAGCATGTATTGTATTATATGTAATTTAACTATTTTAAAGGGTAGCAGCCTATTAATTATATTTGTGCTATGATGCCTATGACAAACGCTGTTGACGAAGACTTTTTGGCCGGGCTCAGCTTTGAACCGCTTACCAGGAGCAACTGGGGCAAATTTGTGCAGTTGTTTGGTGCAAAGGGCGCTTGCGGCCATTGCTGGTGCATGTACTATCGCTTAAAAAAGGCTGATTTTACAGAAGGAAAACAAGACGATGGTAACAAAGAAGCCATGCGTGCGCTGGTACAGGAAGGAAAGCCTACCGGATTGTTGGCTTTGTATGAAGAGGTGCCGGTGGCCTGGTGTGCTTTTGCGCCACGCGAAGATTTTATAAAACTGGAAAAATCGCGCGTGCACAAACGGATCGATGATGAACCGGTATGGTCTGTGCCTTGCACTTTTATCGATAAACGTTTCCGCAAGATGGGCGTTTCGGTAGCATTGCTCAAAGAACTGGTTATTTATGCCAGGTCGCAGGGCATTCGGGTTATAGAAGCGTACCCAACCATTCCAACCACTGCAACATTACCCGATTCCTTTGCGTGGATCGGGTTGTATAAATCATTTGAAAGAGCCGGTTTTGAGATTGTAGACCGCAGCTCCAAACACCGGCCTATGGTTAGGTATTATACCGACCGGGAACCGCATTAAGCCAATTCTTTTTTCAGCCAGTCAATATAGGTTTGCGTTTGCTCACTTACCGGATATTTCTTCAGCTCCGCCATTTTTTCGAATAAGGCAAGCACTTCGCTGGCATGTTTTTTACGACGGTCTTTAATGGTTTGGTCAATGTATAAGAGTATAGCAGCCCGGATCTCGTTTACCATATTTAATTGGTCGGTGCTGTTGGGGTTTACTTTTTCGAAAAGCGCCAACATTTTTGTAATGTCGGTTAGTTGTTGGGCGTCTGTTTTGGTCATTGGCCCGGCAGACAACAGGCCCAGCAATACATACGGTTTAAGGTAATCCTGGAGGCTTAGCATCGATTCAGAAGCCATAGTCATTGAGAAGAATACGGACCTGCGAAACTGGTTATAGGTAATTAAGTCCAGCAGTAAACGGTCTCCACGCAGCAGGTAATCGTTGGCATAACTGGGTTGCAGCGTCCAGGCAAATTTGGGCTGGTTCTGAGTGTCCTTAATCGTTCTGCGTGCGGCACTCCAGGCAATGTAAGAAAGTGTATCGAGCGTAGGAGAAGACATGCTAAATTCCACCACGCCTGCATCGCGTAAGAAAGATGGGTACCATACACTGTTGAGCAGGCTTACATCTACCAAAGCCACATCTTTGCGGTAAGCCTCCATTTGTTGCAGATAGAGAATGGGGTAGGTCATATTATCGCCGGAGGAAATGAGAATGCTGTGGGGCGAGGTAAGCGCTACACGCAAGCGGGCGGTTTCTACTATAAAATCCTGGAATGCGCCACGTTTACGGGCTTCTGAAAAAGCCCATTGGGCAGAGTCGGGTTGGTTGCGTTTAAGCAGTGCGAGTGCCAGCGAGCTCCATTCCGATCCTATTTTGGAATAAGGATCGAGCAGCAGCATTTCGCCTTCGTATTTAGGCGATAGTTTTATCACTTTTTCGAATGCCGCACTGGCTTTGAGCGTAAGCGCTACCGACATGCCAGGTATTCTTTCCCCATCCTTACTATTCAGTCTGCCATAGGCATAGCCCAAAAAGTATTGCGCCTCGGCACTATTGGGTTGCAGTGCTGCTGCTTTTTCGAGATAACCCACCGCGGCGGCGTAGTCCTGGTCTTCATATTCTTTATGAAATTCGGCTTTCCCTTTTTCGAGCCATTCTGTAAAAGATGCTGGTTGGGCAAACGAGGCCACAGGCAGGCACAGTAATAGTATAAGGCTTAATAAGCGCATAGCAATAAGATGTAAAAAGGTAAAATACAAAAGCCGCAGTTACAGCATCTTTAAATTTTAAGGCGTGTGCGGTGCTTTCGATTTTTTAATCCACAAGTACACCGACCATACTACCGTAACGCCAAATATGGCCAGGAAAATGGCGTAGTTACGCATAAAGAAATCGTGGAAATAAGCGCCTACCAATACATAGACAGAGCCGATGCATATTTTAAGTAAGCCCAGCTCTTTGTTGCTCCAGCTGGTTTTGGCATTTAGGAAATTCATAGTGAATGGTTTAATGAGAAGGTTATCATCCGAAGTTAACTTTTATAGCCGAATTGCGATACATGGGTATGATGTAAGCAATGGGGAATGTACTTTTGCGGCATGATCAACATTTTTGAGGCTACTGTGCCGTTGGGAGAGGAGATGGTGAAATTTACGTTTAACCCTATTAATGCCTATAAACTGCAATTGTTTCAGGTGTATACCATGATTAAGGAGCAGAATGTGCGTTTTCATATGCAGATCAATGAAGAAGGCGCTTTTGAAATTACCGATAAAGAGCGGCTGCCTGCCGCTTACCTGGCGCTGGAACCTCAATTGGCCAATGCTATAATTACTAATTGTAGTTAGTGAATAATGTGCTGATGAGATAATGGGCCTTCGACAAGCTCAGGCACCGGTAATTTATCCGAAGGGAGGTTCTTGAGCTTCGGTGGCTGAGCCCCGCATGGGCGGGACAGGCTCTGTCGAAGCCTCGAAGGACTAATGATCACCCTTTCTTCGCGGCCTTCACCTTTTCTTTACCTTTCTCCGTAGCAGCAAAGCCGCGCGTCATGGTTTTGATAAAATCGGGATTGCGAAAACGCAGCGCGCTCCAGTCTTCATCAATGGCAATCTGCCTCACCGGTTCAAAACCCAGTTCGGCAAGTTTGGTCCAGCCGTTATCGCGGTTAAAGTCGCATTTGTATTTTTTAGAACTGCCTTTGGGGTAAGCCATCCAGAATAAGGCATCGGGCTGCAGCAAGGGTACGATCTTAGCAGCGTATTGGTCCACTTCTTTCTTTTGGGTGCAAAAAAAGATTACCGCCGCTTCGTTTTGAGCCGCTTTGGTTTTTAGAGTCAGGAATGGCGGAAGCGTAGCTTGTATTTGCGCCAGTATATCATTGGGTGCATTGATAACCGTAAGTGATTGCTGGTCTTTTATGTTGAGCTTTTTCAGCAGGTTTTCCATTATTTCCTGGTTTGTTGCAAAGATAGCCGACTATGGATTTACCTGTTTGGCAATCACTACAATTTGCCCTACATGGTAAATGTAATGCGCCAGCTGGCGTTGGATAGCTTCCATGACGGTTAAGGGTTGCGAGCGAATAAAAACGCCCTCGCCCAGGTGTTCATCATCCAGGTTTTCCAATGCAGCAAAGAGGCAGGCCCAGCCTTCTTCCCAAAGTTGCCAGAGTGTAGCTTTATCGGTGATGGTATCTACAAATTCATCGTCGCGCTGGCGCCAGGTTTTTTCACCGTCTTCGGTAAGGAAATTAGTCCAGCGGCTAAGCATATTGCCGTGCATATGTTTTACAAGAATTGCGATATTGTTGCTTCGCTCATCGTTTCGCCATTGTAATTGTTTCATATCCAGCGGCAATATAAATTTTTCGCCCAGGTTTTTATACTGCCGGAAAATAGCGATGGTAGTGCTGAGGTATTGTGACATGGATAAGTATTTTGAAGTAACCTAATTTCCGTTTTTTAGCTTAAACCAGCGTTTTTATTTCTGTGGTTTAACGAGTAAATAACACATTAATACGGCTGGAATGCATCTGCTGCACTAATTTTGACTACCATTCAAGCAAAGCCACCCACATTATGACGCAATACGACCGGTTATGGAGTAAGTTTCTCATTAAAGTAGACCAGATCAGAACCAGGTACATGAGCCACCGCAATTTTATACTGGCAACCAGTGTGGTGGTGGGTGTATTATCAGGCCTGGCTGCATCCTTACTCAAAGTTACAGTTCAGTTTGTAGAGCATAAAGTAGAGCATCTGAATGATCTGATGAAGAGCAACTGGCTTTCGGCATTGTTTCCATTGGTAGGCGTAGGTTTATCGGTGCTTATCTTAAAGCGTGTTTTTAAAGGCCAGTTAAAAAAAGGGGTTACACCCGTTATCGACAGCATTCGCAACAACAAAAGCCGGATCGATAAAATAAACACCTTTGGTCATCTCATTACAGGCGCTGTAACGGTAGCTTTTGGAGGCTCTACAGGGCTGGAAGCACCTATTGTAGCTACCGGTTCGGCCATTGGGTCCAACACCGCGCGCGATCTTCGTCTGTCGCACAAAGACACTACTTTGCTGCTGGCCTGTGGTGCATCGGGTGGGGTGGCCGCTATTTTTAACAGTCCTATCGCAGGCATTATTTTCGCGTTGGAAGTATTGCTTATCGATTTCAACATTCCGTTTTTCATTCCCATATTAATTTCTACAGCTACGGCTACAGTCGTATCGCAGCTGTTTTACCCCGATAAATTCTTTTACCTCATTACCGATGGCTGGAAGATGCAGGCCATACCTTTTTATGTGATGCTGGGCATTGCAGCAGGTTTTTTGTCGATATACGTTAATAAGGTAATTAGGGTAGTAGAAGGGTATTTTCATAAGCAGCCGCTGGGATTAAAAACCATGCTCAAAGGCGGCATTCCTTTGTGTGTGCTCATTTTTGTATTGCCTTCTTTGTATGGCGAAGGCTATGCTACCATTACTGAATTATTGCGTGGGCAGTACGGCACGGTAACCAATCATTCCTTTTTTGAAGGCAGCAGCAACCCTGCTATGGGCATTGTTATTATGACTGCATTGCTAATGTTGCTCAAGATCTTTGCCGCTACCTTTACGCTGGGTGCCGGTGGTAATGGTGGTGTGTTTGGCCCGTCGTTGTACATAGGTGGTTTGCTGGGCTTTCTCTTTGCCTATATTGTAAACCTTACCGGTTGGTTTCCACTCAATACGCCTAATTTTATCGTAACCGGTATGGCTGCGGTAATGGCTGGCGTGCTGCACGCGCCGCTTACGGCTATATTTTTGATTGCAGAGGTGACGGGTGGTTATGTATTGTTTGTGCCGCTAATGATTGTTTCTGCAACCAGTTATTTTATTACGCGCCGGTATTACAAATACTCTATTTACCACGAACCATTGGCAGAGAAAGGTTTGCTGGGGCCTGTGAGCCGCCGTGGTGATGATCATATTTAGAATTGCGAATTGCGAATTAGCGGATTGGGGGATTACGGATTAGCACATTGCCAATTTCCGGTGCCTGAGCTCCGGTGCCTGAGCTTGTCGAAGCCGTCGAAGCCCGGATTAATGCATTGCGAATTGACGGATTGCAGGTGGTCGGCCCTTCGACAGGCTCAGGAACCTCCCTTCGACAAGGCCTGTCCCGCTAATGCGGGACTCAGGAACCTCCCTTCGAGGTTTCGACAGCGCTTGTACCGCCCATGCGGGGCTCAGTCCTCCCTTCGAATCCACTGGTGCCTGAGCTCCGGTAACTGAGCTTCGGTAACTGAGCTTGTCGAAGTTGTCGAAGCTCAGGCATTAGCACATTTCAGCATTGGCACCCTGCCACATTAAATATGAAGGGTAGTCTGCTTCATTGGATGGCCTGTGCAGGTGAGTACCCAACCTTCTTCCAGGTCCTGATCGGTAAGCACTTCGTTGTAATGCATCTCTACTTTTCCCGACACACATTTAACCATACAACTGCTGCATGCGCCACCCTGGCAACTGTAAGGCAAGGGCACATCCTGCCGCAGGGCGGCTTCCAGTATCGTTTCGTCTGCGTTTACCTCAAATTCGTAGGTCGTATCAAAATCAACGAAGGTCAGTTGCTGTGGTGGTAGCTGCAACCAGGGTGCTTTGGTCGGCGGAGGTATGGTTTGCGGATCAAAATTCTCCTGCAATACCTGGTCTTTCTGAAATCCTAATGCCAGTATCGAAATGCGCGCCATAAGCATGTATTCATAAGGGCCGCAAACAAAGAAGCGGGCATCTTTATGCGCATAACGGCATTGTGTCTGTATGATTTCCTGCAGGTTGGTAACGGTAAGGCGGGCCTTTTCTATATGTTTTCCATTACTGAAATAATAGTGAATATGCAGGTTTTGCGGGTATTGCGCCTGTAATTCATCCAGCACGGCATGAAAGATCGTTTGGGTGGGCGTGCGGTTGCTGTACAGCAGGTGAATATTGCTTTTAGGCTCTGTTCTCAACAGTTGCCTGATAAGCCCCAGCATGGGGGTAATGCCACTACCGGCGGCAATAAGAAATACATCCCTGGGTGTTTCACTTTCGGTAAGGGTAAATTTACCGGCGGCCGGCAGACAAGCTACTTCCATACCTACTTTCCAATGATCGAGAATGTAACGCGATACTTCACCGTTGGGTATACGCTTAACCGTAACTGCCGGAAAAGGATCAGAAACCGGATCTGTACACATGGAGTAGGAGCGGCGAACCTCTCTGCCGTTAATATCGAGCAGGAGCGTCAGGAACTGTCCTGCCTTGTATGCTACAGGAAGTTCTGATGAAAAATGGTACGTAAAAGTGTCTTCTGTCTCTTGGGTTATGGAACGTATGGTTAATCTTATACGGTCTGGCATAATAAAGGTTCATCAGGTCCGAAATTAATATTTTTCGAATTAAGGATCATATACTTTATTCACTTATTAAAGATTGTCGCTGAATGTATTTTCGTATTTTTAAAAGGCATAAAGGCGATAAGAATGGAAAAGGATTTATTGGTTCAGATTATGGTGTTTTTCTCTGCCGCGGTGGTAATGGTTCCCATTGCACGGCGGTTGGGATTGGGATCGGTATTGGGTTATTTGATCGCAGGCATGCTTATAGGGCCTTACCTGCTGGGTTTTATCAGCGATGGCGGACAGGAAAATATTATGCACTTTGCCGAGTTTGGCGTGGTAATGATGCTGTTCCTGGTAGGGCTGGAGCTCGATCCCAAACGGCTCTGGCAGTTAAGGGTGCCCATTGTGGGTATGGGTAGCCTGCAAATGGGCGTATCTGCGGTAGCAATAGCCCTTTTTATGGGTTTTTGGGGCTATCCGTGGAATGAGGCGCTGGCCATTGGGCTTATTATGGCCATGTCTTCTACGGCCATTGTAATACAGATTTTTAAAGAGAAGGGGTTGCTTAAAGCAGCCTCCGGGCAAAACGCCATTGCAGTGCTGCTGTTCCAGGATCTGGCTTTGATACCCATTCTGGCTTTTCTGCCTATGCTGGCATTAAAATTTCCTGCTGGTACGGCAGGGCATAAATTAACCTCTGCTGCTATCCTGAGCCAACTGCCCAGCTGGGCCGAGGCGTTAACGCTTATTGGCGCAGTAATCGCCGTAGTACTGGGCGGAAAATTTATTGTAGGCCCATTGTTAAGGGTGGTGGCACGCAGTAGTGTACGGGAATTGTTTACCGCCACGGCCTTGCTCATTGTGGTTACCGCTACGTTTGTAATGACCCGTGTGGGATTAAGTCCTGCTATGGGCACCTTTCTGGCAGGCGTGGTACTGGCCAATAGTGAGTTCCGGCACGAACTTATCAGCGATATAGAGCCGTTTAAAGGCTTGTTGCTGGGCTTATTCTTTATGGCGGTGGGTGCGTCTATCAATTTCGACCTCCTGCTGTTGTCTCCGCTAAAGATCCTGCTGGGTGTTTTTGCAATCATGACTATTAAAGGGCTGATCTTGCTTGGCCTGGGCCGCTTTTTTAAACTAAGCTGGGAGCAAAGTATTTTATTGGCTTTTGGTCTGTCAGAAGTAGGAGAGTTTGCCTTTGTGCTGTTTTCATTTACCGGGCAGCAAAATATATTAAGCCCAGAGGCCGTGCAGCAAATGGTGGTGATAGTAGCCATCAGTATGGCGCTTACGCCAATGGTGCTGCTGTTTGGAGAGCGTATTTTACTGCCGTTGATCCACGGCAAGGATGAAGCACCTAACGCAGATGAGTTTGAAGAACATAATCCCGTTATTATAGCCGGTTACGGAAATTTTGGCAGCACCGTAGGCCGTTTTCTGAATGCAAACGGCATTGAGACCACGGTATTGGAACTGAATTCCGATCGGGTAGACCTGCTGCGTAAAATGGGCATTAAAGTATATTACGGCGATGCCACCCGGCTCGATCTGCTGCGGGCTGCAGGCGCCTCAGAAGCACAGGCCATTGTAATAGCGATGGAAAACCCGGCCCGAAACCTGGAGCTGGTAGAGACGGTGAAAAAACATTTTCCCAACCTGCACATGTTTGTACGATCCATAGACCGGGAAGACGCGTACGATCTCATGGATGCAGGTATCCTGCACATTTACCGGCAAAACCTCGAAGCATCGCTCCGTATGGGAGCTGATGCGCTGCATTTTATGGGCGGTGCTTCTGCCACAGCTTACCGCAAAGCCCGCTTGTTTTTGGAGCATGAAGAAAAAGGCTTTAAACGCCTGGCTGCCGCCCGTCACGATAAAAAGCGCTACATAAGCCTGGTGCGCGAGCAAACCGAACAAATAAACACCCTGATCCAAAGCGACCTGGATGAGGAGATAGAACAGGACTTAACGCTCATTAAAAAGCGAACCCCGGCCCCTTAGTTGGGATTTGAGGATGCCTGATGTCTTTAGCGCCATTGCGGGAAAGCATTAAAACGTTGTGCCCCCGCATCTGACGGGGCAGGCTGCCGTGTCGCTGCGAGCCAATACTTTATCCTAGAAGATATCCTGCTTCGGCCTCGTACCTCCCCGTATGAACGGGACAGGCAGCCGCGCAGGATGACAGTATCTCTCATTGTTCTTTGTAAATCGTAGTTTGGAGAGTTTTCTTCCTTAGCGCCTTTGCGCGAAAGCATTAAAGCGCTGTGTTGCCGCATAGGGTGGGACAGTCTATGTCGAAGTTGTCGAAGCCCCAAATAAAAAACCCTCCCTGCATTGCTGCGGGGAGGGCTTTTCTATATCTGTTAAGGCAGATTACAGGTGAATTGCTTCGCCGTAAGCTACTTCAATAGCATCTTTCACACTTTCACTGATGGTTGGGTGCGGGTGAACGCTGTTCAGCACTTCCATGTACGTGGTTTCCAGTTTACGGGCGGTTACGGTTTGCGCAATGATCTCTGTTACATTGTAACCAATCATGTGTGTACCCAGCCACTCACCGTATTTGGCATCGAAGATTACTTTTACGAAACCTTCGGTATGACCAGCAGCAGAAGCTTTACCGGAAGCACTCAGCGGGAATTTACCCACTTTGATTTCGTAACCGGCTTCTTTAGCTGCTTTCTCTGTATAACCTACAGAAGCAATCTCTGGGCTGCAATAAGTACAACCGGGAATGTTGTTGTAATCCATCGGCTCAGGCTGATGGTGGTATTTACCTTCTTTTTTAGCGATATTCTCTACGCAAATGATTGCCTCTTTAGAAGCAACGTGTGCCAGAGCCTGACCAGGAACGCAGTCACCAATCGCGTAGATGTTGGCTACATTGGTTTGGTAGAACTGGTCTACGGTGATTTTTCCTTTGTCGGTAGCAACACCTGCAGCTTCCAGACCCATGTTTTCGATGTTGGCTACAACACCTACGGCACTCAGTACTACATCTGCTTCCAGGGTAACTTCTCCGGTTGCGGTTTTAACTTTAGCTTTTACGCCTGCACCAGCGATATCTACACTCTCAACAGAAGCGTTGGTCATGATTTCGATACCTTTTTTCTTAAAGCTTTTTTCCAGCTCTTTAGAAATATCGTCGTCTTCTACAGGAACGATTTTAGGCAGGAACTCTACGATGGTTACTTTGGTACCAATGCTGTTGTAGAAGTATGCAAACTCTACACCAATTGCGCCGGAACCAACCACGATCATAGATTTAGGCTGCTCAGGCAGTACCATTGCTTCGCGGTAGCCAATTACTTTTTTGCCATCGATAGGCAGGTTAGGCAGCTGGCGGGCACGGCCACCGGTAGCCACAATAATGTGTTTGGCTTCGTGGGTAGCTACAGCACCATCGGCGCCGGTTACTTCCACTTGTTTGGCAGCAGTAAGCTTACCAAAGCCGTTCAGAACCTCGATTTTGTTTTTCTTCATCAGGAACTGAACACCTTTGCTCATTTTGTCGGCAACACCGCGGCTACGTTTTACGATAGCAGCAAAGTCGGTTTTTGCTTCGCCTTCGATCTTCAGACCAAAGTCCTGAGCATGTTGCATATAGTCAAATACCTGAGCGGTTTTCAGTAACGCTTTTGTAGGGATACAACCCCAGTTCAGGCAGATACCTCCCAGGCTTTCTTTCTCTACAATTGCGGTTTTATAACCCAGTTGAGCAGCACGGATAGCAGCCACATATCCACCAGGACCACTACCGATTACGATTACGTCGTATGCCATATACGGTTGAGTTTATTTGTTTTATAATTTCTTATAAGCGAACAAAAGTAGCCAAATTTTTAAGAATTGGAAAGCAATTGCGCAAATGTACCCTGAGATACCCAATTTCACGCAAAGGCTCGCCGCGCAAAGGTACGGCGCAGGAATTACGACCTACCTACACCTCCTTAAAGTTTAACGTTTTGTAAACCCGTTAATACCCGCAGTTTTGCACCTCGCCGATATGCTGTTTTTGCAACAGGAACATGGCCAGCCGCGACTGACCAATGCCTCCACCAATGGATTGGGGCAGGCGGCCCGCCAGCAAAGCTTCATGAAAAGAAAATGCCCGGCGCTGACTTGCGCCACACAGGTCCAGTTGATGCGCCAGGGCCGTTGCATCTACCCGTATGCCCATCGACGATAATTCAAGTGATTGTGCAGTAGCAGGGTTCCACACCAGTATATCGCCGTTAAGGCCTTTGTGTTTAGGGGAGGTTAGGGTGGTCCAGTCGTCGTAATCGGGAGCACGGCCATCGTGTGGCTCGCCATCTTGCAGCATGCCACCAATGCCTATGAGAAAAACAGCGCCATGTTCTTTTGTAGCCAGGTGTTCCCGCTCCTTAGGCGTAGCATTGGGATAACGTGCCAGCAAATCTTCGGTATGAATAAAGGTAAGCTGCGGTGGTAATACTGGCGTAATGCCATCAAAAAGGGTAGCCATTTTGCGTTCGGTAGCTATCATTTGCGTGTAAATCCGGACGGCAGTACTTTTCAGAAAATCCAGTGTGCGGTCTTGCGGATGCATGCGCAACTCCCAATCCCATTGGTCTACCAGTACAGAGTGGATGGCAGACAGGGTTTCATTGGGCCGGAGAGCCAGCATGCGGGTTACAATGCCTTCTCCTGCCGGTACGGAAAGCTGCTGCAGGCGTTGTCTTTTCCATTTGGCAAGGGAGTGAACAATGGCGTAATCTTCTCCGGAATGCCGGAGGCGAAAGGATACCGGCTTTTCTATACCGTTGAGGTCGTCGTTAAGGCCGGTGCTTTGCTTTACAAAAAGCGGTGCAAAAACTTCGTGAAGGGAAAGGGCTGATTTGAGGCCCGAAAGGAAGAATTCTTTTAAAAAACGGATTTGCTGCTCGGTTTCGAGCGAGTCTATAGTGGTAGCATATGTTGTAGTTAACATCGTCGTAGTATTAAAATAGGTGGTAAATGAATAAATGGCTGGCTGTTTTGTACATAAAAGTTGAATCCCCTTTGGGGATTATTACGACGATTGTTATTGCGGATAGTCTGTAACATGATGAATGGATTTAAAAAAAAATGAGCAAAAAAAAGAAGCCCCCCGATTGGGAGGCTTCCACATATGTCGATGCGTTGTTCTTATTTCATAACCTCCCGTCCGTAGTTTTTAATACGGTTATTATTGGATTCGTTATGATTTATTTTCAAGCGCATATCGGCCGTGTTTTGATGAGGTTTTAACCTCTGATACTAAGTACGTAAAAAAATGCGATATGACCAAAATTATCTGAGGTCTACCACTTCTACGCCCGGGTATTTTTTAGGGTCAAAAGAGAAAGTAGCATCGGTAAGGTTGGCGTTAGGCGTGTAGTTTAACACTTCGTAGGTATAACGGTTACCGTTTTTCTCATACATTTTACCCTTGGCAATCACCTTTTTAGCTTTATCGATGAACAGTTCTACTTTAAAGAATTGCTTGCTTTTATCGATCGGGGTCAGTTCTATGATCTGGAGTGTTTTACCTTTTTCGGTTACTTCGCCAGATAAGCGGTATAGAAATTCTTTATCGTAGAAGTTAGAGAACAATTTGGCCGGGGTAATGGTTTTATCACCGCCATCGTAGCTGTTTACCTGTACTTCTTTGTTGTCTTTAGAGTAGGTCCATACGGTTTTGTTGTCGCAAATAATCTCCTGGCCTGCCATTGCGATCTTGTACTTCTGTCCTTTCAGGAAAATGGTTCCTTTGCGGCTGTCTTTGGTTTTGCCCGAAGCGCTTTCCACTTTCAGGGTAAAATCGGCCTTAATGGAATTGGACTTTTTAAAATTGGCAGAAGTAGCGTCCAGCACCTGCTTGGCAGCAGGATCATTTTTCTGGGCCCAAACGTTCATAGATAAGATGCTGGCTACAGCACCCAGTAATAATATCTTCTTCATGTTGCAAAATTAACAGTTAAATTATTTCTTACCCCAATGTTTCCAAAAACTGTTCCAATTCCATAAATGTCTTAAAATAAACCTCTCTGGGCTTGGCGCCATTGGTAGGGCCTACAATGCCTGCGGCCTCCAGCTGGTCCATAATACGGCCGGCGCGGTTGTAGCCCAGGTTAAACTTGCGTTGCAGCATACTGGTGCTGCCGCTCTGGCTTTCTACCACCATACGGGCGGCTTCGGCAAACATGGTATCGCGCTCGCGCAGATCGGGGCCGCCGTTTACTTCCATTCTTTCTTCGGGGCTCACATATTCGGGCAGTTCAAAGGCGCTGCGGTAACCACGCTGGTTGCCAATAAATTCGCAAATGCGTTCTACCTCCGGCGTGTCTACAAAGGCGCATTGCAGGCGTATAACCTCGCTGCCGTGCGAAATAAGCATATCGCCACGGCCCACCAGCTGCTCGGCACCGCCGGTATCGAGAATGGTGCGGCTATCTACCTTGGCCGATACTTTAAACGCAATACGCGCCGGGAAGTTGGCTTTGATGGTACCGGTAATTACGTTTACAGACGGGCGCTGGGTGGCAATAATAAGGTGGATACCTACCGCACGGGCCAGCTGTGCCAGACGGGCAATGGGCATTTCTACTTCCTTACCCGCTGTCATGATCAGATCGGCAAACTCATCTACCACCAGTACAATATAAGGCAGGTATTTGTGCCCCTTGGTAGGGTTGAGCTTGCGGGCTATAAACTTGTCGTTGTATTCTTTAATGTTACGGGTACCGGCATCTTTAAGCAGGTCGTACCGCTGGTCCATCTCAATACATAATGCATTTAAAGTGCTGATAACCTTCTTGGTATCGGTAATGATTGCTTCTTCTTCGTCAGGTAATTTGGCCAAAAAGTGTTTCTCGATCTGGCGGTACAACGAGAGCTCTACCTTCTTGGGATCTACCAGTACAAACTTGAGTTGCGAAGGGTGTTTTTTATACAGCAGCGATACCAGTATGGCATTGAGCCCTACCGATTTACCCTGGCCGGTAGCACCCGCCATCAGCAAGTGGGGCATGGTGGCCAGGTCTACAATGTAGTTTTCGTTGTCGATTTTTTTACCCAGCGCAATAGGCAGGGCCATGGTATTGTTGGCAAACTTCTCGGAGGCGAGCAGGTTGCGCATGTTTACCGTTTGCTTTTTGAGGTTGGGCACTTCAATACCAATGGTGCCTTTTCCGGGAATGGGCGCGATGATACGGATGCCCAGGGCCGATAAGCTCAGGGCTATATCATCTTCCAGGTTGCGGATCTTGCTGATGCGCACCCCTTCGGCAGGTACGATTTCGTATAAAGTAACAGTGGGGCCCACGGTGGCAGAAATGCGCTGTATGGCCAAACCAAAGTTTTTGAGGGTTTGAATGATCTGCTGCTTGTTGCGCTCCAGCTCTTCTTTATCGAGCGAGATGCTCTCGATCTGGCGGTTTTCCAGCAGGTCTATCGTAGGGAAGCGGTAGTCTCTCAGGTCCAGCGACGGATCGTAAGGGTCCATACCCGCTACCGATCGGTTGTCTTCTGTGTCTGCTACTG
This sequence comes from Chitinophagaceae bacterium, assembly GCA_031546985.1. Lineage (GTDB taxonomy): Bacteria > Bacteroidota > Bacteroidia > Chitinophagales > Chitinophagaceae > JAVBJN01. Next base: position 29,803 of record JAVBJN010000087.1, read on the forward strand.
TTTCTTCGGGTTCGATCATGGTGGTTACTTCCAGGTCCAGATCGTCGGCGTCGCGGGCTTCAATGCGGGTAACCGGAGCCATCTCGAGGTGCGGGGGTGGCACGGGTGTCATTTCCGGTTGCGGCATTACTTCCGGCGTTTCAAAATACAGCGGCATATCGCTATCGGCCAGTACCTCATTTTCTTCTTCAAACTCCTGCTCGGGCATAGGCGGTTCATACACCACACCATCCTCATCTACCATATATTCATGTTCCATACCCGGTAAAGGTGTGGGCACATGGTGTTCATCTTTATTAAAGGTCTCGAACTGGTATACAGGCTGCTCTACATGTATAGAATAAGGCAGTTCTGTCTCCGGTGCTTCTGGATCTTCCAGTAAGGAATCAGGTTCCGTAGCTGGTGTATTGTCAGCAACGGGTGCTTCGGCATCGGCAGGGAAAGGGGCCGTCATGGCAGAAGCCGTTTCGGTACTTCTCATCTCGGCCAGTTTGTCGCCGGTTTTCACCGCAAGGTCTTTTACCTTTTTAGGCACCTTAAAGCTGATGTTGTATTGTATAATAAGGAAACAGAGGAACAGCGCCGCCAGCAGCATACCGGTGCCGAATTTGCCTGCAAACGGCGTAAGCCAGGCCACAATGGCATTGCCCACCGCGCCACCTACCGGAAATGCAGCACCTGCAAAGCACAGCGACAGGATGGGGGCTATAACCAGCAGGTTAAGGATGGTGAGCCTCAGCAGGCTCCAGTTGCGGAATATTTTGCGGCCCGAAAGGCGGTTAAAGCCCATTCCGGCAAAAAAGAGAATAAAGGCGAAACTGCCCAGGCCAAATCCCCTGAAAATAAACAGATAAGAAAGCCAGTTGCCAAACCTGCCGCCTAAATTCTGGGGTGCTTCGGCTTTATCGCCCAGGTACTGCGCCGATTGTGCTAGCTGGAATACCTTATCCTGGTCGTTCTGCCAGTTCTGGCAATACGACACCATAGATATAAGCAGGAAAATAGCGAATACGAGAAACAGCAGGCCAAATACCTTGCGTGTGCGCTCGTCCCGGATTACCTGCCAGAAATTGAGTTTTACAGCCTTATCCTTTTTAAACTGGTTACCGGAAGTGTTATTCGGTTTTTTTGTGGTTACGTTCTTTTGCTTCGCCATAGATCTTTACGCCCGATTAATGGCCCGAATATACAAACTAAGCGTGTTTCTGTTTCAAAGAAATCATCGGTTCCTCATCTTTAAACAGCTGAGCCTAAAGCGGCGGTAAATAAATGTGGCTTCCATACCCAACGTTTGGGCTTAAACGGTTGTCTGAACAGGTATCGGATTAGTTGGTTGTTCCGGTTTTGGGAAATGCCGGGCAAGCTTCAAAACTTTATTTGTGAGACCCTATAAAAAAGGAGGCAGCATGAAGGATATAATAAAGATGTAGGCAACAAAAAAATTACAGCGCTGTTGCGGCTGTAATAAAAAGGTGCAAGAGGTTCTTTTAATATGCAGTCTTATTGTTACATTCATGAAAAATTAACAAACGGCGTTTGTTCCAAAGCCTGGAAAAGGGCAGGGAACGTAGCCGCAAAGTGCGTTTAAAGGAACACGCAAAGTGCCGTATTAATGCTTAATTGATAACAATCCAATAAAAATCATTAAGCGACGCTTGGTTTCTTTGAATTCGTTTTTTATTTTTAACCGTTGGGGACTGGAGAATAGCAGTAACCATATATATGAAAAAAGGCTGGGATGGCCGTCTGTCAGGGGTTTAGCTAAAAATAAGGGGCTTTAACACAGGATAGAAGATTCATCTGAAACCGCCTGAAAGATTAACAAATCGGAAAAAAAATTGACTTAAACCGTTAATTACTAACCTAACATAAACTAACAGCACAGGTATGAATAAGAAAATTTTTACTAAATCAGCGGCTTTACTAGGGTTGGTGTCTTTACTGAATCTGAGTGAAACCCAGGCGCAGGATATTCACTTTACCCAGTTTAACTCCTCTCCGCTTACTGTAAACCCTGCGTTTACAGGTGGTTTTAGCGGAACCTGGAGAGCTGCGGCCATCTACCGTAACCAATGGAACTCTGTAACCACACCATTTGTTACCTACGGGGCTTCATTTGATCTGCCTGTTGTCCATAATCTGAGCCAGGACGATTACCTGGCGGTAGGTGCACAATTGTACAACGACCGTTCGGGCGATGGTAACCTGAATAATTTTTCCGGTTTGTTGTCTGTAGCTTACCACAAGTTTTTAGGTGCAGATCTGAACAAAGTATTGTCATTTGGTGTACAGGGCGGATATACCCAAAAGTCTATCGACCTGTCTAAATTATATTTCGGTGATGAGTTCATCAACGGTAACTTCCAGCCGGGTACAACCATGGAAAACCTGACCAACAAGGTAAACTACCTTACCGTTAACGCAGGTTTGAGCTGGTCTCACCGCACAGGCGAGCGTTTTGGTTACCAACTGGGTGTGGGTGCCAATAACCTGAACCAGCCGAAAGAGTCGTTCATGAAACAGAAAAACAAAGATGTAGGTCTGGGTATGCGTTATACCGGTCAGTTGGGAGCCATCTGGCAGGTAAGTAACCGCTTCAGTCTGCGTCCGGGAGCATTGTACCAGTATCAGTCTTCTGCACAGGAGATTGTTGCGGGTAACGAATTCCACGTTATTGTTGGCGATTATGAAATTCCAAGCGTAGCTACCGGTGTATTCCTGGGTGCATGGTACCGTAACAACGATGCTATCATGGCTACCGCGGGTATCGAATTTAAAGGTTTCCGTGTAGGCGTTGCTTACGATTACAATATCAGCGATCTGAGCAAAGCGTCTAAAAACTATGGCGGTTTCGAAATTGCACTCCGTTATATTGCTCCGGATCCTATGGATTTTGCGAAAAAAGTTTTGTATCCTTGTCAACGTTTTTAATCGTAACGTAATATTTCCCAGCGACTAATAAATCTACAACTAACCTGTTTTTAATCCGATAAGATGAGAAAAAACATTCTGTTATTAACCCTTCTTGCATCTTGCCTTGCAGGAAATCCGGATGTGGTTATGGCGCAGCGTAAAGACGACGCTCCGGCCCATAAGCTTCCGTTTTCCAAAAAAATGAAATTTGCAGACGAGCTGTATAAGTCCGGAAGTTTCTACAACGCTATTGAATTTTACCAGGAGCTGAAAGACGAACAGCCCCGTAACTCTTATATCGTGCACCAGCTGGCAGAATGTTACATGATGACCCGTAACTATCCCCCTGCCGCTCAGAACTACAAAGAGTCTTACGCGTTGAATCCCGGAGATTATGAAACCGACAAGTATAAAGAAGGTTTGATGCTGAAGCAGAGTGGTGGATATGAAGGCGCAAAAACAGCGTTTCAGTATTACCTCACCAATGCTAAAGTAAAAGATAAAATTCTGCGTAAATCTGCGCAGCGTGAAATCGAAGGTTGCGATCTGGGTATCATTTCTCCGAACAACCCTGGCCCGTACATGGTTAAAAACGGCGGACCAAACATTAACAAGCCTTACACCGAGACCTCTCCACTGCCATTGGGCGATACCGTATTGCTGTATTCATCCATGCCGCTGGGCACCAGCCTGGTAGAAGTGGGCACCAGAAAAGATAAAAACTATACCTCACGCCTGATGGTTTCGCCCCGCGCTATGCATGTAGCCGAGAAAGATTCTTTCATGGTACCAACAGAATTCATGGATGGCCGTTTTAACGATCCGCGTTACCACACCGGTAACCCTACGTTTAACGCCGGCCGCGATAAATTCTTCTTCACTAAATGTACAGAAGGCGATAGCTTCCAGATCAAGTGTAAAATCTTTATGTCTGAGTTTAAAGCTGGTACATGGGATACACCTAAAGAACTGGATCAGTACATCAATGATCCTTCTTCTTCCAACACACACCCGCACATCTGCATGATCGGTAAAAAAGAAGTACTGTTCTTCTCTTCTAACCGTAAAGGACAGACTGCAGGTGGATACGATCTGTGGTATTCTGCCATCGATAAAAACGGTGTATTCCGTCGCCCTCAAAACTGCGGTAAAAAAATCAACAGTTGGGGTGATGAAATTTCTCCGACCTACGATACCAAAACCGGAACCTTGTATTTTGCCTCTAATGGTATGAAAAACATCGGTGGTTTTGACATTTTCTATGCAAAAGGTGGTCCTTCCCGTTATACCGAAGTAGGTAACATGGGTACGCCGATCAACTCACCTGCAGATGATATGTTCTACATTAAAGATCCTTCAGGAAACAGCGACGGATGGTTGGTATCTAACCGTCTGGGTTCTATCGCCCTGCAGAGTCCTACCTGTTGCGATGATATCTGGAGAGTATGGGCAGAGCCTGATTATTTTGTAAAAGGCCGCGTTTATGATGAGGAAACCCGTAAGCCGCTGGATGAAGTGTCTATGCTGCTGAACGATGCTACCATGACCATCAACGATACCTTTAACTCTAAAGATGGTGCTTACAACTTCCGTACGCCAATTGGCCGTACCTACACTGTACGCGCAGATAAAGCCGGTTACTATCCTGGTTCTATCAACATCAGCACTACCGATAAAACTTATACTGACAAAGGCGGAACCTTCTCTGGTGATATATACCTGCAGAAAATTCCAGACATTATGTATGTGAAAAACGTGTACTACGATTTCGATAAAGCTTCTCTGAGACCACAATCTTTTGCAGCTTTGGATTCTGTAGCCTCTTTCATGCAGTCTTATCCTTTTGTACAGATCGAAGTGGTAGCCCACACCGATAACGTAGGTTCGGATGCTTACAACCAGAAACTTTCGCAGGAACGTGCGGAGTCGGTAGTAGAGTACCTGGTATCTAAAGGTGTTGAAGCCAGCCACCTGACCGCTCGCGGTATGGGTTCTAAAATGCCACTCGAGGCTAACGCCATTGGCAGATCAGATAACCCAGAAGGCCGTCAGTACAATCGCCGTACAGAATTCCGTATTGTTGGTGAAGTACCAGGTGTACGTGTAGTGTACGACAAAAACCGCCCTGAGTATATCGACAGAGCGGGTAGTAAAGCTGAAGCAAGAAAAAGAGCACATCAGGTTGAGAACAACGATCCTGATAACCACGCTCCGGACAATCAATAATACTTTTGCTGCTAGTATAATTAAAAGGAGGAACGATTTATTTCGTTCCTCTTTTTTTATTGAGGGATAACAAGCTTGTTGGTAGGGAAATTGGAGTTACTGCTCACGGCGGCACAGCAGCCTGTCCCGCCACATGCGGGAACGCGGCGGGAATACTCTTACACAAGAGATAAACCTGTCATCCTGCGCGGGGGAGGTACGAAGCCGAAGCAGGATCTTTGTGTAGACGAAATGCATTTCCCGCAAAGACGCTAGGAAGGAAAGACTGAATTTATTGCTCACGGCGGTACAACAGCCTGTCCCGCCACATGCGGGAACGTAGCGGGAATACCATGTCCTCCTGCGCGGCTGCCTGTCCCGTTTATACGGGGAGGTACGAGGCCGAAACCGAAGCAGGATCTCTCTAACTCATTACTCAAGACTACTATATCCAAACAACAAAAAATCCCCGCTGCATACGCAGCGGGGATTTTGATAAAAGAACATCTTTAATTTATAATTTCTGGATCAGGGAGAATCCCGCCTGATTCTGGAAATTGGACATGCGCACCAGGTATTGGCCAGCGGGTTGCGCTGCCAGGTTTACATGGGTGTTATTCTTTTGGGCCGCAACCAATTTGCCGCTCATATCGTATACCTCAACGGTAAACTCATTCCAACCTTTGGGTACACTTACGGTAAACAAGCCGTTAGCAGAAGGGTTAGGATAGGTTTTGATTTCTTCGCGGTTTTTGTTCACGTTGCTCAAACCTGTAGTGATGTGACGGTAATTATCGCGGTAGCGCACAATAGGGTCAGAAGGCTGACCTGCTACTGAGGTTTCGGTAACCCACAGGGCAGGAAATTTGTCGTTGGCAGTAAGCCAGAAATAATCGGTTGTCTGGCGGTTAATAGTCATAGCTTGTCCGCCACCCATATCGATAGAATCTACTTCATTTACGGTGCTTTTTACACGCAGTGCACTTACGCCAGAGGTGTAGTAAGGCGTAGTAATGGTACCCCAGCCATCTACAACGGTTTCACGGGTGCCTTTCATCATGATACTATAGGTAAGCAAGGTAGCGGTGATGCGGTAAGTAGACGCTTGCACATCGGTACCATTGGTGTAGTTAAGCGGGTAGAAAAACCACTCGTCATTGTCGGAATAGCTGGCAGAAACGGGAATACCGCTAAAGGTAATACCATAACCTACGGCCGATAAGGTAGTAGACGGGGTCGTTTTTTTCTGGAAAAATACGTGAGGTGCTTGGGCACTTACGCCGCCAAAATCGAGCGAGTCGAGGAGTTTAAAACCGATTGCGCTGGTAGGGATATTAAGTGCCCAGGCTGGATTTACCTGTACTACGGTTTTCCATTGCTGCACATCTTGCGCATCTGGCGTAAAGTTGGCAAAATTCCAGGTATGGTTGGCTCCTGTCTGGCTTACATCAACTGTTATGTTAGCTGTAGGATAGCTGTAACGGAAAGTATCGCCGGCAGATGGGATAACCGTATCGTTAACGGTGATCTGGGCATGCCCCGCTGCTGCAGCGAGCATTGCGGTTGCGAAGAGTAATCTTTTTTTCATGCTTTTCATGCTGTTTATAGGATGCAAAATAGGCATAAATGGAAGAGTTATCAATAAGTAGTTTCCACAAATTTATGAGTGGTAAAGCGATAGGGTTGTACTATACTTCCGTTGCCTGCAATAGATTTATCATTCAAGTAAATTGCGGTTAAGGCAAACTTTCTATCTTTTTAATGACTGCTATTGAATTTTGAAAATCCTTTTTACTGTACACACTATCGGTTCGGGTGTTGAGGTACAGCACCAGTGCTTTTTTAGGTGAGCTTATACTGTTGTCCGTATAATGTACCGAGTTGGGATCGCCATTTATTAACCACATAACATTGCCTATATCGTCAATGGGAGTAGAAATACCGCGAGAGAAATTGTCGTCATAATATTTGTTTGTACCAACGTATATGAGCCGGTACAGCTTTTTGCAGCTTTTAATGTAATCGTATTGTATCCGTCCCTGAAAGGAATAGATTTTCGTCGAAATGATACTGAGAAATAAATGGTCTAAACTGTCTGTAGGTATTTTGCGTGTTTCTGATACACCATTTCTGCTGTATGCAATCTTGCTATTGGAGCTAATATAAAAAGCTCCGTACAAGGTATCTCCATTTTGGTATATCACATGGCCTGGCGTGAAATCATTGTTGTGTGTTTCAAAACAAGGTATAATTAGCGGATATCCTCCTTTGGTCTGGGCCATTACACTACCGGTGAGCGAGGTTAATATCAGGAACGACAGGAACCTTTTATTCATAAGAATGCTTTTTTTAGGTTCTTAAAGTTACACAGATAAAACAAACATATCAACTGCTTGGCAGAACTTTAATGCGATTTAAATGTATTTTTAAATGTATCGATGGTATTTGCAAATTTATGAGCGGTAAAATGGTAGTTCCGGGGTGCACTGTTTGGGTTTCGCGCGGGGCCGAAGAAGAAAGCTGTGTTTTAGAATAATGTCATGCTGCGCCAGCATTGGAGAAAGCAGCATCTCTTAAAAATCATCATCAATAATGAGATCCTGTAGCCCGCATGAGCGCGACAGGTTTCGTTCGTGCCTTGCTTTACGCAGGATGCCTGTCAATTTAAGTTAGTGAAAAAATCCTCCTAACAAATCCAAACACCTTATTTTTAGCCCCTTAAAACCTCTACTACCATGGGCATGACAGGCAATTATGTAGCTGTAGATAATGATGCACTTCAGCAAGTGCTGGATAGCGAAACCGAGATTTTTGATTTAGATCCTGAGCTTTATCCAACATTGGATATTGATAAATCATGGGAGGCTATTCATTTTTTGCTCTGCGGCAAAATAGACGATGGCGAACTTCCTTTGGGATACATTGTGCCATTACATGAAGAGAACTGCATGGATGTGGATATGGAATATGGCGCTTATTACCTCAATAACGGTCAGGTGGCCGAAGCGCTGAGCGTTATGCGTGGATTTACAGAAGAAAGCCTGAAAGCGAAATATGATCTAAAAGATTTTCTCGATAACGATGTATACCCGGTAGTGGAAGATGAAGATGAAAACGAATTTTTCGAATACCTCTACGACAATTTTGAAGCGATCAAAGCCTTTTATGGCGAGGTTGCAGAAAGTGGCCGTGGTGTGATTTTTTACGTTTCATAAGCTTGTCGTATACCCGGAAAATAACCATCGCTGTGGTGGCAGGCATTAGTATGTGCTGCCTCCATAGCTGTGTGGCTATAAAAAACCCTAAAGGAAGGGATATGGTAAAGGTAAAAGGTAATCCTTCGGTTTTGAACGGATGGTATGCCAATACCGCTGCCGATGTACGCGATTCGAGCTGCAAAATGTGGTCGGTTATAAACAGAAGGCCGTCGGGGAAAACACAAAATCCGGATTTAACCGGAACAAGGGTAAACCTCACCGTATTGAACAAACACCGTGTGCAGGCACAATTATATGCCGATACCGGCCTGGTGGCAGAAAAAATATTAAAAGGAAAAACCGGGAAACATTATTTCTCGGTGCGCCGCAGAATTCAATACATCGGTTTGCCGGTACTGTTTCTCAAGTGGTCTGATTTTAAATTTCAGATGGGTGTGGATGGCTCCAAACAACTGTGCCTCGATTACAGCAGCTCGCAAATGGCCTGGATTCTGATTGCTGCGGGCGGGCACGATGAACACCGCAACCTGGTGTACCAACCGGTAACGCCCTAGGGCAGACGGTTATTTAATTACTACTTCGCTCACTAATGTCTCTCCAAAGGCTTCATTTATCTTCTTGATTATCATTTCGCTGGAGTGTCTTAATTCTTGCTTTAATGGACCTACATCGGTATAAATAACCAGGGTTTTGCCTTTCAATTCTACATCGTTGGTATAGCGGGCAATGGTCTTGCCCATAATGGTTTCCCATTCCTTTTGCAGGCGCACCTGGTCGAAACGGGCTTTCCAGCGGGCGTTTTTCAGGAACTCATTTAAGGCTTCTCCCAACGAATATTCAGACATAATGCCGTAAAGTTATGCCAATTGTAAAAACAAAGCAGACTAATTTAATATAGTATTTTCAGCCGTTTAGGCCAATGCAATGGGGCTGTTACGGATGTGCAGCGTGCGTTAATCATTCATTCCCGCCAGCGGAAGCGAAATGTACTGCACCTGGTCTACACAGTGCGCAAAGGCCGTTTGCAGGCGCGAAAGGTGCGTATCGGTAATAAACACCTGACCAAAACCTTCGCTCATAACCAGGCCCAGCAGGTTTTGCATACGGGTTTCGTCCAGTTTTTCAAACACATCATCGAGCAGCAGCAGCGGTTGTTGCTGTAATTGCTGCTGCAGGTAGTGGTATTGCGCCAGTTTCATAGCAAACAGGAAACTTTTGCGTTGCCCCTGCGATCCGGCCTGTTTTAGCGGCATATCGTTGAGGGTCAGGGCCCAATCGTCTTTGTGCAGCCCCTGGGTGGTGCGCCATGCCTGGCCGTCGCGGTAGCGGTTTTTGAGCAAAATAGCCTCAAAGCGATCCTCATGCAGGGCAGATTGGTAGTTTATACCCACTTTTTCGGCGCTTCCAGCTATTTGTTCGTACAATTGCTGTGCTAGTGGCACGAACGCCGCTGTAAACGCTTTACGGGCCTCAAACAGGGCATTGCCGTGCAGCACCAGCCGCTCGTCAAACGATTCGAGCAAGCCATTATCGGGCTGCCGGCCTTCGAGCTGTTTAAGGTAGGCATTGCGTTGGTTGAGCAATTTATTGTAATATAACAGGTACTCCAGGTAGGCCGGACTGGTCTGGCTCAAAATGCCGTCTATGAACTTCCGGCGCAGCTCGCTGCCGTCGGTAATCAGCTCTGCATCGTCTGGCGCAATCATTACCGCAGGATATTTTCCGATGTGATCGGACAGGCGCGGGTAGGGTTTGCCGTCGTTTTGAATTTCTTTTTTATTGTCGCGGTAAATGCAGGCAATGCGCTGCTCCTGCACCGCGGTTTCAAATATTCCCTCCACCCGGAATCCGCTGAAACCGTTGCCTACATTGAGTTGTTCGTTACTGCTGAAGTAACTTTTTGTGAAGCAGAGATAGTAAATGGCGTCCAGCAAATTGGTCTTTCCGATGCCATTGGCCCCGTAAAAACACACAACCCTTTTATCGAACGCTACAAAAGCGTTAGAATAATTTTTAAATTGGGTGATCGATATTTTTCTGACTGTCAACAATGGTATAGGTAGGGAAGTTAAAATTTTATATTTTTGGCCGCAAAATTAACAAACGTGCAAACAACTTTCGGTAAAGAAACATATTTGTACTGGTATGAGATCATGATGCTGATGCGCCGCTTTGAAGAAAAGACCGGCCAGCTCTATGGTATGCAAAAAATCAGAGGTTTTTGCCACCTGTATATCGGGCAGGAAGCGATTGCTGCCGGAACCATGACCGCCATTACTGAGAACGATAATCTGATCACTGCTTACCGCGACCACGGCCTGGCTATCGCCAAAGGTATGAGTTCGCGCGAGTGTATGGCAGAATTGTATGGTAAAGCCACCGGTTGTACCAAAGGTAAGGGTGGAAGTATGCACTTCTTCTCTAAAGAACACCGCTTTTTTGGTGGCCACGGTATCGTAGGCGGCCAGATCGGTTTGGGTGCGGGTATCGCTTTTGCTGAGCAATACCAGGGTACTACCAACGCTACCATCTGTTTCTTTGGTGATGGCGCTGCCCGCCAGGGTATGCTGCACGAAACGTTTAACATGGCTATGCTGTGGAAACTGCCTGTAGTATTCGTTTGCGAAAACAACTTTTACGCGATGGGTACCTCTGTAGAGCGTACTTCTAACGTACTCGATATCTTTAAACTCGGCGATGCATACGATATGCCTGCAGATTCTGTAGACGGTATGAACCCCGAGGATGTGCATGAGGCGATGGACCGTGCGGTGCGCCGCGCCCGTGAAAACGGCGGCCCAACCCTGCTGGAGATTAAAACCTACCGTTACCGCGGCCACTCCATGAGTGATCCGGCCAAGTACCGTACCAAAGAAGAGGTAGAAGAGTATAAGGAAAAAGATCCGATCGAAAGGGTGCTGCGTATTATCACCGAAAACAAATGGGCTACCGAAGAAGAAATTGAGGCGATCAACGAAAAGATCAAAGCCGAAGTAGACGATGCGGTGCAATTTGCGGAAGAATCCCCTTGGCCAGACGATAGCGAATTGTATAAGGATATATACTTACAGGAAGATTATCCTTATATTACCGACTAAATTTTAAAACAACTAAAGGGAAAAAATAACTCAACCTCATTTATGGCAAACAAAAACGAAGACATCACATTCGAAACCGTTAAGGGAGAAGAGGTGGATCAGGATATGATGCACCAGGTAGAGAAGGGTAAGCAAATGTACCGCCAGAACAGCAAAATGCTGAACATTCTGGGTGTAGTGGTGATTGTGGTGATCGGTGGTTACCTCGGTTACAAGCAGTTTATCCAGAAACCGAAAATCGAAAAAGCGCAGGACGCTGTGTTTCATGCACAGCAATGGTACGATATGGACAGCCTGAACTTCGCGCTCAACGGCGATGGTCAGAACCCTGGTTTTGCAAAAATCATCGACAAATACAGTGGTACGCCTTCGGCCAACCTGGCGCATTACTACGCTGGTACCATCTACCTGCGTCAGGGCAATTTTGCCAAAGCGGTAGAAAACCTGAAAAAATTTAATGGCGAAGGATCTCTGGTACAATACCGTGCCTGGGGTGCTTTGGGTGATGCCCTGATGGAGCAGAACAAAGTAAACGACGCTATCGATTTCTACAAAAAAGCGGCCAGCGGTAAAGGCGATCAGCTGTTTGCACCTACTTACCTTTTCCGTGCTGCACTGGCATCTGAAAAAGCAGGTAAAACAGAAGAAGCTAAAAAACTGTACAGGGAAGTGAAAGAGAAATATCCTTATGCTCCTGAAGCCCGTGAAATGGATAAATACCTGGCCCGCCTGGGTGACTATGGTTTATAACAATTGAATTAATGGCAATATCACAAAATAGTGTTTCACTATTTGACGATAGCTACCTGGGAGATGTTTCAACTACCAAGGTAGCTATTGTTTTTACTGAGTGGAACGACAGCATTGTAAACGAGCAGCTGAAAGGCGCGCACGAAGTTTTGCAGCGTTACAACATTACGCAGATCGAGCAGGTAAAAGTGCCCGGTTGTTTTGAACTGCCCTTTGCCTGCAAAAAAGTGCATGAATTATACCAGCCCGATGTGATCATCGCTTTTGGCGCGGTAATCCGTGGCGGCACGCCGCATTTCGAATATGTGTGCAAAGCCGTTACCGAGGGCATTACCCAGCTCAACCTTACGCTACCGGCCCCGGTTATCTTTGGCGTATTAACGCTTAATACCGAGCAGGAGGCCTGGGAGCGCCTGGGTGGGGTACATGGTCATAAAGGAGAAGAAGCGGCTTTAACGGCCGTTAAAATGGCCCGTTTGGCCAAAATGTAGGGAGGTGCTATGGATGTAGAAATATTTATTCCCTGTTTTATAGACCAGCTTTACCCCGATACCGGCTTTAATATGGTTAAGGTATTGGAAAAACTGGGTTGCAAGGTGCATTACAACACCAACCAGACCTGCTGCGGCCAGCCCGCCTTTAACGCGGGTTATTGGGACGAAGCACGTAGTGTGGGCGAAAAATTCATTAAAGATTTTGATCGTGAGGATCGGTACATCGTTTCGCCCAGCGGCTCCTGCACCGGTTATGTTAAAAATCATTATCCCAAATTGTTCAATAATGCGGCTGAGCACAACGAATGCCGCAGCATGGGCAAGCGGATGTATGAGTTTACCGAATTCCTGGTAGATGTGCTTAACGTAACCGATATAGGTGCTTCGCTGCCTGGCAAAGCCACTTACCACGATGCCTGCGGTGCGTTGCGCGAATGCGGCATCAAAAGCCAGCCCCGCCAGTTGCTCGAAAAAGTAAAAGGCCTGGAGCTGGTAGAAATGAAGGAATGTGAAACCTGCTGCGGATTTGGCGGTACTTTTGCCGTTAAATTTGAACCCATATCCATTGGTATGGCGCAAACCAAAGTAGACAGCGCACTGGCCACAGGAGCCAAATACCTGGTATCTACCGATATGAGCTGCCTCATGCACCTGGAAGGGTACATTAAAAACCGCGGCGCCGATCTGGAAGTAATGCATGTAGCCGATGTGCTGGCCCAGGGTTGGTAAATGTATGGGGCAATGGCTTAATGAGGCCATGTGAAAATGCTAAAATGTGCTAATGCCTGAGCTTTGAAAACTTAGACAGGCCTTGTCGAAGGGAGGTTCCTGAGCCCCGTATCAGTGGGACAGGTCTTGTCGAGGGGAGGTTCCTGAGCCCCGCATCAGCGGGACAGGCCTTGTCGAAGGGCCGACCATCCGGAAGGGCAGAGATGTTCATCAATCCGGGCTTCGACAACTTCGACAAGCTCAGTTGCCGAAACTCCGCCACCGGAGATTGGCAATGTGATAGCCCGCAATTCGCCAATGCGCAATCCGTCAATCCGTAAATTAATAATCCGCAATTCGTTAATCATATGTCATACTGGCTTGTAAAATCAGAACCGTTCAAGTACAGCTGGGACCAGTTTGTAAAAGACGGCAAAACCTTTTGGGATGGCGTGCGCAACTACCAGGCCCGCAACAACATGAAGGCGATGAAGAAGGGAGATAAAGTGTTGTTTTACCACAGCAACGAAGGAATGGAGATTGTGGGCATCGCCGAAGTGGCTAAAGAACATTACCAGGACCCCACCACGCCCGATCCAAACTGGGTAGTGGTAGACCTTAAACCGCTGAAACCTTTCAAAAATGCCGTTTCGCTCAAAGAAATGAAAACCACACCGGGACTCGAAAACCTGTCGCTTATTCGCCAGGGCCGCTTGTCTGTTTGCGATATTAAAGACGACGAGTGGAAGATCATCCTGTCTATGGGTGGCATGAAATAAGCCTATCAATATCATTTTGCAAAAGCAGCGCTCGCAAGGGTGCTGCTTTTTTATGTAACCCTATCGGTGCGTAACTCCCCGCAGTGGCGGGACAGGCTCTGGCAGGTCTGGTATACTATTTTGAGTAGCTCAAGACTTCTCGCGATCCGCGAAATCTGCGGTACTATCTGCGTAAATCTGCGGGAAAATGGCTCGCGTTTCATTTGGGCTTTGTCGAAGGCCACCTTTCATCTTCACTTCGAAAGCCCAACCAAAAAAATATTTCCCACCCGTGTCCATATCCGGCTTATTCGTTCGTCATTAAAGTACAGACCAATAAAGTCTATAACTTTAAAGCAGGCAACTGCGATGTTTAACCCCTCTAAAACTATGATCATGAAAGAGTACATGATGATTTTCAGAAACGATCCTTCTGTTATGGAAAACAGAACCCCAGCACAAACGGAGCAATCCATGCAGCAATGGCAAAACTGGATAAGCGGCATGGCAGCGCAGGGTAAATTTGGCGGCACCGGCCGTGTACTGCCCGCAGGCCCGACCGTAGCACCAGGCAGCGTAGTTACCGACGGCCCTTACCTGGAGTCTAAAGAAATTATTGGCGGCTATCTGATCGTTAAAGCCGGCACACTGGCCGAGGCAGTAGAAGCAGCCAAAGGTTGTCCTATTCTGCTGGCTGGCGGCACCGTAGAGGTAAGAACCATTATGCCTATGGAACAAACTTTTGAAACCGCTTCACCACTGCATGCAGCAAAAGAAGCATAACACACAATAGACCAATACGTATGAAAGACTTCCTGTTATTATTCAGAGGCGGCGATGATGAGCTGGCCGGCCAATCACCAGAGTTTAACCAGGCGCATATGCAGCAATGGATGGGTTGGATGGGCGAACTCGCAGCCCAAAACCGGGTAGGCAGCGCCGAACCTTTACAAATGGATGGCCGCATGATTAGCGGAAAAGATAAAGTGGTAACCGATGGCCCTTTTATGGAAGGCAAAGAAATGGTAGGCGGCTACCTGCTGCTCAAAGCCAGCTCTTACGACGATGCGGTAGCCGTGGCCAAAAACTGTCCCATTCTCGAACTCACCGACACTACTGTAGAAGTGCGTGAGATTCAGGTGATGGATATGTAATGCTGCATTTAAAAAGAACAAGCAATAAGCTTTCCTGCAATGGTGGGAAAGCTTATTGCAATTAAGTGATACACGCTAACTTTAGCTTATGGCTTATGATTTGGTTTTAGCACAACGCATCCGGGAAATGCTTACCGAAATACCTGATGTGGAAGAAAAAATGATGTTTGGCGGCATTTGCTTTATGGTAAATGGCAAAATGTGCATGGGCGTTCTCAAAGACAATATGATGTGCCGCATCGATCCGTTGGATTACGAATCGGCATTGGAGAAAAACGGCTGCCGCGAAATGGATTTCAGCGGCAAGCAAATGAAGGGATTTGTGTATGTAGACGAAACCGGGTTGCGTACCGGCCGGGAGCTCAAAGAATGGGTAGCGCTTTGCCTGGCTTTTAATCCCAAAGCCAAAGCTTCCAAAAAGAAAAAATAATTCCATTGTCTGCACCCAGCCACATTAACCAGCTTACTGCACATCTTTTCCGGCACGAGTCCGGTAAGATGGTGGCGGTGCTTACCCGTATTTTTGGAACCGAAAACCTGCAATTGTCCGAAGATGTGGTGCAGGAAACTTTTCTCATGGCAGTGCAGGTATGGTCGCTCAAAGGCCTGCCCGAAAACCCCTCTGCCTGGCTCATGCGCTGCGCCAAAAACAAAGCCATCGACATGCTGCGAAGAAACAAATTCTCTACCAGCATCGATTTTTCCGATCCCGAAAGAAAACTGTTGCAGTCGGAATATACCCTGGTTACGCAAATGGATAAGTTGTGGCAGGAAGACGGTATAACAGATGATCTGCTGCGTATGATGTATGCCTGTTGCCACTCTGGCATCTCTGCCGAAAACCAGATTACACTTATCCTTAAAACATTGTGCGGTTTTTCGGTGCTGGAGATCGCCAAGGCCTTTATAACTGCAGAAGATACTGTTTCCAAAAGGCTGTACCGCACCCGTGAGTTTTTCCGCAACCATAAGGTAAAGCCGGCGTTTCCGCCCATGCACGAGCTCGAAGCTGCTACCGGAGCGGTATTAAAAGCCATTTACCTCATTTTTAATGAAGGGTACAACGCCACCAGCGGCAACGACCTCATTCGTAAAGACCTGCTGGAGCAGGCCATGTATCTCTGTGGGCTTTTGTGCGGCAATCCGCTTACGGCGCTGCCTGAGGTATTTGCCGCTATGGCGCTGATGTGTTTTCATGCGGCGCGTACCAATAGCCGGCTTAATGCCGAAGGCGATATTGTGCTCCTCAACAGCCAGGACCGCAGCCAGTGGAACGCCGAACTGATTGCCGAAGGTAATGCCTACCTCAACAAAGCCGCTTTTGGCACCCGGCTCAGCAGTTACCATATAGAAGCGGCCATTGCTTTTGAACATTGTTCTGCTCCCGATTTTACGCAAACCAACTGGCAGCGCATACTGGCTTATTACGATCTGCTGCTGCAATTGCAACCGGTAGCCGTGGTGGCGCTCAACCGCCTAATTGTAGTGTATGAACTGTATGGCGCCGATGCTGCTTTGAAAGAAATAGAAAGCTCTCCCTACCAGCCGGAGTGGCGCAAGCAATACCTTTTTTACAGCCTGTTGGGCGATTTGTATGGGTCGCAAAATTCGATGAAGGCTCTCGCGAGCTTGGAGACGGCCATAACCCTCACCCGGTCTGATACTGAAAAACGCCTGCTGCGCAAAAAAATGGAGCAGTTGAAAGATTGAACCGGGGCTTCGAGGCTTCAACAGCACTTGTTCCACCCAATGTGGGGCTCAGCCACCGATTCGACATCGTTAATGCTTCTTATTGGCACATTGCGTCATTACAACATTAGCATATTGGTACATTGCCCCATTCCTACATTGGCTTATTGCTGCTACTCAATCACCCTTATCCGCTTATTAAATACTTCTTTATCGTTTACAAAAACTTTAAGGTAATACCGTTGCGGTTTGCGGTAAGAAAGATCGTATTGAAAACTGCCTTGCTGCAATGCTTTGTATTCGTGGGTTTCTACAATTTGTGCGCCTTCATCTGTAATGATTTTTACCGTTACGTCCTGTGGCTGGTTGCTGAAGTAATCGAGCGCTGTTTTGCCCCTGGTGCGGGTGGGGAACAGGCCTATGGCTGGGGTGGTTACCACAGGTGCCCATTGCGTGCTATCTGCGCTTACGGTAAAGCTGTAATAGATGGTATTGCCAAAATCGGCGTCAAAGTTTTTAAGCATCGCTCCATTCTGGTTCAGGAGCCTTGCTGTGCCACGGCCACCTTCGGTATTAAACCAGAACTCCAGTCCATCGCCGGCGGTGTCTTTCATCACCAGTTCGTAATGCCCCGGTTTAAGGTGAAAGGTATCGGTAAGCAGGGTTTGCTTTAGCGAAGTATCCAGTTGTGTCTGATGCAGGATATGGCCCTCATTGTCGCGGAGGAAATAATGGTTGTGCTTAGGTTCGTTATTGGTGCGGATGGCCCAAACCAGCGTGCCCGGCAGTATGGGAGCGGGTTTAAATGTACTCGTCAGCTGATTGTCTGCCTGCCAGGCGTCTTTTTTACCATTGGGCTTGCTCAACGTAGCTTCAAAAGTATTGTTGCCCGCTTTGGCTTCGATAGGGCCGGGTAATACTATTTCTTCGGTTTCCCCAAAACGCAGACTGCCATTCCACAGAAAATTGCGCATGGTTTGCCCTTTGGTACCATAACGTATCTGCACCGATTTGAGCAGCTCGCTGCCATTGTTGCGAATGAGGATAACGGGCCGGGTAGTAGCAGGATTTTTACGTTGGTGCAGGTCTTTGGCCGAAGGCACAATAATATCTTCCAGCATCACATCATGCGTGGCGTTGGGCTTGCCGTATTGCATCAGAAAGGCCGTAATCGATTCGTTGGCCTTGGCTTTAGGATTGCTGTAGGGTTGCATGTTAATGTCTACGGTATGCGAGCCTGTTCCTTTTACCGGAAGAATGTAGGCATCGGGCACTTGCAGGTAACCCGGGCACCAGTTGGCACGGTCGTAGATCCAGGTGCCCGCTTGCGGATACAGGGGATTATCGCCACATTTTTTCCAGATATCGTGTTTGTCGAACAGTTGTCCGTCGAGGTATATTTCGCGGTATTTGTTGCAGAATTCACCACAGTTTTCGGCCTCGTCCATGCCATGCCCGGTCTGGAATACGCGTAGTTTGGCAAATCCCGTGCTGGCCGTGGTAGCAAAGGCAAACGGTTTAAGATCGGCCTCAATACTGCGGGCGGTATCGCCGTACCGGTAACTATCCTGAAAAAGTTGTTGTACAGAAAGTAGCGGGGCTACCGGTGTGCCTGCTGTAATTTCAAAATCGAGGGTTACGGCCCAGCCCCGGTCTTCGGCAGGTTCGTAGCCGCTGTGCCAGTATTCTATTTCTACACTATCGCGCAGCAAGTTGCTGAAGTCGGTTACATCTACCTCCCAGGTAAACCGCCAGTCTTTGGCAAAAGCGCCACCGTAAGGGGTAAGCATGCGGGCTATTTCGTAATGGAGCGGTTGGGCGTTTACACCACCTTTGCGCTGTATGCGAATATGATCGAGGTAATCCCAGTCGGCACAGCGCATACCATCGGGGCAGCCAAAAGTTACTTTGAGCAGTATGCGGCGTATATCGGTTTTAGTGCTGGGAAACACGCCCCAGGCCGGGTAAGACTTAAAACCCTTGGCTGGCTCTGTAACCACAGTGGTGCGGTTGTGTGTTATAACATGCGTTGCCGGCAGGGTTTGCGCCACGGCTTGCAAAAAACAGGAAATGCATAAAAAAAGGAGAACGGCCAATCGTTTCATAACAACTTGCTATTGATATTCTTGCACAAAATACAAAGCTCCGGCTCATTTGAAACGATCACAGATTATTAACATCAACAAAATATCAATATTTCGATGCTTACCATTATCTTGTGGCATGATCCAATATTTCAAAAACGTAGATCGGAAAACCGTGTTGGTGCTTTCTCCGGAAACGGCCAACTGGATCAATATTAAGCCGCCTTTCAGCCAGAAAGAGTTTGTGGGTTTGTCTACCGCGCTGGATATTCCCAAAGATTTTCTGTCCGATACGCTCGATATTGAAGAAAGATCGCGTTATGAAATAGAAGACGATGTAAAGCTTATTGTAATTAAAACACCGATGGAGAATAAGTCGCAGTATGAAAGCGACGCGTATTACATTACCATTCCCATCAGTATCATCCTTACCCAAAAACACCAGATTGTAACGGTAAACTCCTTTGAGAATACCGCGATGGACCGTTTCCTGGATACCTTTGCCAAAAGACACCCGGAGCGCATCAATATGATGATTCTCAAGATCTTCGAAAAGGTGGTGATGGATTTTATGCAATACCTGAAAGACATTAACCACAAGCGTTACCAACTGGAGCAAAAGCTGTATGACTCCAACCGGAACGAGGAGTTGCTGTCGATCATGCGGATCCAGAAAAGCCTGGTGTATTTTGTAACCGCCCTGCGCAGTAATGAACTGTTGCTGATGAAAATACAACGTACCAATTTCCTTAAGCTCGATGAAGAAGAGCAGGAGTTTTTGGAAGATCTGATCGTAGAATTCTCACAGGGTCTGGAAATGGCCAATACCTATACCAACATCCTCAGCAGCACCATGGATGCATTTGCCAGCATCATCAACAACAACATGAACCTGATCATGAAACGGCTTACGTCTATTACCATTATCCTGAGCTTGCCGGTGATGGTGGCCAGTATTTATGGTATGAACGTAGATATACCTTACTCGCACAGCCGTTTTTCCTTTTATATCCCCATTCTGTTGTCGATGGCTATTTCGCTCATCATCAGCTGGTATTTTATGAAAAAGAAGTGGTTTTAGGTATTAGTATGGAGTCGTTAGTACGGAGTGTGTAGACCAGCTACCTGTACTAAAGACTAACTACTCCATACTAAGGACTCAGTACTAAAGACTAACGCTTACTGCACTACAAAACGCAGTGTTTCCAACCCGCTTTTACCGTTCAGTTGTAAGAGGTACATACCACTTTGAAGGTGGCTGATGTCGATGCTGTGCACCGCTTTTGCCTCTGCATTGCTGATGGTTTGGCTGGCCAGCATTTTGCCGCTTACATCGGTTACGCGGTATTCTACCGCGCCACTTAAACCCGCTAGCATGATTTTGTCGTGTGCCGGATTGGGGTAAAGCAAGGCATGACCAGCCTCTGCTATTTCCTTAACGGTTAAAGGTGGTGTGGTTACATGCGGGCCAGGGTTTTCTGTAATGGGATGGAGCACTGGCAACTCGGCCGGAGCGGATTGGGAAGTAGAAGGTTTAATACCAGGGTTTCCTACTCCGGCAAAACCTAATGTGCTGATCATTAATGTGTTGGCGAGCAAAAATGCAGCAAGGGAACTGGGGTGAATGATGGTGGCTTTCATAACAAACTGATTTTGGATTTGCTATAAAATTACCAGCAGTTGAGGCGGAAAAAGGGCGTGCTATGTGCCAGCGGTTACCACACATCCCAGCACAAATTGTGCGCTATGACAATCAATTGTTTAGGACGTATTGTGGTTTGTTAAAGTATGTTAAGGGCATGATGAATGGTAAACAGAAGCACGTTTTTGGTTTAAAAATGCTACCAATAAAGTGTGGAAATAACCCGTTTATGGCTCCTGTTTAAGGTATAGGGTAGTTAAGGTGCGTGCCCAGTAGCGGGGTACCGCATACGCCTGTTGCAGGTGTGCTACAACATCGTTCGTTTTTTTGCCTGCAGCGCCAAAAGCATCGAGAATGGCTATCCAATCGGCAATGGGTTTGCCCGTTTTTTCAATCACCTGTTCGTTGCTTACATTCCAGTAATCTGCTTTCATTGTAACTTATTTCGGGATAAGGAAGATACATTGCTGTGTGCTGCAAGGGCGTATTGCGACCAGGCCGCCTGATGCGTGTAAGGTATCTGAACCCATTCTTTCATAGGCCTGTTTTTGCCCGAGGGGTCAAATAAGATAGCGCCTTCCAGCGCAAGCGCCTGGGTATGAAGGGTGCCACTCAATTTGCAAACCAGGCTTTGCTGAAAAAAGGCAATAAAAGCCTTTCCGTTGGTTTTAAAGCAGGGCTTGCCAAACATCTGGCTCTGCTGCGCGCCGGTTATGCTATTGCCGGTTTCGAGGTATAATTGTTCTTCGGGTGTCATGTGCCGGGATTTACGCTGCCAAGTTATTAAAAAAACAGGATCTGCGGTAAGGCAGATCCTGTGGTAAAAAAGGTGTTTATACAGATTAGTGTGCCATGGTGGCTGTAGAATCCATTGGTGCGGTAGCAGGTGCTGCCGCTGCTTTTTGCTCGCTTATGTTTTTGAGTTTGGTAAGCCCTTTGGTAAATTCAGAATCCATCATTTTGTCCATGTTCATAAACAGTTTCATGGCATTCATCGGGTAAGGGAATTTGCTGTCAAAACCCCAGGTGGCTTTTACAGCTCCGGCGTCATCGTTCAGGGTTACAAACGCCTCTGCCTGGCTTTCATAAGGCTCTTTAAAGTTCAGAATGGTTTCGATCCTGTCCATAGGCTGTATCGCTTTAATGGTTTGGCTACCGCTGCCTACTTCTTTGTTGCCTTTCCAGCTGTGTACTGCACCAACAGTGCCATCCACGCCTTCGATTTTTTGCTGCATGTTAGGATCGTGCTCCAGCCAGGGAGACCATTGCTGCTGGTTGCCCAGGGTGCTGATCTGCTCCCAAACCACGGCCTTAGGCGCGTTAATTACGATGCTTCTTTCAAAATGATAATCCTTGCTCATAAACAGGCCTGCAATAAGAAAGAAACCTACAACGAGGAGGATAAGAATGCCAATAAACTTGAGTACTTTTTTCATGTCGGTTATAAATTTTAAAGGTTAGAGTTTGTTTTCACTTTCGAAGTTAAACATCCAGTGCTGGCCAAATTTATCGGTAAGCATACCAAAGTAAGCGCCCCAGAATGTGTTTTGAAGGGCCATGGTAACGGTGCCACCTTCGCTGAGCTTGCCAAAAATGGTATCCATCTCTTCCCTTGAGGTCGGGCTCACGGAAATATGTACGTTGGTACCAAAATTTACAGTATGACCGGGCATACTGTCGCTGGCCATAATATGCATACCATCTTTGGTGAGCTTGGCGTGCATAACATTGTTTTTAAACTCCTCGGGGACGGGAACCGGTGAGCTGCCGAAATCCATGATCTCTACCTGGGTGTCGAAACATTGCCCGTAGAATGTCATGGCCTCGCGGCAATTTCCGCTGAAATTCAGGTACGGAAAAACTGCGATCGTTTTTTGTTGCATATGGGGGATATTTGAACGCACAAGATATGTAATTTATATTATACTTTATATGTGCTGAAATTCAAACTTCTATTTATCAGATACTTATTAAACATATAATCGGCGCTGGGGTAGTCCACAGCGCCGATTATGCTAATAATACCTGTATGCTGGTTACCGGATAAGGGTAACGTTTCCTTTTTTACTGGTTGGTGTAAGCTCCCCTTTAACCTGGTAGGTTATGGTCCAGATAAAGGTGCCAATGTCCTGTACGGTACCATTGTACTTACCATCCCATCCGGTATTGATGTCGGATGAAGCGAACATTTGTTGTCCCCAGCGGCTAAACACCTCAAAGCGGTAGTTGCTGATCTCGCATTCTACAACGGGTTTGAGCACATCGTTTACACCATCACCATCGGGTGAGAACGCATTGGGCACCGCAATATCGCAGCAGTACCTTTCATACACTACCATACTATCGGTAGAGGTACCGCAATCGTTGTGCGCCGACACAATGAACCAGCCTTCGCGGTTTACAAGTACGCTATCGCCAAGGCCATCGCCACGGATCCAGGTATAGCCCTGCGGGTTGCCACCGCCGTTGGATGCATGCACATAGTAAGGGTAGAACTTACAGAAGGTAGAATCGTGTGGCAGGGTAAGTTTAGGTTTGTCGTTTACGTTTACATTAATGGTATCCGACTGGGTACCACAGATATTCGTTGCCATACCATAATACGTACCTTTTTTGTCAAAGGCATTGTCGCGTGTGGTATCGCCATCGCTCCAGAGGTATGTGCTGGGGTTAATGAGTACGGGCATAATAAGCACTACTTCATCTCCTTCGCAAATGGTGCGATCGGGGCCCAGGTCAAAGTTTGGATTGGGCAGGTAGTCTACCTTAATGGTATCGCGGCCTACGCAATTGTTGGCTTCGCTGGTCACTTTTACCGAATAGTTGCCGGCGGCGTTTACCACCGTGCTGTTACCAAAATCACCGTTAGACCAGGCATATGATACACCTGTCATGTTAAGGGTAAGGTGCATGGTATCGCCAAAGCACAGGGTCGTATCGGCTGGGAGGTGCACAACAGGTGTTGGAATTACGCTCAGCTTAATGGTATCCCTAAACACGCCACAGTAGTTGGTTACAGCTACGCTATAGGTACCAGGCTGGTTTACCTGTATGGTACTGTTGGTGCTGCCGTTGCTCCACATAAAGGTAGAGCCTGCCGGTGCATTGCCCGGGTTCAGAGTCAGCTTTTCGTTGGAGCAGATGGTGGTATCGTTGCCCAGTTTTACGGTTGTAGGCGGGAAGAAATCGAGTTTTACAGTATCACTTTCCTTGCAGGAATTTTTGGTTACCGTTACCCAATAAGTGCCAGCCGTGTTTATAGAGCGGGTAGGAGCGGTAAGGCCATTGTTCCAGAGGTAGGTAGCGCCGGGTTCTGTTACATCGAGCAGGTAAGGATTGGTACAAAGTGTACTATCCGGGCCCAGGTCTGCATCAAAACTAGGGTGCACATTCACCGTTTTTACTACCGTATCAATGGAGCAGGGGCGGTGTACATAAGCCGTAATGGTAAAGATGCCCGAGCCGGAATAGGCATGCACGCCGGTATTGGTAGCGCTGGTAGATACGTTGGCCGGGCCGGAAGCGGCATCGCCAAAGTTCCAGGTTACAGAATCAATAAAGTAATTGGGCACTACTTTAATATGGGCGCTATCCAAACCACAAACAATGCTGTCTACAATCCTGTACTTGGTAAGGGTTGTAGGTACCTTGTTGGGCAATTGGTAGGTCATGATAGAATCGTCGAACTTAATGTAATTGTTTTGGAAATTACATGCAGTACCCAGATTCTCAGGGTTATGAATTACACCCAGCGCATCCTGGGTAACCCTGTAAAACCCTGCATTGTAGGGATTACAACGAATGGTATCGCCAGATGATTTGAGCAGGTATATCTTATTGTCGCCTGCGCGCTCGAGCTCATAAAATGCATGGTGACCATTGTATACCGTACCATTTACCTGCACCCGTAGTTTGGTGGGTTCTGAAATGGCAATATAGCTGCGCGATGCTACAATGGTTGCAGGCGTATTGCTGGAAATATCCCATTGTACCAGGCTATCGCCCTTGGTGGTGGCGTAGAGATAAGGATAGGAGTTGGTCTGGAAGTGCAGCTTGTTGCTATCGCCGTATACCAGGGCATACAAACGATTTCCGTCGGCGCTGAATTCGAGCATTTTGTTGCTTTCGTTTTCGCTGCCTACCCAGCCGCCGCTCCAGCTGTTGTTACGGTTGTCCATACGTCCGTTCAGGGAGTTGTAGCCGTACCAGCCGGTGTTGTAATCGTAGTTGTTATTGTTAAGTACCGAGTGTAACTCTACAAAGTTAGATACTACGCCCGTCTGGTTGTTAAAGTCTGCAAGGTAATAAAGCGTTTTGGCGGTGTCTTGTAAGGTCACTGCCAGCTTATTGCCCCAGGGGCTGAAGCGTATGCTTTGTGCACCATTGTTATCCCAGTTGTTGTAACCGTAGTTCTGAAGGTTAAAGCCTTTAAATGTTTTGGTAGAGCTGATGCTGCCGGTATAGGGATTAATACGTACCGCGTAAAAAGCAGAATCGTTGATCTGCTGACCGCTGTAAAAGTTATTGCTGCCGTAGCAGATAGCCCAGTATACACTATCGCAATTGGTAGGCAGGTAATCCATTTTATTGCTGCCCCACCAGTAGGCATTGCCCGGGTTGGTATAGGGCACGTTAAACATTTCGTGGTATTCATTAATATGGGTAATGCGACCATTACCACCATTCTGGTTCATGTCTACGCTAAAGCGGCGCACATTGCCCAGTAGCGCATTCGGATCGAGGTTAATGTCGATATAATACACGTAATATTTACCCACACTGTCTTTGCGGGGAATAATCATTGGGTCGCTGCCCGATCCGTAATTGAGAAACTTGTAATAGGTACCTGCCCAGTTATTGGTCCATGATGCGGGAATGTTGTTTATTCCGTTCATCAGGTTGTGGTTTTTGTCGTACACCTTATTGGCCAGCACATAAAACTGCACATCGCCGTTGATGTCGCTTACCGTGGTGGTGCGGGTATTGGGCAGTGTCCAGTAATACCAGTTGTTGCCGCCCTGGGTTGCATTGTAATCGCAGTTATAAGCCTGCGGCTGCGGCCGGGTTTGCACAATAGGTAATAAACCGGTATTAAAGTTTAAATGTATCATGGTGTCGGTAGGCGGGGAACAGCCTACGCCCAGCATCCAGTTCATATTGGAATTTTGCGCCTGCGCGCCCGAAATACTGAACAATATGATACAAAACAGAAGGTAAAATTTCTTCATCTGCAGAGGGGGATTTAGGTCTAAAATTGATTGCTTAAGTTAATAAATTTTAAAATAAAAAAATAAACACTTTTATGATTCTGGTGCTAGTTCTAATAGACGGCAGTATTTATACAATAGTTAGGGCAAAAAGACAATTGCTAATAAAATGATTTAGAATAGCCTACGACAACTAGAAAAATAGTTTGATAACTAAATAAATAGTTGTAGTTTTATTAAAAGATTATCAGATGAAGAAACTAACCAAGGCAGAAGAAGAAGTAATGATGGTGTTGTGGTCGTTAAACAAGGCATTTGTGAAAGAGATTATAGCAGAGCTACCAGAACCCAAGCCGCATTACAATACCATAGCTACCATCATGAAAATACTGGTAGATAAGGAATTTGTGGGGTATGAAGACCTAGGCAAAACCTACCGCTATTACCCGCTGGTGGCCAAAGAGGCTTACTCTAAAAAATCGGTAAGCAACCTGGTTAAGGGGTATTTCAACGGCTCTATGGCCAATATGGTATCGTTTTTTGTAAAAGAAAAAGACCTGAGCGTAGAAGACCTGGAGGCTATAATACAAACCATGAAAAAACAGTCGGATAAACAATAAAACCGTTGTGATATGCTGCTATATATTTTAAAAATGGCGCTGATCTCGGGCAGCTTGTTTGCCTTATACCTATTGCTGCTGCAAAACAGGAAAACCAACACATGGAACAGGGTAGTGCTGCTGGGCATTGTGGTGCTGTCGCTGCTTTTACCACTCCTTCGCATCAATACCAGCAGCGGTACGTGGACACAATACCGGCAAACGGGTATACAAATGCTGCAACCGGTATTGGTACAGGCCTCCCGGTGGCAGCCGTGGTGGCAGCAGGTAAATTGGGTGAGCGCTGTTTATGTAATCGTAACCGTCGTTCTGTTGTTGCGCTTTACGCTGGGCTTATGGCATATTTACCGGCTGGGTCGCAAACATGAGGCCTCGATTATAGAAAAGGACATGAGGCTGGTACATGTACCGCAGTTGACCGCTCCGTTTTCTTTTGGCAAAACGGTGTATGCCGATCGCGATCTTTTACTGCAACCCGCTCAGCGACTCATTCTGCTGCATGAGCAGGCGCATATTCATCAAAAACATACTGCCGATAAATTATTCATGGAGCTGCTTTGTGCAGTAGGTTGGATAAACCCGGTTTTCTGGCTTATAAAAAAAGAACTGACGCTGGTGCATGAGTTCCTGGCCGATGAAGCCGCAATGCAGGAAGCACCGCAGCAGGAATATGCCAGTGTATTGCTGCAACAGGCAATGCCGGCGCATGCTTTAATGGCGCATCATTTTTTTCATCATCCCATAAAAAGACGCATTCTTATGATGTATCAACAAAAAACAAAAGCCGGTTGGCGCAAAGCGGCGCTACTGGGTGGTATCGCGGTATTGAGCACTATGGTGCTGGTGCTGCAATCTAACCACATTGGCCTGGCCAATTTTAAAAACATAGCAGGGGCGCAGTCCGGCATTTTTAATGTGGTTAAGGATGGCCCTGATAATGCAGATAAGCCAAGTGCAGCGGCTGAAAAAGCCGATACTGTAATTGTTAACGATTATACAGCCGCTGCCGCTAAAAAATTCGGAGAAGAATCGCCTGTTGCGCAAGCTGATTCCAAAACGTATGATAAAGTAGACCAGGAACCAGCTTTTCCAGGCGGGCAAGATGCTTTGATGCATTTTTTGAGTAAGAACATCACATACCCCGAACAGGCCCAAAAAGAAGGCATCGAAGGCCAGGTGGTGGTACAGTTTATTGTAGACAAAAGTGGTAAGCCACGTGATTTTAAAGTAGTACGTCCGGTAAATCCTTTGCTGGATGCCGAGGCTCTCAGGGTATTGGGTTTGATGCCCGGCTGGACACCCGGTAAGCAAAAAGGCGAAGCTGTAAATGTGCTGTACAACCTGCCCATCCGTTTTAAAATGGACGATAGCAAAGAGAAGAAAGGTTAAGATTAACGCTTGCTGGCATAATCGGGCTGGTGCCTGGCTATGTAAGTGTTCAATCCACTTTGGCGTTGCGCCAGCAGTTTCATGGTTTCTATATGGTTAATACCGCAGGAGCCGTAGTTGTAAGTGTACCATTCGCCACTGGTAAAGTAAACGGTAATGTAGTCTTTGCCGTAATCGAACCCTTCAACACCAGATGGCTGGCCGGTAGTTTTACTCACACTATGGTAAGGTTGCATACACTTGTGCGCTTTTAGTCTCCTGAAGTTAGTTATAATAGCTAAGCGCTACATAAAAGAAAAGCCCCTGCAAATAATGCGGGGCTTTTCTTTTATAATATGGAGGGCATTGTGCGCATCACCGATTAGAGATCCTGCTTCCATCTCCTTCGTCGATGGTGCAGGATGACCAGTAAATGGAGATGTCATGCTACGGTGCCTGTTCCGCCCATGCGGGGAGGTACGAGAGCCGCATCTCATTAAAGGGGGTATTCCATGTAAGAGATCCTGCTTCCTGTTCGTGCCTTACAGGCGCAGGATGACAACAATGAGTAAGCTTAGAATTTAACTACCAGTTTTACGTTCAGCAACCTGGCGGTAAGGCGGTTGGGCACTGCGTAACTGCGACCCGTCATCTGATCCTGAATCCAGGTGTAGCTCAGGGTGTTTTGAATGCCCAGCAGGTTAAATACTTCGAGGCTGGCCCAAATGCTTTCGATCTGGCTAAAGTAGCTGTAGCGGGGACGCTCTTTGCGGGCACCATCCAGCAGCAGGGCGCTAAAGCCAATATCTACCCGTTTGTAATCGGGCAGGCGGTAATTGTCGTTGTACCGGTTGCCATCTGCATTGCCAAACGGCAGGCCGGTGCTGTACAGCAGGCTCAGGTGCGCTTTAAAGTTCTTGTTACGCGGCAGGTAATCCTGGAAGAACAGACCAAAGTTTACACGGGAGTCGGTAGGGCGTGGCAGCCATCCGGGGTAGCGTATGCTGCTATCGGCAGGGGTGCGGTCGCCACCATAAATTACATTGCGTATATCCTGTCCTTCTGCGTTATAATAAATATAGTAGTAATCGTCTTTCAGGTTTTCCATGGTTTTCATAATGCCCAGGCTTACCCAGGATTCGGCATCTTTTACAAGATCGCCATACAAGCGGGCTTCACCACCAATGGCATAACCCACCGAGTTGTTTTCGCCAAAGTAACGGATGCGTACATTGTCGTATTCGTAAGGCACGAGGTCCCACAGGCGTTTGTAATACGCCTCAGTGGTGAACTTGAACGGGCGGTTCCATACTTTAAAATTGTAGTCGGTACCGAGTACGAAGTGAAACGATTTTTGCGCCAGCAGGTCGGTATTAACCATGCCCTGCAGGTTACGCATTTCGCGGTAGAAAGGTGGTTGCTGGTATAAACCTGTTGCAGCACGCAATACGATATCGTTTTTGCCCGGGAGCTTCCAGGAAAACTGCAAACGGGGGCTCACCAGCACCTCGTGGTTCAGCAGGCTGTAGTTAAAGCGCACACCACCATTGAGCGTAATGCCCAGGCTGTCGTTGAAAATAATATTGTCTTGTATAAAAGCGGTAATACGGGTGTAGTTAAGATCGGTATGGGTATTGAGGCTCCTCAACATTTCGGGTGCAAAACCGGTGTAGGGTTGTGAGAAGCCGGCAGAGTCGCGGCGCTCCCATTCCAGCAATTTATCATTGATCTGCACATGCTCCAGGTTTATACCCCATTGCAGGTAATGCTTGCGCAGGTCGAGCACACCCTTGTGCCCAAAGTTGAGCATGGTGGCGGTAAGGTAGTTGCGGGCGTAGTTCTGTATAGAGCCGGTACCCAGGGAATACCTGATTTTGCCAAAGTTGTTTTTGGAAGGATCGCTTTCCAGCTCGCCCAGCAGGTACTCGCCATCAATATCGTAAGCCTCTTCTTCGTTGGTCTGGAAGCCCGAAGCCAGGAGTTTGAGGCTCAGTTTTTCGGTAGGGATATACGTGGCCGATACGCCGCCAAAGCGGGAGTCGAACTGGTCTATCTCATTACCATTGTACAGCATTTGCAATTGGTATGCCTTGTTTACCAAACCAAAACTGGTGGTGCGCTCTTCGGGTTGAAACGTAAAACGGTTGCGGGCATAGTTGCCCAGCAATTCAAATTTCCAGTTTTCGGTAGGCTGGTAGGTTACCAGGGCCTGCGCATCGGTAAAGGAAGGGTAGTACAGCCCTTTGGTGGGTTGCGAACTAAGCAGGTAACTGTTGCTTTTCTGCCTTACACCCACCATATAGGTTACTTTGTGGTTATTGCTGCAACCTTCTATTTCGGCGCTTCCGCCCAGCAGGCTTAAGCCTACCGTACCACCAAACTTGGTAGGTGTTTTATATTTTACATCCAGCACCGACGACATTTTATCGCCGTATTTGGCCTGGAAGCCGCCGGTAGAGAACGATACGCTCTGCACCATATCGGAGTTGATAAAGCTAAGTCCTTCCTGCTGTCCGCTACGGATAAGGAACGGCCGGTATACTTCAAAATCGTTTACATACACAATGTTTTCGTCGAAATTACCACCGCGCACATTGTACTGTGAGGTAAGCTCGTTGTTGGTGCCCACAAATATCTTAAGGAGGGCTTCGATACCGCCAATGGTACTGGGCATTTGCTGCACCTGCTTGGCATTAAGGCTTATAACCCCGGCCTGGTCGCGGTTGCGCTCTTCTTTTTTCTCAAACTCGCGTATATCGGTAGTTTTGCGCTCCATCGCTATGCGCAGCTTCTTTTCTGTACCGGGTTCCAGCTTTACCGACTGGCGAAAGGGCTTGAAACCGAGGTATGTTACCGTAATTACATAAGCACGGTCGGTAGGGATCTCTAAACGGAAAGTGCCGCCTTTGTTGGTGCGGGTGCCGATGGTGGTACCTACCAGGCCCACATTGGCCAGGTCTATCGGGTAACCATCTTCGTCATACACCAATCCTTCTACCGTACCTGTGGTTTGCGCCCAGGTATTAAAAGCGATCAGTAAAGTAGCTATGAGCAGCGCAAGTCTTTTCATTGAATGCTATAACGCTTAATTCGTAATTTAATTATAACGGTGCACCATGCACAGTATGTTGACATGCAACCGGATGCGGACAGGCCACAGGGGATTTATGCATGACAAAAAAATAACCTGAACAATATACAACAGTTTGGTAGAAACATGCCGGTATACTGTTCAGGATTATTCAATTATCCGGAACCGGAAAGATTAAATGGCTTTGAGCGCCGCAATAGTGGCTACAGGATCTGCCGCGCTGAACACGGTATTGCCCGCTACCAGCACATCGGCGCCTGCTCCAATAATGGTTGCAGCATTGTCCAGGGTTACACCGCCATCGATCTCAATAAGGGCTTTGGAGCCACTGTTGTCGATCATTTCGCGCAGCTGTGCGATTTTGGTGAGGGTGTGCTCAATAAATTTTTGTCCGCCAAAACCAGGGTTTACGCTCATTACGCATACCAGGTCAATATCGCGGATGATATCGGCCAGCAGGTGGGCAGGGGTGTGCGGGTTAAGGGCCACACCGGCTTTCATACCTACACTGTGAATGTGCTGAATGGTGCGGTGCAGGTGGGTACTTGCTTCGAGGTGCACGGTAAGGATATCGGCACCTGCTTTTTTGAAGTCTTCCACATATTTTTCCGGCTCCACAATCATCAGGTGTACATCCAGTGTTTTTTTAGCCTGTTTTTTGATGTGGCTGATTACAGGCAGGCCAAAACTCAGGTTAGGCACAAAACGACCATCCATCACATCCAGGTGAAACCAATCGGCCTGGCTGTTGTTGATCATATCTACATCACGGCCAAGATTCAGAAAATCTGCCGATAATACTGAAGGTGCTATAAGAGCCATATCTATTGGAGTTTTTACTGTTTTATGTTCAGGTGGCCGGGTTATTTTTTACCCAGTCTTTTAAGCGCGGCGATTGCTTCTGGCATTTCAGGATCTACGGCTACCGCGTGCTCATAATCGGTTATCGCTTCTGTTTTTTTGCCCATCAGCTCGCTGCAAAGGCCACGGTTGTAAATGGCTTCGGCATAACCGGGAGCCAGCTGCGTTACCAGGTCAAATGCATTGTAAGCTTTTTGCAGGCTGTCTTGCTGCAGGTATATCCAACCCAGATTGTAATGTGCCAGCGGAAAATCTTTGCGGTGGCTTAAAATGTTATGGTACACATTTTTGGCCTCATCGTATTGTTCCTTGTTCTGGTAATACATGCCCTTGGCGTATAAAGGTTGCAGGTTATTGGTATCGGCCTGGTACGCATTCTGATAATACATGAGCGCAATAGGATCTTTTTTGGCCTCGTACCAGAAACCGAGCTGCAACAGGGCTTCTGCATTATCGGGATCTACCTGCACGGCGGTTTGGAAACTGGAAATAGACTTGGCAGTATCCTTAAGGTCTTTATAGATAATGCCTTTCAGAAAGTAAGCTTCTGAATTGTACACATTCTGGCGCAAAGCCGTGTTAATGGCCATAAAGGCTTTGGTGTAGTCTTTAATAAACACCATTACCTTAGCTATTTTTAACTGCGATTGCTGGTCTTTGGGATTGATTTTGAGGGCGCTCTGAAAATAGGGCAGCGAGCCGCTCACATCTTTGTTTTCGAACATCAGGTTGCCAACATTACTCCATGCCGGAGCTTTGGAGCTATCGAGTTCGAGGGCTTGAATATAGTCTTTCAGCGCCAGGGAGTCGAGGTCGGCCTTGTTCAGCGCATCTGCCCGGCGGGTCCACAATGCAGGATCCTGGGGATTTTTGCGCAGCGCATCTGTAAAGGGCTTGATGTTAGCCGTTTCGTATTGCGGGTTCTCTTCTAGTTTAATTTCTACCTTTTTTCCGGACTTGCAGGCGGTAAACAGCAACAGGCTGGCGGCGCCTGTGTACATGAGCAGTTGCTTCATTCTGCAAACCTAATAATACCTTGGTAATAAATAAAATAGAAATGACACAACTTGTATAAAGTTTTTACACTGAGCTGCATTTGCCAATATATAAATGGTAATATGTTTGGCAGAAACAGCCATTTTTTTGCCGGTCTGGCACTTTTACTAATCCGGAAAGGTAAAAACCCGGTAACAGGTACCGGGTTGGGATTTTAATTTAATGATTGGAGTATTTGGCTTAGTGCTGCTGCATCGCTTTCGTTTAGCGGCTGTAACGGTTTGCGGAGCCAGCCGCTTTCGATGCCCTGTAAATCCAAACCGCAGGCAATAGACCGGGGCAGGCCACGGCTTACAATAAACTGCAGCAAATCGAATTGTTTGTAAAACAGATTGCTGGCCCGCTGCATATCATTTTGCTGCACCGCCTGGTACAAATCCAGGTTCAAGGCAGGAATAAGGTTGGGCGCTGCCGTGCACCAGCCTGCCGCACCCGCTGCAAATGCCGATAAGGCCAATGGATTGGAACCATTGTAAAAAGCCACCTCATTGCCCAGCTGTCTTCTAAGGGCATGCATCCGTTGCACATCTCCGGTGCTTTCTTTAACCATGGTTACATTGGGGATTTCCAGTAATCTCCGGAGCAGCGCCACACTCATATCTATACCGCCGGTAGCCGGGTTGTTGTAAGCCATAATAGGAATAGAAATGGCTTGGGCTACCGCATCGTAATGCGCTACAATTTCATCATCGCTCAGTTTCCAATAGCTCATAGGCAGTATCATTACTGCCGCCGCGCCTGCTTTTTCTGCAAATCTGGCGTGGTAAATGGTTTTTTCCGTAGTAAGATTAGATACACCCACTACGGCAGGCACACGTCCGGCTATTTGCTGCAGGGCCGCTTCGGTAACGGCTTCTTTTTCTTCATCGGCGAGGTAGGGCAATACACCGGTGCTGCCGAGCGGCGCTATGGCATGGCATCCGGCTTTTACCAATCGTTCGGTAAGGGTGCGGAACAGGGGAATGTTTACTTTATCGCTGCTGGTAAACGGGGTAATGGGGTAAGCTATAATGCCTTTTAGTGTGGTCATGTATAAAAAGTGTTGTAGAGAATAAAAAAGCAGGCTTCCGTTGGCCGAAAGCCTGCATAGTGGTTAGAGATCGCGGCCTTCTTCTTCGCGCAGCGCTACGCCCAGGTTTTGCAATTGCGGCGCATTTTCGCAGGCAATGTATTTGGCCGGGGCGGTATCGCTCAGGTTTTGGTGCCGGTGCCAGGCCCAGCTGGGAATGTATACGGCATCGCCTGCTTTCCATTCTACTTTCTGGTCTTCTACTTCGGTGTAGCCCTGGCCTTCTATTACATACAGCACGGTTTCGTACGTGTGGCGGTGCCGGTTGGTGAGCTGGCCGGGCAGCAAACCGCCAATGGTCATGCTTACATTTTTGGTAGGCAGGTCTACAAAAAACACCGGGTGCTTGCGCTCGGTAGAGAACTGGTCGTGTACGCCAGCTTTTTCTACCTCGCGGTGAATGAGTTTGGCAGGCATTACAAATACGGGGCGGGCGAAGGTCTGGTGAAAATCGCCGGATGAGAAAGCTTTAGCAGCTTTGGTTGTTGTGTCCATACGTTTCGTTTTTAAGTATTGAATAAAACTTTGACCGGTCAGTTGTTATCGATAGGCAAAAATGCCCTAAATTTGGACCAGTAGAATAATCCAGTTTTAACAATATTAAATGGGCCAGATGCTTAGACCCTGGAAAACAATCCTTACCCTGGACCTGCAAAGCGAGCGGGCGGTGTTTCAACAAATAGCCGATGGTATAGTATCCGAAATTTTAAAAGGACGCTTACAGCCCGGTACGCCGCTGCCCGGCAGCCGTGTGCTGGCCGATGATGTGGGCGTAAACCGTAAAACGGTAGTGCTGGCTTATGAGCAACTGATTGATGAAGGCTGGCTGAGCACCGCCTATAAAAAAGGCACGTTTGTATCGGAAAAACTGCCGGAGGTAAA
The DNA here is from genome assembly GCA_031546985.1 of Chitinophagaceae bacterium. GTDB lineage: Bacteria > Bacteroidota > Bacteroidia > Chitinophagales > Chitinophagaceae > JAVBJN01. The sequence continues at coordinate 64,670 of JAVBJN010000087.1, forward strand.
AAGAAAAGACCGCAAAGCCGGACATCAAAAAACACCGGCCACGTTTTCGTTCAATACCATGGAAGTACCAGCCTCGGCACCCATAGTGGCTACCGGCAAGAAAGGAATTGTATTTGACGATGGCTTGCCCGATGTACGCCTGGCGCCTATGGAAGAGCTGGCCCGCGCCTGTAAACGGATTTTTCTGCAAAAAACACGCTGGCGGCTTATGGGCTATGGCAGCGAAAAAGGCGAAGAAACGTTAAGGGTGGCGCTGGTGGCTATGCTGGCGCATGACCGGGGCCTTAGTTTTGCTGCCGATCAGATTTGTGTAACCAGGGGCAGCCAGATGGCTTTGTACCTTACCGCGCATACCTTGCTTAAACCTGGCGATGTGGTGGCGATAGAAGATCCCGGGTATTTTGCTGCTGCGCAAATGTTTAGGCAGGCCGGTGCTACTATAGAACCTGTACCGCTCGATGAGCAGGGCATACGTACCGATTACCTGGAAGCATTGTGCAAGCGTAAAAAAATTAAAGCGGTGTATGTAACCCCACACCACCAGTTTCCTACCACAGTAAGCATGAAAGCCGATCGCAGACTGGCGCTGGTAGCATTATCTAACCAATATGGGTTTGCCATTATCGAAGATGATTACGACCACGAATTTCACTTTGGTACCCGCAGCTTATTGCCACTGGCGAGCCAGGAGCAGGCGGGTAATGTTATTTACATCAGCTCGCTGAGCAAGATTGTAGCCCCTGCTTTGCGTATTGGTTATGTAACCGGGCCTCCGGCGTTTATCAATGCCCTGGCTGCGCTCCGGAAAATACTGGACCGGCAGGGCGATACCGTAATGGAAAATGCGGTGGCAGAACTAATGGAGTCGGGCATTATACGGCGGCATACCCGCAAGGCATTTGCCATATACAGTGAGCGAAGGGCGCATATGGATTATTGCCTGCAACAATACTTACAAGATAAAGTGCATTACCAGCTACCCGAAGGAGGATTGGCTTTTTGGGTGCCATTTACCACACCGCAAAGCAGTACGGCATTAGCAGCTGCTTTGTTGCAAAAAGGCGTACAAATTACCGCTACTGAGCCTTTTTATATGCGTGAGCCCGCCAGTGGGGCGCTGCGCCTGGGCTATGCTTCTCTTACGCCCGAAGAAATGGAAGAAGGGATGCAGCGCATCGCCGGATGCATCAGGTAAACCAATCTTTGATGTCCGAAGTGCGATCTCCGATCGGTTATACCGGATTTCTTACTCGTTGTGTGCAAATCAGCGATCGTCAAATCAGACATCAGCGATTGTAGCTATGTAGTTTCTTCGCGCCAGCCACGGTTATAGCGTACAAAACAGGTGATCCAGATGGAGCGTGCCAGCCTTTGCAACACCGGTTGCAGCAAAATTAGCAATACGCCATTGGCCCCCAGCCACCAGAAAATACTGTTGTCGTAAATGGAAATGCCAATAAGCAGGTACCAGGCCACAAAACACAGGCCAGTAATGAATACCGATAAGCCGTAGCTCACATAACCGGTACCGAAGTAAAAGCCGGCTTCTAGTTCATAAGCCTGTCCGCACACCGGGCAATGTTCCGGCATACGCATGGTGGTACTGAGCCTGTATGGGTTAGATACGGTAAAAAGGTCTCCTTGCCGGCATCTTGGACATTTATTGGTAAGCACACTAAGGATCAGACCGGGATTGCGGTCGGTATGATGAGCACACATAATGATGGTATTTTATTGTGTTTTGTTCAGCGCCATTTTCCTGAAGTTTTCAGGCGTGGTGCCGGTATATTTCTTAAAAAACTTACTGAAGTAAGAATTGTCTGTAAAGTTGAGCTGGTAGGCTATTTCCGATACATCGAGGGCGGCGTTTACCAGCAATCGTTTGGCCTCAAGCAATACGCGGTCGCGTATAATTTCGCCGGCAGGCTGGTTCAGCAGGTCTTTGCACAGCGCATTCAGGTGGTTGGGGGTAATGTACAGCATAGCCGCATACTCTTTGGGCAGGCGTTTCTCTGCATAATACTGCTCTACCAGCTTGCGGAAATTGTGCAGCACCACCTGGTTTTGTTGCAGCAAGGGGCTGGTGTTGGTACCCGCTGTTATACCCGCCACGGTATTTAGAATGCACAGGAGGCAGGCTCTAACCAGGTCGTTGCCAAAGGGGTGCCTTTCTTCCAGCGTGGCAATCATAAGGCGTATAAAATCTTCTACTTTTTCTCTTGTTTCGCCCTCCAGCAGCCATACACTGTCTTTGGCTACGCCACGCAGAAAAGTAAATTGCTCCAGGTACTGCGCATCTGCCAAAAAGGCGCGAAAGAGGTTTTCGGTAAAATTGATAACAAAGCCATCCACATCGCCATTAAAATTCCAGCCGTGCACCTGCCCGGGCCGCATAAAATAAATTTGCCCTAGGGTTACCTCAAACTGCTCAAAATCGATGGTGTGCGTGCCGCTGCCTGCGGTAAAAAAGACAATGTGGTAAAAGGAGTGCCTGTGCGGGAAATGCAGGTTGGGTCTGGCTTTCTGATAGGCATCGAACGGCTCTGCTATTACTTCTTCATGCAAATGCGCTGCATTACCAATAGAGCAGATGTCGTAGACCGGAATTGTATTTTTTACCTTTTGTTTCACCTTACAAAGGTAAAGCGGCCAATCTTGCCGCAGTGGTTTCTTTTGGGTGATTAATGGTACTTTTTACTGGTGTTGCATTAAATAGTACTTTTTGCTTTGCAGGATGGCATTTTTATTGTAACATAACCCTTGAACCGACCACAAAAGAACCGTTAATGAACCAAATGATGCTTGTGGCATACGACGAACCATCGTGTGCCAGGGTACACCTCATGCTAGAGAGCATAGCTCCGCAAGCCCGGATTTATACCACCGTGCTACCGGATGAAAGTAACCTGCCCTTTCCCGTTAAAGACCAGTTTTCTGCCTGTATTGTTGTGCTTCCGCCTTACCGCCCGGTTACATTTCAGAATATGAACGCCTGGCACCTGCAGTTTCCCGCAATTCCTTTAATTGTTATACAGCAAAGCGCCTCGGTAGCGCAGCTGGCCGAGTGGATTGGCCATGGCGCCGATGAAGTGCTCGAATACCATTCCCTTACCGAAAACCAGTTGTATAAAGCTATTTCACTGGCTAAGCAGCGCAGCCGCAGGCGCAGCAATCCTGTGGTTACAGAAGACAACTACCTGAGCCTGTTTGATGACAGCCCCGTATCGCAATGGATTTATGATGCGGAAACCCTTTCTTTTTTACTGGTAAACAAAACGGCCATACGGCGTTATGGCTACAGCAGGGCCGAATTTGAAACGCTTAAGATTACCGATATCCGTGAGCCGGATGAAAACCAGCGGATGCTGCACCATTTGGGCCGTATGAACCGGGAACCGGGCCGGTTTTACGATAGTGGCACCTGGCTGCACCACAATAAAGCGGGAGAACTGTTTTATGTAAAAATCTATTCGCTGCCCATTGTATTTAAAGGCAAACCTGCCCGTATGGTAATGGTAATAGATACGAACGAAAAAGAACTGGCCCAGCAGCAAAATGCTGAGTTGCTGGAAACCCTTCGATTGCAAAAGGAAACCATGGATGCGATGCTCAATACCATTGAGGACGGAGTATGGGTAAACGAACACGGTAATTGGACGCTGCGCTATTGCAACCGTGCCTATGAAAAAATTATTGGTTACACACTCGAAGAGATCAACAGTTCGCCGGGATTGATGCGCAGTATTATAGACCCCGATGACCTGCGCAAAGTGGAAGACGCTATCTCAAGACTGGACCATTCGACCGATGCCCGTTTAGAATTTCGCATTACCCGTAAAGATGGCGAACAGCGTACGTTGCTTTGCTCGGCCATTACTTCCGTTGGAGAAAACGACGACACGATACTGGTGTATGGTACGCTTATCGATATTACTTCGGTGCGCCAGTACAAAAGCGAACTGGATCATACCAGCAAAGCCCTGGCCGATATTATGGAGCGCATCAGCGATGTGTTTTTTACCCTCGACCGTGATTGGAACTTTACCTACGTAAATCGCAGGTTTGAAGAACGGTTTAACCTGGATGGCAAAAGACTGCTGGGTAAATATTGCTGGAAATACCTCGACGACGATAATGTGCGCCTGTTAAAACCCGCGCTGGAAACTGTATTGAAAGAAAACCGCAAAACGGCTTTGCAGGTATATTACGAGCCTATAAAGATATGGCTCAATATTACGGCTTATCCTACACGGGATGGGTTGGCGGTGTATTGCACCGATATTACCACCATTATGCAGCAAACCGACCAATTGAACCGGCTGCACAAAAACCAGTCGGCGCTTATCAATTGTACCCACGATATTATTTGGTCTATAGATGATAGCCTGAACCTTATTTCCTTTAATGAATCGTTTCAGAAAACGGTACAGGAGCTAACAGGTGTTCAGGTGCAGCAAGGTATGCGTATCCGTACCAATTTTTTTGGTGCACATGAGGAAGAGCGCTGGAAAGGGTATTACGAAAGAGCTTTGAATGGTGAGTCGTTCCGGATAGAACTGCCGTTTACCCTGGCCAATACCGGCCGTAAGATCTATACCGAAATGATTTTTAACCCCATTCGCAACGGCGGCGAGATTATTGGCGTGGGTTGTTTTGGGCGCGATATTACATACCAGGTGCACCAGCAACAGCGCATAGCCAAACAATTGCAGCACCTGCGCGATATTTCGTGGCAGCAATCGCATGTAGTGCGTGCGCCGCTGGCCCGGTTAATGGGATTGATTCATGTATTAAAAGTGGTACATACACCCGAAGAAACGGCACGGTACCTCGATTTGCTGTTTCAAACCGCATCGGAACTGGATAAGGTTATCCAGGACACGGTAAAGCTGGCAGATGCGGATTCTAATCGCTGAAGCAATATTACCTTCCAATAGCAAAGACCTGCCATTACGGGCAGGTCTTTGCATGTATAACCGAGTGGAAAAAAGTCTGAATTATTTGGCGGGAGGCAATAACACGGCATCAACCACATGTACAATACCGTTAGATGCAGGTATTGAAGCTATAATAGTGGCGGTGCCATTCACCATGATCTTACCGTCTTTTTTAGTGATGGTAACATTGCCACCATTTACCTGGCCCAGGCTTTGACCATCCTGGAGCTGCTCTGCCTTATACACACCTAAGGATACATGGTATTCCAGTATGTTGGATAACGTCTCTTTTTTCTCTGGTTTCAGCAAGTCGTCAACGGTACCCTTCGGAAGCTGGTCGAATGCCGCATTGGTAGGGGCGAATACTGTAAATGGTCCTGCATTGCTCAGGGCATCTACCAGACCTGCCGCTTTTACGGCTGTAACCAGTGTCGTATGATCTTTACTGCCCATAGCAATCTGCACTACATTTTTAGCCGAAACATCGTCTTTAACACCAGACTGGCCTGCTCCGGCAGCGGGCTCTGTGGCTTCCTGGCTGTTGGATTGTTGTGTGGCAGTGTTACTGCTGTTACAAGCCATTAATAAGGAGCCAAAACTGCAAATGAGCACAAATGTGATCTTTTTCATACAAGACTGATTTTATGGGTTTACAAGCAAAATTCGGGATGTTATAGGTACTGAGCCATTGCGGTATTAAAAATAGCTATAAGCGCAGGCAATATTTATGCGTGAGATCATAAAACAGCATGATTCCTGTATGATTTACAGCAGGAAAAGGGCGGTTTTGCAGCAGTGATAGCTGTGCTATAACCGGCTAGGGTTGTATTGATTCATAACCTTTTATGCTGTAGTGGAGGTTGCCGGTGATTCTGTCTTTAAGTTTTAGTGGTTGCAGCACGCGCATGTGGCAGCCAAAACCCAGTATTTCGCGTTCCAGTTCAAAATTGAGTTGTACCTCCAGTTGTATGGTGGTGCCGGTTTCATCGCTGCTCAGGATAGTTTGGGAGGCATGCATGGGTTTGGTGGTAACGTATGGCGCATGCCCGGCGCTGATCCACAGTATTACTTTTTGCAAGGCAGATTCGGGTGCTACCGACACACCGATCACATCTTTGTAAAACTGTTCCGGCGTTAGACCGTTGCTGTCGCGATAGCGCAGGGTTTCGTTTACTTTGGCCGATTGTATGCGATCCAGCGCATAAGTCATGATATGGGATTTTATGCCTTTGGTACCCACTACAAACCAGCGGTTTTTAAACTCCTTTAACCACCACGGGTGAAAGGCAAAACGCTGGGCCGACCGGGCGGTGAAACTCTTGTAATCTAGCTCTACCGGTTTCTGCTGTATGATGGCCTGGTACAACACATCCAGGTATTCGAGCCCTTTAAGGTTATCGTTGCGTTCAAAGTCAATTACGGGCACTTTGTCGTGCGTTTCTGCATATACATGGTCTTCCAGTTTTTGTACCACTTCTGTAAGCTGGTCAAAATGCGAGAACCCTTTAAACTGGCTAAGTACTGCCACCGCTTCGTTCATACGGCTCAGGTCGTGCTCGCTGATGGGGGTATGTGTAATGCTGTAATCGGCATGTTCATAGGTGTAATACTTTTTCTCCTGTACTATAATGGGTGCGTTGTAGCCCAGTTTATCGCTGCGCATCACCTGTATATCGGCCTGTATGGTGCGCCGGCTTATGCCTTTATCAATGCCTTCGTATTCATACAACGCGTCAGATACTTTGTCCATCAGTTTTTCCAGCGTCCATTTCTGGCGGCGGTTGCGCAGGCAGCTGTCGATCACTTTATAACGGATAAGGGCGTTTCTGTTTACAGGCATAGCAAAACTATTTTCAGAAAAAACGAAGATAAAAATATCTGCGCAGAAAGACTGCGTAGGTGTGTAAGAGCTTTGTGTGGTATGCGGAAAGTAGTTTTGACTGATTGCTAGTTTCTTTTCTCGCAGCGGCGCAACGGCACGGCGGTACAGCGCGCGAAGTTTATGCGCAAAGGGTGTCGCGATGTAAGGAATGCATGATAAGCGTTAAACAATATGAGGTATTTTTTCACGCAGCGGCGCAAAAGAGCAATGTTGGCGACAAGGCAAAGACCTGCCTTACAATTTAAAAATTACCAATAGTTAACCCGGGTTAATCAAATCGAAATTTGCGCCCTCTAATTTTGCGGTAACAAAAATCAATCACTGCACACTATGGATGCCCAGACCATTGCGGTTGCAACCAACAACACGCAAAGCACCACAACCTATCTTTCGAATATTGAGCATTTAATCCGGACACAATTCTCTTCTGCAGACCTGCCACCACAGCCATTTGCCCGCGAAGACTGGAAAACGCTTACCGATCAGGGTATTATGCGTGCCATGATACCTACTGCTTTTGGTGGTCGTGACAGCCACGAAGAACTGTGCCAGCTTATAGAATCGGTAGCCCGGTACAACCTGCCCTTGAGCATGTACACGATGATTATCACCACGCTGTTTGTACGCAATGTGGCCAAATATGGTTCCGAAACATTAAAAGAGGAAGTATTACCCGCTTTTAGCTCCGAGGCGCTTATTGGCGGCTTTGCTTTAACGGAACCTGGTTGCGGCTCCAACCTGGCCAAAATGACTACGGTGTATGAAACAACAGCCGCAGGTTATGAACTTACAGGAGAGAAGCACTGGCAGGCGTTTAGCGCTACAGCCGATTGGTGGCTGGTTGCGGCCAAAAACAAACACAATGAAAGGGAGTTTAGCTTTTTTATTCTCAAAAGGGAAGAAGGCTTTACCAATGTAGAAGTGTACCATGCTTTAGGCTTAAAAGCGATAGACTACGGCCGTAATGTAATCAACGCCATAATACCCGCACATAGAAAACTTAATGTAACTGCCGGCCGGTTGGAAGGCGCTGTAGACATGCTTTGCGCATCGCGCCTGAGTATGAGCGCTATGGCTAGTGGCTTTACAGCAAGAATACACGAAGAAGCCGCCCAGCGGGTTCAAAACCGGAAAATAGGCAATGGCATTTTGGCCAACCTGGGATATGTACAGTACAAACTAATGCAGCTGGCTGCCAACCATACCATCAGCAGGGCGTTGCTGGTGTTTGTAACCCGGCAGACCGATTTTAGAAATGATCTTACCGCCCATTTTTTTGAAGCGCAGGCCGTAAAAACACTCTCGACCGATAAGATGCTGGAGAGCGCTTTAAACTACCAGCAATTGTGTGGGGGCGAGGGCTACCGGCACAATTCACCGGGCAATACCGCAGCCTATGCTTTGCTCGATGCCCGTGTCTATACCGTCTTCGACGGTACAAATGACTTGCTGAGTCAGCAACTCGCGGAGTATTGCATGCAACATGCTGTTAACGGCGATGTGGTAGCGTTTCTTTCACAATTTGATAAAACCAGCAAGGGAATGCAGCACCTGAATTTTGATGTGGCTGTGTTAAATAATAATGAAGACCATGCCCGTAAGGTGCTCAACGGGCAGATCATAGCCCGGGTATTCGGACTCAATTGCCTGGAAGAGGCCATGTGGTTGGAAGGCCCGTCGAGACTGGCCTATGCCGATGTTAAAAAGGCCGCAGCTATGCTGGTGGCAGATATTAAAAAGGTAATCGCAGAAATCGAAGTTTTGCAGCTCACCGATGCCGTAGTATAAAAAATCTTTACGTCCGTTAACCTGGGTTAACAGGTTAGAACAGCCCTCCATATAGTTTTACAGTATTAACCAACATCAAATGAATCAGGAATCTTTGCACGACCAGTTATCCGCCATTCGCGGATTTGACAATTACCCAACGCATGGCATTAAACAGGATTTGCTATCGGCGTTTTTTCCATCCAGCATGACCGAAATGGTGAATGACCTGTCTAATGTAACCTCGGCCTTTTATGGTTTTTTGCTCCAGCATGTAGGCGAAACATTGGGTAACGAACACATCAATAAGTTTTCGGAAAAACTGTTTTACAGCCTCGGAAAACTAAAGACAGAACAAGCGCTGTTGAAAAACGATGGATTGCTGACTGATACTGCGGCTTTTGCCATTGTGCCCATCTCGGCTATTTACAATGCCAGCCCGGAGTATATTTTTTCGGTAGACAAGCTCAGCGCCGATCACACTATTTTATCGATGAGGGGTGTAGACCGGTATTACAGAATTTGTAAGCAACTTGGTATCGAACAACACCTTAAATGGCCTACGCTGCTGCCTTTTATGGAAGCCATTAAAGACACGCTGAACCTTGATGTAGAAATCAGTTACGAACTGTTTCCATTTACCGACGATTATCAGACCCAATGTGTTTACCATTTCAAAAAGGCGTAATAAGATGAAAGTTCCAGTTTATATCGGGGAGAGTGCTCCTTACTTATATTCTTTAGATGATTTAGTTGCCGAGGGCGAATACCTGACGCTGCCCATCGGCTCAACGCACGAGTACCAAAGCAATAATTTTGCTAAGCTGCTGCAGGTGGTATCGTCGTTGGGCAGCTGCAGTTTGTCGAACCTGCTGGGGCACAGTAGCAAGACCTTTTTCCTGGGCGAGAAGTTGAGAATCCGCCGCACGGCCTTCAACATCCAGGAAGGGCCGCTTAACATCCGTGCCAAAAGTGTAGTGGCTTCTAAACGAAAAGGCAAATCAATTGTAGAGATCTTTGACCAGGCCAATGTAATGGCTTATACCTTCGAACTCGATTATACCATTTTCTCCGAAGAAGCGTTTCGCAAATTGTTTAAAGAGAACTCTGTAAGTACAGATGAAGCGGTAGCTTTTTGCAACCAGTTTCCGGCTACCCGCAATATCATACAAAGCGACAACCAGTTTATCATTTCGGTAGATCCGTTTACCCGACAGAACTGTATCGGGCATTTCGAAGGGTATCCTATTGTACCTGCTGTATTTATGGCCAATCGCTTGCTGGTAGGCATACAGCAATGGCTGGAGGCTGCCCATGAAGGCAAGCCACTGGTTACGCATGTAGACAGCCTGGAACTGTTTCCCAACAAGGCCATGCCCATTGATACCCATTATGATGCCGCCATTGTAGCCACTAAGCTCGCGCCCAAATTGATGCTGTTCACCTGCTCCATCCTTGATAAAGACCAAACAGAATACGGCGTTTACCTCATCACCGTTCAATTTTAAGTTATGCGCACATTTGAGAATGCAATTATTCTGCTTACCGGTGCCGATGGCGGCATAGGGCGAGCATTGCTACACGAATATGCCAGGCGTGGTGCCGGTAAAGTATATGCCGCTGGCATCTCTGCCGTTCATTTGAATGAACTGGCAGCGGACTACAAGGGGCTGGTTGTTCCCGTGGTAATGGATGTAACCGACGATGCGGCAGTACATGCAGCTGCGGCCAGCTTGACCGATGTAACCATGCTGGTAAATAATGCCGGCGTAGAGTTAAAAGCCTCTTTCATTGGCGAAAACGTGGCGCAAAAAGCCCTGTTCGAAATGAAGGTGAATTACATCGGTGTCATCAGTTTAATCAATGCTTTTTTGCCTGTGTTGCGAAACAATGCCAACACCAGCATCGTTAATATTTTGTCAGTGGGCAGCACTGCAGTTATTAAACGGTTAGGCACTTATTGCGCTTCAAAATCCGCTACCCATATACTAACCCAATCAATCAGAGCAGAGTTACAGGCAGTACATATCGGTGTAATCGGGGTTTATCCCGGTTACGTCGATACTGCTATGTCTGCCGACATTAGCTTTGAAAAAGCATCACCAACTGATCTCGCCATCCGTATTTGTAACGACTTTGAAGCTGGCAAAAACGACATTTTCCCCGACCAGATGTCTGCCGACTTTTATTCCCAACAACCCATAACCATCAACTACCTAAACTAGAAAAATGCGCACCCAAAAATCGGCCATCATTACTGCTGTCGGGGCTTACGTGCCGGAAACGGTATTCTCCAACCACGATATAGAACAGCTTGTAGCCACCAACGACGAATGGATTGTAGCCCGTACCGGCATTAAAGAACGCCGCATACAGGACGAAAAAGACAAAGCCACTTCCGACATGATTGTGCCTGCCATCCTGGAAATCTGCCGCAAACGCAACCTCGATCCCAAAGAGATAGAATGTGTAATTGTAGCAACTATAACACCCGACTATAAATTGCCTGCTACGGCCAATATTGTTTGCGAGAAAATAGGTGCTTCCAATGCATGGGGTTTTGACATTAACTCCGCTTGCAGCGGTTTTATTCATGCGCTTAATATTGGTGCCAGTTTCATCGAAAATGGCAAGCACGATAAAGTGATCGTAGTTGGCGCAGATAAAATGAGTTCCATCATCAACAAGCAAGATCGTAATACAGTAGTGCTCTTTGGCGACGGAGCCGGAGCGGTATTGCTCGAGTCTTCTACCGAACAAATTGGTGTAATGGACAGCATGTTCCGCAGCGAAGGCGCCGGTAAAGAATTTCTGCACATTAAATCGGGCGGGGCGCTTAACAGCCTTACGGTAGAAAGCGTAATGGCCAACGAACATTTTGTATCGCAAGATGGCAAGAACATCTTTAAAGCGGCTGTGCGCAATATGAGCGGCATCTCTAAAGAGCTGATGAAACGCAACGATTTGGAAGTGGCCGATATTGACTGGTTTGTGCCGCACCAGGCCAACCTCCGTATTATCGAAGCCGTAGCCAAAGAAATGGAAATGCCTATGGAGCGCATCAAGATCAATATTGAAAAATACGGCAATACCACCGCGGGTACCATACCCATTTGCCTATGGGAGCTGGAAAAAAAACTTAAAAAGAACGACTCCGTACTGCTCACTGCCTTTGGTGCAGGCTTCTCCTGGGGCGCAGTTTGGATCAAATGGGCTTACGATCCCTGCCAGAATTAACTGTATGAATACATAAACGGTTAATTTCTAATGGTGGATTTTCCTACATTTGACCAGCAAAGCAATCATTTGTCTGGTCACCCTATGGAAACGGAACCACTTTTTAAGTATTTAGGAGACGTATTACGCCTCAGCAAAGAAGATATAGAACTTTCACGCCCTTACTGGAAAAAATTCAAGTACGGCAAGGGCGAATACTTCAACCAATATGGCAACGTATGCCAGCACCTGGGATTTATTATCTCGGGTGTTTTTCGTACCTATTATATCGACGAGAATCTCAAGGAAAATACGGTATTCCTGTACACCCAGGATGAATTTGTAACTGCCTTTCGCAGTATGGTGCAGCGCATTCCCTGCATCTATTTTGTACAAGCGCTTGCACCTGCGCATATCGTAAGCATACACATCAACGATCTGGAAAAACTGTACAGCCAATCTAAAGGCTGGGAGCGGGTAGGCCGGTCCATTGCCGAAGAAGCTTTTTACAAATTGCTGCACCGGGTAGAGAACCTTACTTTCTTAAGCGCCGAGGAGCGCTACAAACAGTTTCTGGAGCGGCATCCTAATCTGCCCGAGAGTATTCCGCAATACCATATCGCTTCTTTCCTGGGCATAGAAACACCATCGCTGAGCAGGATTAAAAAGCGGTTGAAGGGGTAGGGGGTATTCTCTAATACCGGGCAATTTCTCTCTGAAACATTAGCCTATTCGTTTATTACCTATATTTGAATTTCGCAAATAGGTAAACTATGGCACCTACATCCATCGAGCAGTTTTACAGCCAGATTAAGGCCACGATGCCGGCAGAGATAGCCCAGGAAATAGGGCATTTTAACGTGTTTAATTACGAAGAAGTGCTGGCAGATTTTAAAGAGAAGGCGGTGATGCCTTATGATAAAAGAGCCTACTATAAAATAAGCCTGATTCAAGGCAGGAACAGGGCAGAGTATGCCGATAAAGTGATTGAAATAGAACAGGCAGCATTAGTATTTGCCACGCCTAAAGTGCCTTACCATTGGTTGCCGCAGGACGAAAAACAAAGCGGCTTCTTCTGCATTTTTACCGACGAATTCCTGGTGCGTAATAAAAGCGGTGTGATACTGGATGAACTGCCCATTTTTAAATCGGGCGGTTATCCTGTTTTTATGGTCGATAATGAACAACAGCAGGAGATTGCACACATTTTTCAGAAGATGAACAAAGAACTTTCTTCTGATTATGTATTTAAGTACGATTTGCTGCGCAATTATGTGCTGGAACTTATTCACTACGGGCAAAAGTTACAGCCTAAGTCTACAACCAACCCTACGCACAATGCTGCATCGAGGGTTACTTCATTGTTTATAGAATTGCTGGAAAGGCAGTTTCCTATAGAATCGCCCTTGCAAAAATTGCAATTACGCACAGCCAAAGATTATGCTGAGAGGCTGGCGATTCATGTAAACCACCTGAATAAGGTATTGAAAGACAATACAGGCAAAACCACCACCGCAATCATAGGCGGCAGAATAGCGCAGGAAGCTAAAATACTGCTGAAACAAACCGATTGGAACGTTTCGGAAATAGCTTATTCGCTGGGATATGAGGAACTGGCGCATTTCTCCAATTTCTTCAGGAAACAAACCGGGCTTTCTCCCAATCATTTCCGGTTACAATCGGCATAATTTGAATTTTACAACTATTCCTTTGCTTTTCGCAACAAGTGGTAATGCTTTATGGTTGACCTTTGTCTTGTCAAATTTTAAAACCAATGACAATGGCAACAAATAAAATCGCATTAGTAACAGGTGGCAGCCGTGGCCTGGGTAGAAACATGGCTTTGAGCATTGCTAAAAAAGGCATTGATGTAGTGCTTACCTACAACAACAACAAAGCCGAAGCCGATAAGGTGGTGGCAGAAATTGAGTTGCTGGGATGCAAAGCAGCAACTTTTCAGCTGGATGCGAGTAATGTAAAATCATTCGGCCAGTTTTTTGAGCAGGTAACTGCGCATTTAAAGGAACAAACCGGTAGCACCAATTTTGATTTTCTGATTAACAACGCGGGTACTGCATTGTATGCACCTTTTGCTGAAACTACAGAAGAGCAGTTCGATAACGCATTGAACCTGCATTACAAAGGCGTATTCTTCTTAACACAAAAAGCATTGCCATTCCTGAACGATGGCGGCCGCATCATTAACATTTCATCTGGCCTGGCGCGTTTTTCATACCCGGGATCTTCGGCTTATGGAGCCATGAAAGGCGCTATTGAAGTACTCACAAGGTACCTGGCCAAAGAACTGGGTGTACGTGGCATTGCTGCCAATGTAGTGGCTCCGGGCGCTATTGAAACCGATTTTGGCGGCGGTCATATACGGGATGACAAGGCCGCCAATACCCAAATTGCCAGTATTACAGCGCTGGGCCGTGTAGGCTTGCCAGATGATATTGGTGGGGTAGTTGCCTTCCTGTGTACCGAAGATGCACGTTGGATTAACGGACAACGCATTGAAGTATCTGGCGGAATGAATTTATAAGTTCTTCTGAAGTATAGCGTAAATGAACAGCCCGGCAGATCTTTGGTCTACCGGGCTGTTGTATGTTTGGGGTTACTGCTTTTGCTCAATATAACCAGCAGTAAACAATTGATTGGGTTTGAGGTAGACGGTATTGGTCTTAAAATCGAGCACGGTATTGAACCGTTTCAAAACTTCGTTTCCCAGAATGTGAATGTTTTTTCCCCGTAGCGGTTTGTTGCCGGTAATTTGTTGCACCGGCACATTTGCCAGTTGGTAATTGCCGATCTTCAGCGTTTCGAGATTGGAGGTAATAACTGGTATTTCATTGCCCTGCGCGCCTTTCATGATTACTTTTTTAATCACTGGCATTTTTTCGGTGGGGAATTTCCCTGCTTTCAACAAATCGTCGTCGAGCATTACTGTACGCTGGTAACCGGTATCGAACAGAAACGAATCGGTGTTTTCGACACCATTTTGAACAATGGAACTTTCTACCAGGGGAAGATCTTTAAAGTAGTGCAAGCTAAGCTTAGAAAATGCCTGGTTGGCCGTAACATATTCAGGCAATTGCGTGTAAATAATCATGATGTTTTTGTCATAATTGAGTTCCACAATTTTTCCCTTAAACAGATCCCAGCCAAATCTACCGTCCGTATCATGTCCGGTTAATGCGGCATCATACATTTTGGCTTTATAATCATGGTTCCCAATGCGAAGGTTATAAACCGTATTATAGAGTTGCGGTACCGATTTAATCTTATTCTTTATTACGTCATTCGTTAGTACCAACTCGGTGGTACCGGTATCGAAATTGAGGTTCAGGGTATCAATACCGTTAAAAACCGCTTTTACGTATATCGTATTTTGCTGGTTAATGATGAACGGAATGGTGTCATTCAAAGCCTGCTGGTTTTGCGCTGCGGCAGTAAAGGAGGATAGCATAAATGCTGCGCAGAAGCTTTTCTGTAAGCGTAATCGTATTGCTGAATTCATCCCGGCAATATAGGCTACAGATACGCAGTAAGTATGGCTGGGCTGTTAATCCGGCCAATTTTAGCATTTTTATAACTGTACGGCGGGGTGATGTATAAATGTGTCTGTTATAAGTTGGGTTTTGAATATTGGGCAGATTGTAATAACTTTTTAAACCGGGGCACCCCATTAACCACCCCTAAACCTGTTATGCATACCGGACGCCGTTTTACCCCTTACGAATTTTTTCGCTGGACAAGAAGAGATACTTACTGGATGCTATTGCTGGCCACGGTGCCAACGGTCTTGTATGCAGTGGGATGCACCTTTCTGGCCTTGCCTTGGCAACCGGTAGCCATACTGGGTACTGCAGTGGCTTTTGTGGTGGGATTTAAGAACAATGCCAGTTATACCCGCATTTGGGAGGCCCGGCAGATTTATGGTTCCATTATTAATGACAGCCGCAGTTTTGCCTATACTTTGCGGGACGCGCTGGAGGGTAAACAGGAAGAAACAGTAAAACATATGTTTTACCGGCACTTTGCCTGGCTTACTGCATTGCGCTACCAGCTGCGGGAGCCCCGGAGTTGGGAGAACATGCAGCGCGAAAGCAATAAGGAATACCTGGCCGGGCATTACAATATACCAGAGCGCATACTTCCGTTAGAAGATGCATTGCAGACATACTTGCCGGCACATGAGTTACAGTATATCTTATCCAAAAAGAACCGGGCTACGCAACTTACTGCCATGCAATCGGAGGAACTAGCTGTATTATACAACAAGGGGCGCATCAACGATTTTCAATGGACACAATTGCAGCAAGGGCTTGCCAAACTGACCGATGACCAGGGCCGGGCAGAGCGCATCAAAAACTTTCCTTACCCACGCAATTTTGCCTCTATCGCTACGTATCTGTTGTTCATCTTTGTGATTCTGATGCCTTTTGGATTACTTCGCGAGTTGGACAAACTAGGTGAGGGCACCGTGTTGCAGGGGTATACAATCTGGTTTAATATTCCTTTTTCGGTGCTGGTTACCTGGGCCTTTCATACGCTTGATACGGTGGGCGAAAGTTCTGTAAATCCCTTTGAAGGCAGTGCCAATGATGTGCCCATTACACAGATCAGCCGGACGATAGAGATCGATATGCGAGATATGCTCGACGAAGCTGAATTGCCCGCGGCAATTGTACCCGTTAACAATATTGTGTTGTAATTTTTTGATGTTTAACACTTGAAAAGACTCTATGTTTGAACAGTACCACGATAAAATTCCGCTAAAAGAAATTGATGCTTATGTAAGTATTTCAAACGAGTGGAAGTGGCTGCCCGCACCGTTATCCTGAAAGAAGGCGAGATTGCCAAAAGAATATTCTGGGTAGAGCAGGGGGCTATACGAGCCTGGTTCAATAACGATGGCGAGGATATTACGTTCCAGTTTTTCCTGGAAGGGAGCATGGTTGCGTCTATCGAAAGTTTCCGGAAAAATATTGCAAGTATTATTTCGCTGGAAACCATAGAACCCTGTGTATTGTGGTGTGCCGATAAAGAAGATGTAGAAAGGATCATCAATGAAATTACGGAGGTACCGGCATTGCGATCGCTTTTTATCGACGTGGTGTTTGAACGTACATTCGATTACATGAAACATTGCCTTTCGTATATTAAAGACTCACCGCAGCAACGTTACCAGAACCTGCTGAACGAAAAACCCCAGATTGTACAGCGTGTGCCGCAGCATTATATCGCTTCATACCTGGGGATTACGAAAGTACACCTGAGTCGCATTAAAAATAAACTCGCCAAGGGATAGGGTACTCAGATTTGATAACAAATGTTATCGCCAGCAGATAGCATACGGCTTAATTTTGCTCTATAATTCAGCTAATATGAAAGCACTGGTTGTATTTAAGAAGGGTGAGAGGCCCAGGTATGTAACAGATTTTGGAGAACCTGTTGTACAAAATGAACAGGAAACATTGATGACCGTTAAAGCCGCAGCGATTAAACACCTTGACCGTATGCGGGCCAGTGGTACCCATTACTCTACCCAGGGCGAAAAGGACGAACCCAAAGTGCCGGGAGGTGATGGGGTTGGTCTGCTCGAGGATGGTACACGGGTGTATGCTTTGGGTGTAAGCGGTATGATTGCCGAGAAAGCAACGGTCGAAAAATTCAGCCTCGTAAAACTGCCGGATAGTATAGACGATGCGACCGCTGCTGCGTTGCCCAATGCGGTAATGGGATCGGTGCTGGCATTGCGTTTTAGGGCGCAGATGCAACCCGGCGAAACGGTATTGATAAATGGCGCGACGGGTGTTACCGGTAAAATAGCCGTACAAATAGCCAAACATTATGGCGCCAAAAGGATTATTGCCACAGGCAGAAACGAAGAAGCCCTGCAATCGCTGCTGGCGCTGGGAGCAGATGAGGTTATTTCATTAAAACAGGCCGACGCGGCTTTTATAGCGCAAATCAAAGCCATTCACCAAAGCACACCGATCGATGTGATTATCGACTACCTGTGGGGAAATACTGCCGAAATGCTGCTCTCGTGTTTAAAGGGAAATGGTGGTTTTTCGCACCGCACGCGGTATGTTACCGTTGGGGCTATGGCAGGCGATAAGGTTGCATTGTCGTCTTCCATATTACGCAGTACCGATGTGCAGCTATCGGGTTCTGGTCTAGGAAGTTGGTCAAAGCAGGAAGTACAGCAGTTGATCACCGAAATTCTTCCGGAAATGTTTAACCTGGCCGCGCAACAGAAACTGGTGATTGATACGGTGCAGGTGCCTCTCGAAGAAATAGAAACTGCCTGGCACCTGGATATACCCAGTGCAAAAAGATTGGTGGTGGTGATATGATTATTGTAGATACGCCGGAGGTCATTCTTTACTTAAAATTTAGGAGTGTTGTTGGTCTCTGGCTTAGAATTACCGGTTTTCTTAACTCAATATTTTTCATAAGTATTACAGATATATTCTTTCTGTTTGCCTGTCGAATGGATTGTCAAGTTGATAATTGTATGCGAAGTGGAGCTAGAAAAGAGTAGGGGCCGCGGAGCCCCCCCGACTCGTTTCTTTTATTTGTGTGGGTGGGCGGTTGTGCGATGGAGCGGGATGC
>JAVBJN010000096.1:0-3944 GCA_031546985.1 Chitinophagaceae bacterium
AAACCGCGACCGATCTTAAAGTGCGTCGCGAAGCCTGGGATGCCAGTAAGGAAGTGGGCAAGGGCCTGAAGCCTGGCCTGGTAAAACTGCGCGACCTGCGTAACGCCACCGTAAAACCTTTGGGTTACAACGATTACTTCAGCTACCAGGTTTCGGAATATGGTATGAGCACCGATGATATGATGGCGCTCATGAAAAAACTGAACCAGGAACTGCGCCCGCTGTACCGCGAGCTGCATACCTATATGCGGTACGAACTGGCTAAGAAATATGGCGCTGCCGAAGTGCCCGATATGCTGCCTGCCGATTGGTTGCCTAACCGTTGGGGACAGGATTGGAGCCCTGCGGTAAATGTTGAAGGATTGAACCTCGACAGCGTTTTAAAAACCAAGAGCAAAGAATGGATTGTGCAGCAGGCAGAGGCTTTTTATGTAAGCCTGGGTTATGCGCCGCTGCCCGATGTGTTCTGGAAAAAATCGAGCCTCTATCCTTACCCTGCCGATTCTGCGGTTAAGAAAAACAACCATGCATCGGCCTGGCATATGGATCTGGATAAAGATGTGCGCAGTCTTATGAGCGTAGAGCCCAACAGCGAATGGTACGAAACTGTAAACCACGAGTTGGGTCATATTTATTACTACATGACCTATACCAATAAAGATGTACCGCCATTGTTGCGTGCCGGCGCCAACCGTGCTTACCACGAGGCAATGGGTACTTTGATGGGCCTGGCTGCTATGCAAAAGCCTTTCCTGGTTAAACGTGGCCTGATTGGCAAAGATGTAAAAACCGATTCTATCCAGTCGCTGTTGAAAGAGGCACTCAATTCGGTAGTGTTTATTCCGTTTGCAGCCGGTACCATGAGCGATTTTGAAAAACAAATGTATAAGGACAACCTGTCGCCCGACCAGTTTAACAAAACCTGGTGGACGCTGGCCCAGCAATACCAGGGTATTGTGCCTCCGGTAAACCGTGGCGAGGAATTTTGCGATGCGGCTACCAAAACGCATATCAACGACGATGCCGCACAGTATTACGACTATGCGCTGAGTTACGTGATCCTGTACCAGCTGCACCAGCACATTGCCAAAGAGATCCTGAAACAGGATCCGCATGCCACCAATTACTGGGGCAGCGCCGCTGTGGGCAACTTCCTGCGCAAGATTATGTACCCCGGTGCATCCAAAGACTGGAGAGAAGTGTTAAAAGAAACCACCGGCGAGGATCTGAACGCCAAAGCCATGGTAGACTACTTCCAGCCGCTGGTAGACTGGCTTAAAACCCAGAACCAGGGCCGTAAATACACCCTTCCCGAAACGATTTAATGGAAAAAAGCCCCCGCATTATTGCGGGGGCTTTTTTATTTTGACGTTTTGACCTTAATTTTGCGCCACCAACCCATTGGGAAGGCATAAACCACTATTCTTAAACCGCAAGCTCATATTATGTTACAAATTCCTAATCAGACTGCATTTTACAGAGGTAAAGTAAGAGACGTGTACACCGTAGCCGACAAATGGCTGGTAATGCAGGTTTCTGATCGTATTTCTGCGTTCGACGTGGTATTGCCCCGTCCGATTCCTTACAAAGGCCAGGTGCTGAACCAGATTGCCGCGCATTTCCTCGAAGCTACGCAGGACATCGTGCCAAACTGGGTAAAAAGTGTGCCCCTGCCCAACATTACCGTAGGTCTGAAATGCGAAACCTATCCTGTAGAGATGGTGATCCGTGGTAATATGAGCGGTCATGCCTGGAGAACTTACAAAAGCGGTGTGCGCGAATTGTGCGGTGTAGCCATGCCGGAAGGTATGAAGGAGAATGATTTCTTCCCGGCACCAATCGTTACCCCAACTACCAAAGCCCACGAAGGTCACGATGAAGATATCTCTAAAGAAGAGATCATCGCGCAAGGTCTGGTAAGCAAAGAAGAGTACGAGCAACTGGAAAAATACACCCAGGCCCTGTTCGAAAGAGGCCGTCAGATGGCTAAAGAGCGTGGTCTGATCCTGGTAGATACCAAATATGAGTTTGGTAAAATCGGCGATACCATTTACCTGATCGACGAAATTCACACCCCGGATTCTTCCCGTTATTTCTATGCCGAAGGGTACGAAGAGCGTCAGGCCAAAGGCGAAGCGCAAAAACAACTGTCTAAAGAGTTTGTGCGTGAGTGGCTGATGGAAAACGGTTTCCAGGGTAAAGACGGACAGCAGATTCCTGAAATGACCGATGAGTTCGTTACCCGCGTAAGCGAGCGTTACATGGAACTGTTTGCCCACATTACCGGCAAGCCATTCGTAAAAGAAGACATTTCTGAGGCCGAATTCCAGCAACGTTTGGAAAAAGCTATCGCAGACCTGGGATAATTCCTTACTGCATATATTCTGGCATGCCGCTCCCACCGTATTGTGAGAGCGGCATGTTTGGTTAAAGACTGGGCGTCATCAAAGGCCACAATACCTGTCAGGTCCGCAGGGCCTGCCAGGTCTGAGTGCAGAATATCCCCAAACCCGACAGTTTTGAGCCAACTGTCAAAGGTGGCCTTCGACAAAGCCTGTTCCGTCCATGCGGGGCTCAGGCACCTAATAAATGAATTGAAAACCATCCCGCCGTTTTCCCGCATCTGGCGGGACAGGCTGCTGCGTCGCCTTGAGCCTCTCCGCTTCGCATCCCCACCTCCCTTTGCGCCATCACTATAACCAAACTTTATTTCGGTAAAGCCCACCGTCAAGGTATATTTGTTACAGAAAAAATTAGGCTTTGAAAGGATTACGTCATCTGAATGTTTATTTTTTAAGATATAAGTGGCATCTGCTCTCCGGGTTACTGTTTGTAGCCATTTCAAACATCTTTGCCATCTGGTCGCCGTTGGTGGTGCGCGAGGCGTTTGACAACGTACAAACGTTCTTTACCCGCCAGGGCCATGGCGAAGCGGTAGACAAACACGCTATTTTGAAACAAGTGGCCTGGTACGGCGTGGTTTTGCTCATACTGGCATTGTTGCGGGGCGTATTTATGTTTTTTATGCGGCAGACGCTCATTGTAATGTCCCGTCACGTAGAGTTCGACCTCAAAAATGATATTTACGAGAAGTACCAGGAGCTGGATATGGCTTTTTACAAAGTCAACAAAACCGGCGATCTTATGAGCCGCATCAGCGAAGATGTATCGCGGGTGCGTATGTACGCAGGGCCTGCAATCATGTATAGCATGAACCTGGTTGTACTCACCATCCTGGTGTTGTACAACATGTTCCGGGTAAATGTGCAGATGGCAGTTTGGGTTATCATTCCGCTGCCATTGCTGGCTATTACCATTTATAAGGTAAACAGTATGATTCACCGCAAGAGCGAATCTATCCAGGCGCAGCTATCGGCACTTACTACCTCCGCACAGGAAAACTATTCCGGCATCCGGGTGGTAAAATCGTTTGTGCAGGAGCGGTCGGTAAAGCGGTTTTTCTTTGGCCAGTCGGCGCTGTACCGCGATTTGTCGGTAAATCTCTCTAAAACCGAGGCGTTTTATTTTCCATCCATGCAGCTGTTTATCGGGCTCAGTACCATTATTACGGTGCTGGCAGGTGGTAAACTGGTGATTGATGGTACCATTACCACCGGTAATATCGCCGAGTTTGTGATTTACCTTAACCTGCTCACCTTTCCCATTTCTTCTATCGGTTGGGTGGCGTCTATGATTCAGCGGGCATCGGCCAGTCAGAAACGGATCAACGAATTTTTGCATGTAGAGCCGCAGGTAAAAGACAATGGCGATGTAGCTACAGCCATTAAAGGTGATATAGATTTTCGGGATGTGAGCTTTGCCTATCCACATTCATTGGTGTCGGCGCTCAAACATTTCTCTGTACATATCCCCGCGGGGAGCAGGGTGGCGGTAATCGGGCGCACAGGATCAGGAAAATCTACAATTGCACAACTGTTGCTCCG
>JAVBJN010000081.1:0-24685 GCA_031546985.1 Chitinophagaceae bacterium
GTATCATCTGGTACAAACCTGCAATGCCATAGCCACACAACAACGGAAAGAAGAGCACTGCCGCGCCAAGCCCATTAAAAGCCTGCCAGCCATTGTACACCGTATGGGCGATAAACAGCCCAGCAAGACCATAGGTAACCACATAAAACATGCGGTAATAAGCAGGGTTAAACAGTCTTTTTTTATAGTAGTAAGACAGCATGAGAAACTCCACCACCAGGTACACATTTGGCGCCCACAAATAAGGGAGATTATTGGGCCGGAGAATAACATTCATGAGCACATCAAACATCAATCCCGTCAGCACATAACGCCAGATAAGGGTATCGCGTTTGCGGATACCTGCCAATACCACCACAAGCGGGGCATACAGCGAAATATAGTTGATGAGGTGTTCGATGATGGTTGATTTAAATACACCTGCCGCACAAAGCGACAGGTGTAATACTAAAATAGAAAATTTAAGCTACTATGGAAGGCCGGATATGTCGCCGTAGTATTTTACATTTCCTGCAGTATCAAGTGCTTTGAAGATGATTTCAACTTCACCTGGTTTTTTCATTCCTTTGTAGAATACGAACTTATCAGGGTTTATCAAATCAATTACTCCTTTGAATAAGGTAACGGAATAGTACGTTTTATCAGGCCTTTTCAGGCGGTCCCATGACACATTAATATCTTCATCGTTTACTCTGCTGCCATTTACTTCATCAATTACCAATCTTGTGTCATTGCAAGTACCTGCTCCTATAATACCGGTAATTACACCGGTTGCATATTCTTTACCTGTGCTTTTAGGGGTTTGGCCCGGAGTCGTATAGAAGTCGATATAGGCTTGGATCATTTCTTTGAAAACCTCTTCTTTAATGCTATGCACACCGGCTATAAAGGCTTGGTACTTTTCATCTGTACAAATTTCGGTTTCGTAATAGGTTGTTGGAGGAGGCGCTTGCTGTAAGGCCTCTTCCTTAGCCATAACGGCCTCATTTTGAGCGTTAATAATTTCAGACATAATAAACAGGTTTTGTGGTGAATAATTGTTGCACCCTAAATATAGCACCATGCCCTGGTGAATAACAAGGGTGTAGCAATTTGCATAGTTGCGCCTATGTCAGCGAAAGTCTTTCCAGGTCAAAGTTTCAGTCAAATAGATAAGAAAACATTCCGTACATCAACGGTACAGATTGCGTAGAAATACGCATCCCAATACCTGTAGTTATTCGTTGTAAGATTCAGCATTTCTGCTCTTGATTGGAGTGGGAGAGAGTTGGAATTTTGTGGAGACCATAATTCCTTTCTCTTAACCTAAAACAATGTATGATGAGAACGAATATAATTTCCTTTAAAAATCGGTTTACAGTCCTCCTTTGCACTGTGCCGATGTTAACTTTTGCAAAAGAACCGGATAAACCCAAACAAGGCCGCAATGAAGTGCCTCCTTACGTATTGGTTTTTGATTATAAAGCCCAGCAATATAACGTGCTTCACCGCTTTATTAAGGAAGGAAGCCCTATTGCCATCACTTACGAAAACATTAATCCTTTTGCGCTACAATCAAACGTAAAAATCGAAAATGTAGATTTTGATTACAGCGATGGACAAGCACTGCTTCAATCGCTAACAAAATATGCTACACCCACCAGTACCGAAACACCTGCCTTGAAAGCAGAAGGAGCAGATAAAGGAAAGGGCAATAAAGCTAAAATGGAACTGGAAGCCCAAAGGCAAACTGAATGGACTGATCAATGGGCAAAATTCAATGCCCAGTACAAGCAATTTAATGCCGAAAAAAATAGCATAGCGCAAGATCAGGCGCGCATCAATAACATTCTCCTGCTGAGCCAGATCGTTCCCACTGTAAAGCAAGACATTAAAATCACTTCAAAGGAAGAGATGATAGCAAGGATAAAAGACCAGCTCCCGGCCGAAGTGCAAGCACATTTAGGCGATGGAAATCTCATGACCTACTTTAATGACCTGATTAAGTCTATAAGCACCCATATCGGGAACATGCGTGTAAGGTACGAAGCCATGAAGGATGCCGGTACCCAAATAGGTAAGCTGAGCGAGTCTCCCAACATTAAGGAACGATTGATGGCTGGTGAAGATGTTTTGAATACCACCCAAGCCGCCTACCATGATTCGGTGGTACAAAAAATGAGCAAAAGTGTAGTGGCAATTTCAGGAGACCTTAGTCAAGTCGGTAACAGTGATTTTATAATTAGAGGCAGTGTATTGCAACCCGCACAAGGAGATGTGATCAATCTCAGTGATGAATTAAAAGACAAAGACGGCAAAGTGGTATATACCATCAAGCCACTTAAACTTTATACCTACCACGGATGGCGCATCAACACCAGTGTTGGTGTAGCCACCACATTGGGAGCGGTGAACGGCAGTGAATATAATTTTAAGAAGAATCCAACCGGTTCCGAAAACCCGGAAGATACCGCAATGGTTTACCTCGTGGAGTCATCAAAAAACAGGAAACTTGCCTTTAGTCCCGTTGTGTTTGTTCATGTTTACCCAACTTTTGCATCGTTTGTATCGTGGAGAGGTATCAGCGTAGGATTTGGCCCTGATTTTACCGACCTCAATAAATCTAAACTATACCTGGGCACAGGCATTGGCTTCACACCATCATCTGCCAATACCATTGAAGGATTTCTGAGCAGAGTTGGTTTCGATTTTGGCCTTACCCTGGGTTATGCAGATGTGCTTAAAGAAAAGTATACCGGTTACAGCAATTATGCGCAGTTTCAGAACCTAAGCCAGGATGAGCTTATGGATAAGGCAATTAAACCAGGATTTTTTGTCTCCTTTAGCTACAATCTTTCCCGTACCAGAACACAAACTGCCAATGCGCAAACAGTAGAATAAACGCCACTCATCCCCAATCTCTTACACCCCAACCACAATCCCGATGGTTTATGGTTAGATTGGTTTATTTTGCCACCGGTAATGCAATCATTGCCGGTGGTTTTGTTTTATGCAGGATAATGTAACATACAGAATAGGGCTGCTCCGGCTGCAGCAAATCTTTCGCATGGGTAAAGATGCCGGGTGGACTATACTCGTAGCCATACCGCTGGCAGTGCTGCTCCTGTTTGCATTGTACAGCCGTGTGCTAACCCGGCCACCGCTATTGGCGCAAGGAGTTATTGTACTATTGTTGCTTACCCTGCACACACAGCGGAAAGATTTACATTTTTTACAAAGCCTGGGTAAACCACATCGCAACTTATTGCTGCTCGAATACCTTTTTATCGTCATTTTGCTGAGCCTTCCGCTATGGTTGCTGCAAACGCCTAGTTTTTGGTGGCTCACCAGCATTATTGCGGCAGTCGTTATGCCTTTTGTTGCGGCTTTTAATAAACCTGGCACAAGCAGCAACTACACCATTATTCAACGCGCAACAGCGTGGGTACCCGCACCTGCTTTTGAATGGAAATCGGGATTCCGGCAATACTGGCTATTGTGCAGCATCATATACCTGGGCGGAATTGTGTTAGCGGTATTGGCACCCGCTGTGCCTTTCTGGCTTTTATTCTGGCTGCTCTTTGCCCTCGATTTGTACAACACGGCAGAAAGCCCCGAACTCATTCAGGCGCATCGCAATGCGCAAACCTTTCTGCGGCAAAAAATAAGCGCAACATTGGTCACCATCAACCTGCTATTTGCACCGCAGTACCTTACCAGTCTTATTTTTCACCATTCACCATTGCAAATAGCAATGCTGTTAGGCGCCGTATTGTTATTCAACCTTACGCTAACCTATGCCATACTGCTAAAGTATGCCAGCATATCCTGTATGGATAAAACCACCGGAAACCCTATATTATTTGCCTTGCGGCTTATCTTTTTTATACCCATGTGCGTTGTGCTTCCGCTGGCTTTGTGGTGGCAGTGGCGAACCTATAAACTTGCAATATGCAACCTGCAAACCTACTTACCCTAGACCAGCTTAACTTTAGCTATGGTGCTAAAAAAGTGATCCAAAACCTGTCGCTTAATATGGAAGCGGGTAGGGTATACGGCATTGTGGGCGATAATGGCGCTGGTAAAACCACACTCTTTAACCTTATTGCTGGCGGGTTACAACCACAGTCGGGCCAGATTCATTACGCTGGCAAGCCGCAGGACATCGCTTACCTCGAAACCGACCCCTATTTTTATCCCTACATGACGGGAAAAGAATACCTGCGCATTATACAACCTGCCCATACCGATGCTATAGACCGCTGGAACGCTATTTTTGAACTTCCATTGCAGGAATATGCCAGCCATTATTCTACCGGCATGAAAAAGAAACTGGCTTTGCTGGGTGTTTTACTACTAGACAAACCTTTAATTATTCTCGACGAACCCTTCAACGGGCTCGACCTTAAAAGTTGTGAGATTATCCATTATATTATTCAGCGATTAAGGCAGACTGGCAAAACGGTTATCCTCTCGTCGCATATTCTCGAAACCATGTTGAACAATGCCGATGTAATCAGTTTCCTCGAAGAGGGTACGGTTTTCAGAACCTACGACAAGCCTCAGTTTCATGAACTCGAAAAGCTGGTCAAAGCCCGTTTTACACATAAGGTAACCGCCGCTATCGACGAGCTGCTATAGGTTTTACCCGCTGCATAGTATTCCCGATCCTGCAAAGCATATTTCCCGATTATACAAACCAATGCGGGGGCTGTGCTGTTTCTTTGCGTGCGAATTACACTTGCTCCCACTGGTACATCACAGGTATGGATGTACGATCACTATTTAATCGTATATAAATCGTTTAAGATGAATTTGAGAAGGAAACCCCTTGGGGTATTGGCATTGCTGTGTGGATTACTGAGTGTGGAATCTAAAGCGGCCGACAGTCTGCGGGTAAATGTACAGGGCGCACTACCTGCATTAATCACCAGCAACACCATAGGATCTACCAGTAAAACATTACAACTGGGTGGTACGGTTTACCCGGCATCGGTAAGCCAGGCGGTGAACTGGAGCGTACTGGGCAGCAGCACCGCCAGCGCCACTGTTGATGTAAACGGATTGCTTACCGTGCCAGCGCAAACTGCCGGTTATGTATGGGTAAAAGCCGTTTCCATTGCAGATGCCAGCAAATTCGATTCTATCAAAGTACTCGTGTATTGCCAGCCTTCGCATACCAATCCCATCAACTGGTTTAACATTGATACGGTAAAAATCATAGGCACGCCATTAAACAGCGGCACCAATACGATTGGAAACGCCGGAGCCTATACTTTATTTCCTGCCACCGGCAATACCACCGCGGTTTTCCAAAAAGGAAGTACCTATACGGTAAACACACAAGTAACCTCTAGCGTAGCATCTATCCCGCCCGATACTACACAAATGACCTACAGCGTATCGGCATGGATCGATTACAACCGCAATGGTATTTTTGAATCATCAGAATGGATTTCGGTAGAAGACAGCGCTACCTCGCGTTATGCGTCACAAACCTTTACGGTACCGGCTAGCGCCCAGGCAGGTTACACACTGATGCGTGTACGCTCGCGCCTGCAAGGCAGCAGCAATGGTGTAGCCGATATGTGCCTGGGATATACCGGCAGCGGACAAACCGAAGATTATATTATACGCATTGCCCCTACCAACAACGGCTGCGCAGGCGATCCCGGCCCTAACCCCGGTGATATGGGTTGCGTAACTTTTACCTATCGTGGCATAGTGGTAACCTACCCAACCGTTAGAGGTACTGATGGTAAAATCTGGTTGCAAAAAAACCTCGGCGCGGCTAATGTAGCTACTGCCCTGGCAGACTCTACCGCCTACGGCGATTTATTCCAGTGGGGCCGTTGGGACGATGGTCACCAGTTGCGCAACTCTGCCACCAGCAGCGTTATGCCAGTATCCAACAACCCTTCTGGCTTAGGTACCGGCAGCAATGTGTTTTACCTGGGTACCGGTACCACAGGCTGGTGGAGTGTAAAAGCGCTTACCGACACCTGGAGCGAAACCACACCGGCTACCGTTTCTGCTACCAATGGTTGCGATCCGTGTAAGCAATTGGGTACCGGCTGGCACCTGCCTTCGAGCACCGAGTGGCAAGCGATTGTAACTGCCGAAAGCATGACCAATCCCGCTACTGCATTCAGCAGTTACCTTAAACTGCCCGCCAATGGTAACCGTACTTCTTCGGGTGGTTTTGACTATACCGGCACACGTGGGTATTACTGGAGCAACGAAACCTCCAACTCCGGTGGTAAATACCTGTACGTTGGTACCACTGTTGCCCCCAATCCCAATTCCGGCGCTTTCCGCGGACAAGGCAGCGCCATCCGTTGTATGAAAGCATCTACCACTGTAGATAGCGTTAAGGTTTCTGTTGTTAACCAGGCCAGCCCTGTAATTACTACCCATGTAGGTACCCTGCCTTTAACGGCCACTGTTTATCCTGCATTGGTATTCCAGGGTGTAACCTGGAGTATTACCAACGGCACAGGCATGGCTACCATATCTGCCAATGGCGTAGTTACCGCGCAGAGCAATGGTACCGTTTGGGCCAAAGCCATTTCGGTGCAGGACATTACTAAAAAAGACTCCATTCTCATTACCATATCCAACCAGGCCAATTATGTAGATAGTGTAGTGGTAACCACCGCAGCACAAGCCGCGCCTGCCATTACCACACATGCAGGGTTCCTGCAAATGAATGCAGCAGTATACCCCGTTATCGCCAACCAGAATGTAACCTGGAGTATTGTACCGGTTACCGGTTCTGCAACGGTTAACAACACCGGGCTGGTAGTAGCACAAACCAACGGTACTGTTTGGGCCAAAGCGACTTCGGTACAAAACACAGCCAAAGCCGACTCCATGCTCATCACCATTTCCGGGCAAATTGTACCTATCGATAGCGTAGTGGTACAAACCGCTGGTAATGTAGCGCCTGTAATTACCACACTTTCCGGCACTTTGCAAATGAATGGCCTGGTATACCCGGCATCGGCCAGCCAGGCTGTAAACTGGAGCGTGCAACCGGTTACTGGTCAGGCTTCTGTCAGCAACACAGGTGTGGTAACTGCAATGGTAAATGGCACCGTTTGGGTAAAAGCCTTATCGGTGCAGGATATTACCAAATTCGATTCGGTACAGGTAACCATCAGCGGACAAATCATTGCCATCGACAGTGTAGTAGTCTCCATTGCATCTGGCGCTGCCCCTGAATTAAAAGGTGCAGGCGATACATTGCAACTGGCGGCCACTGTTTACCCGCTTACTGTAAACAGCAACGTAACCTGGAGCACAGTAGCTTTAGATGGCCAGGCGCAGGTAAGCAGCAATGGGTTGGTAATGGCACAAACGGCTGGTAAAGTTTGGGTAAAAGCAGTATCTGTGCAGGATGCGGGCAAGTCAGATTCGGTACTCATTACCATCAAAGCCGCCACCACAGGCATTTCTCCGGTAAAAGACGCGCTGGGTATTACCATTTATCCCAACCCTGCCCATCATACCTTTCAGGTGGTTGCGCAAATGCAGCACCCGACATTGGTTATCGCAATTTATGATCTGCAAGGCCGCGTGATGGAGCAAAGAGCAGTAGCGCCCAATGCTTTAAACACCCCTGTGCGCTTTAATACACAGCAATACGCCAAAGGCACTTACCTCATCCGCATTACGGGTGGCGAAGCTCCCCAAGGATTCCTGCTGGGCGTAGAGTAAATTAGTTATCATTGTTAGTTGTTTTTTAGTTTTTCATATTTACCCATTAAGTGAGGAGGGGAGGCTTTGGCCTCCCTTTTTCATGTGTGGTCATGTGTTTCTGTATTATGGCTAACTTAGCTTTGCTAAAACCAAACTGATGAAAAACGCTAAAAAAGCCGCTGCAATTCCCGATGGCCCGTTCGAGGAATTTTTTACCGATGGTAAATTATCGGCCAAAGGCAGCTACCTCAACAACCAGAAGCATGGCGAGTGGATCTATTACCTGCGCAACGGTTCCGAAAAAGCGCATGGCACTTTTGTAAACGGAAAAATGAATGGCGCCTGGAACTGGTTTCGCGAAAACGGCCAGTTGCTGCAAACCGGAACAATGGAAGAAGATTTGAAAACCGGGTTATGGAAGCGCTACCACGCCAACGGGCAACTGATGGATGAAGGTCATTTCCGGAACAACAAGAAGACGGGAGAATGGAAAACCTACAACGATGCAGGTATTTTGAGCAAAACCCAGCAGTTTAAATAAATTCAGGCCGTTTATTCACCACTTCCTTTAAACCACTTTATATGCTGGGCGCCTTTTTACAATGGCTGATTAACATCTGGGTAAGGTTTACCGGTACCAAAACCACCTACAACCAATATCCCTGGTTGCGCGGCCCGGTGCTCGAAGGCAGTGAGCTGGCCGATGATTACTACAACCAATATGCAGCCAGTGAAGGCCTGGAAGTGATAACCAGCCACGAAGGTGGCTTACTCGAAGATTTTAAGGGAGCTATAGATACTGACGCACCCAACCTGCAACAATTACTGCCCGAAGTAACCGATTTTTATGAGCATACCAGCCAGTACAAACTGGAAGTATGGTCACAATGGTATGGGCCGGTGGCTTTCTTTGCCCGCAACCTCATCCGTTTTCTCAGCAGGCGTATGAACCAGCTCAATATCCCACTGTACCCATTGGAGACGAGCCGGGGCATGAGCAATGGGGTAATCTGGCTGCGGGAGCCCGATGGCAAGTTGCGTTTTACCTGCTGGCTGCGCAAATCCATTTTATCGGGCAGGGTAGTGTATGCGGGGTTTTACAGCGCTTGTACTGTAAACGGCAAAAGGATGGTTAAAGTAGTTTTTCCACTGCCCAAAGGCAATGTAACGGTTCTGCTGCATGTGGCGGTGCAGGCAGATGGTTCTGTCAAATTGCTCTCGCACGGCAAGGGATTAGGAGATGCGGGCTATTACCGGCTTCGTCATATAGACCAGCAACATGCCCGCATCAAATATATTCCGCTCAAAGAGAGCATTCATGTGTATGTAGACGAGTTTGGCGTATCGCGCACCGATCATGAATTCTGGTTCTGGACAATAAAATTCCTGCACCTGCATTACAAAATGATGCGCAATAATGCCTTATAGTTGTTGCGCTAACTTTTAGAAATAAATAGGATGGAAGCGCAGTTTACCCGCGGAGTTGATCTCCAATGCTGGCATAGGAAATTTGATCACATTTAAGGCTCCAAAAAGCAATTTCAGCCCCTTAGATTTTGTCTTAATCTTGGTGAGATCAATATCAGGAGCCAGGTAAAACTGTCGTATCCGCTGCACATTGGTACGGTCGTGTGGTGTGCCGTATTTATCTGTCCAGGTATTGGTATACCCGCCAAACATACCATCGGCACCATAACCAACCGAAATATTGAGCCATTTAGGAAAGCGGCTTTCTTTCATAAACGACCAGGGGTTAACACTCAGCCAATAGGTTTGCGCGTTATAATCTTTTAGAATACGCTCCTGGGTAGATGTGCCGTACAAGCTCATGGAACGGGTGCGCAATTCTGGATCGGCATAATTATTAAAATGGGTCGAGAATTTAAGTTGTATGCGCTCTTCGCCCCAGGCCAGGTGCTGCGAAATAAGAATGCCGGAACCGAGCAGGTTCATCGTCATATCGCCCATACTAAAACCCCATTCGGCAGAGTAACCGTCGAGAATCTCAATAATGGTTTGGTATGCCGTGCCCGACAAGCCACCCACCCAAATGCTGGTTTTATCGTTTACACCCGCCCAGCGCAGCATTTCCATACAGATCTTGCCTTCGAGGTAAGCACTGTAGGCGTGCCCAGCTTTGTCTATCTGGTTCCACTCACCGTTATCGTTGTAAAAATGGAAACTGCTTTTGGGGTAATTTTTGTACCAAAGCTGGTTTAGCGCAATTAATGTACCGCCGTAAGCGATTATGCCACCTGCAGCCACGCCAATAAGCCGGGGCTTGTTAACCGTTGGGGGAATATCGAGCAGGCCCAGTTTGGCAGGCTTGAGGGCAGGTATGCTGCTGTCTGTCTGCGCGCGGAGTTGTGTATTAAAACAACAAACCATCACCGCAAAGAGGATGATGGTTTGCTTAAAATGACTTGGTTTAAAATAGCTGCATTTCATTAGGCCAGGATAATCGATTGTACAGTTTCTAACATATTCATTACTTCTTCGCGGCTGGAACCTTCTGCATAAATACGCAGCAGCGGCTCTGTACCCGAAGGACGAATCATGATCCAGCCTCCGTTGTCGAAGTGGTACTTGTACCCATCGAGGTCTTCTGTTTTTTCTACTTTATATTTTCCAAAAGAGGTGTATTTACCGGCTTTGCAATTGGCAATAATGGCTTGTTTCTTTTCTTCTGCCAGGTGCAGATCGTTGCGCTCAAATACAAAACGGCCTACTACTTCGTAAATCTCTTCGCAAAGTTCCTTCAGTGTTTTACCGCTTTTGGTCATGTATTCATACAGCACCAAACCATCATAAATACCATCACGCTCAGGAATATGGCCTTTTACCGCAATACCGCCCGATTCTTCGCCACCCACCAGCACATCTTCGCGGGTCATGATCTCAGAAATGTATTTGAAACCAATTGGCGTTACCTCATAAGGCAACCCGTAAGCCTGGCACATTTTTTTAACACGGCCGGTGGTAGAGAAGGCTACAGCCACTTTACCGGTCATGCCCTGGTATT
The DNA here is from genome assembly GCA_031546985.1 of Chitinophagaceae bacterium. Taxonomy (GTDB): domain Bacteria; phylum Bacteroidota; class Bacteroidia; order Chitinophagales; family Chitinophagaceae; genus JAVBJN01. Next base: position 10,703 of record JAVBJN010000081.1, read on the forward strand.
TATGCAGGTAGTGAATGAGCAGCAAAATAATGTGGTGGGCATCTACAAAGTTGCCATCCTCATCGTATAAACCAATACGGTCGGCATCGCCATCGGTAGCCAGACCAATTTTAATATCGTCATTAAACTGAATGTAGTGGCTCAGCTCCTGCAGGTTGCGGTGCAAAGGCTCCGGCGCCTGGCCCATAAAGGAAGGGTTTTCTTCGCAATGGATGAGGTGGGCAGCAGGCAATAATTTGCGCACTACATTTTGTCCTGCGCCATACATGGCATCGTAAGCCAGGGCAAATTTTGAATTATTGAGCGCAGTGAAATCGAACTTCTCTTTCAGGTAATTGCAATACATGGTTTCCAGGTCTATCCACTCCAGCAAGCCTTTGTCCTGGTATTCTTCGAGGCTGGTAGCAGGCACTTCAACCGCATCTGGGATAAGCGCTTCTACGGCTGCAATATCGGCAGGGTTAGAAGGGCCGCCATGCGCACCTTTCAGTTTGTAACCATTATAGGACGGGGGATTGTGGCTGGCGGTAATCACCACACCCTGGTGGGCTTTCATGCGGGTTACCCCAAAAGAAACCATGGGTGTAGACACAAAACCCTTGGCAATAATCACTTTTACTTTATTCTCGCACAGCACTTTGGCTACAGTTTCGGCAAAGAGTTCGCCACCAAAACGGCAGTCATGACCCACTACAACTACCGGCTGCGGAAATTGCTTATACAGCCAGTCGGCCACCGCTTTTGTAACACGGGCCACATTATTTACAGTAAAATCCTTCGCGATGATGGCGCGCCATCCATCCGTACCAAACTTAATTTTGTCTACAGACATATAATCTTATTGATTTGAGAGTGGACAAAAATAAACAAAACCGCATAGGATACGTATATTGTTAAAAAGTTAAATCTCAACCGTCTGTAAAGGCTGTAACTTTGTGTTATGCTCCACCGTATCCTGAGAGAAGATTCCTACCGTCATAAGGGCCTGCGCAAACAGCTCATAGCTACCTTGCGCACCAAAGGCATTAAAGATGAAGCCGTTTTGGCGGCTATGGAGCGCATTCCCAGGCATTTTTTCCTCGATCCGGCTTTTGAGCGCATCGCTTATGAAGACCGCGCCTTTCCCATAGGCGAGGATCAGACTATTTCGCAGCCCTATACCGTAGCTTACCAGACCGATCTGTTGCAGGTAACCCGTTTTACCAAAGTATTGGAAGTGGGCACCGGAAGCGGCTACCAGGGTAGCGTACTGGCCGAAATTGGCGCGCAGGTGTTCAGCATCGAGCGGCAGCGTAAACTGTACGACCACAACCAGCAATTCTTCTTTATTAAGAAATACCCCAACTTTAAGTGCTTTTATGGCGATGGATATGAGGGATTGCCCACTTTCGGGCCTTTTGACCGTATTCTTATTACAGCCGCCGCGCCCGTTGTACCTCCTAAACTGGTAGACCAGCTTAAACGGGGTGGTATTATGGTATTGCCATTGGGCGAAGGCGAGTCGCAGCAAATGACCCGCATTACCAAACAAATGGACGGCGCGCTGGTACACGAAACCTTTGATGATTTTGTGTTTGTGCCCATGTTAACCGGAAAAAGAGGGTAAAATACCCATACTGATACTTATTAAAAGAGCAGACGATGAGTCTGCTCTTTTTTATTGCCCATTAATTTCTGGCTTCAAAATGTAAGTATAAGTTTTAAATGGGTATCCATTCCTTTGTACTTCCCACACCAAACCTGAGCCGTCTGCACCATAGGTATAATCGTTTCGGAAATATTCACCAGTTGTATCTCTTTCTACTATGCTTGTTGGCCGGTCTACACTTCTTACTCCCATGCACAGCAAACGGTCTGGTTCATCAAGATTGGTGCCCTTAAAAAAAACAGGAACATTGGTATAGCTGTAATTACCAATAGGAGCAGATTTACCATCTTTCACCTCCACTGAAGCCACCAGGTTTTGCCCTTCGTAGACATATGAGGTATACCAGGTACCGGATGAAATCATCATTAATTGTCGGTTTGCATTAAAGAAGAGGTAAGTAGTATCCCGTACTGTTTCTCCTTTATTCTGGCGCGAATTTATGCGCATATAAGCTAAGCCATCTGCTTTGAGCCAATACTCGTCAATGTTTTCCACCATTGGGTAGAAAACAGTTATCTTTTCTGGTGTATATACATACACTTTGCTGAGTTGCTTGTTTTCATACACTTTAGAAATACGATTTTGGTTGTCATACTCAAACCGGAACAGCACATTGGTGGCGTGATTCCGGATGAAACTAACCAGGTAATCGGTAGGGATTTTCTCTTTTTTCTCTTTCTTGCAGGAAGTTGATCCAACTACTGCCGTAAAAATGCCCAATACCAATAATGGTCTAAATCCAAATGCTTTTATCATCATTAATTCCTATCTAAGTAGTGTTGTATTTCCCTTATATATTTTCATCTCACTGTTAGCATCTCTGGCTTTAACCATCCAGTAGTATACCTCATTAGGTTCGGGCGAGCCTTTATACTTACCATCCCAACCAATCTGAAGATCATTGCTTATAAACACCTGGTTTCCCCGACGGTTAAAAACGCTGAATTCCACAAACTCCATATCAGACATGTGTACCCGAAGCACATCATTTTGGCCATCGCCATTAGGCGTAAACGCGGTAGGTACAATTACGTAACCTTTTTCGGTAATGGTTACAGCTACGGTATCCGTACCACGACAGCCATCTGCATCTGAACCCATTACCGCATATAAAAAACCCTTTCCGGTTTCCTTGCAACTGACGAGTGGGGTAGCCGTATTCACATTAATAATCGAATTGCTGACGTTCCCAAGATTTTGCCAATGGTAAGAGGTGGCTCCGGTTGCTGAGAGAGACAGAAACGTTCCTGCTTTTACTATGGTGTCATTGCATGCCTGAACGTTAATCCTCTTAACCTGGTAAGTCTGCTCAGCCGAAGCAATACAACCATTTTGAGTCATTATAATATGCTGTAGTTTCTGTTGCCCACTTTCAGAAAAGTATACGGTAGAAACGTCGCCATAAAATACATTTTGGCCGGCAACCCAAACGCTTTTAGTAACAGGGCTTCCTGTAGCGTTGGTGAGATCACTTACATGAATAGAATCAAAAATACAAGGTCCACCTTGCGCTGAAAAATCGGTCGTTAAAGTATCAGGTAATATCAATACATCTCCTTCAATTTTGTTGATGCACTCCGGACCAAATGCTGTTAATTTTACCGTATAGCGACCCGGTTGTGGATAAGTATAAGCAGGATTGACAGCAGAGGATGTATCCTGTACGGTAGATGTATCGCCAAAATCCCACACGTAAGAAGTGGCACCTTCACTCTGGTTGGTAAACTGTACCGTATTGCCTTGTCCGCATTGAACCTTTAATAACTTGACATCCCCAACAATTTTCGGTACCAGTTCATCGCGTTTGATACCTGCCTTTACAAACTTTTTGCAGTCTACAAAAGCGTATACGTAATTGAGGACAGATGTATTAATAAGTTGGCCATTCCTGTATTCATCACAGGCGATGCCAATCATATATTTGCCTGCCTGCTTGCATATGCCCTGTAACATACCAGTGCTGGGATCAATGTATAATTCTCCAAAGCCAGTTAACGGCTGTTGCCACGAACTTGTGCCACTATATTGTAAAGGCGTATAAGGCGGAGGTGTAGCTTGGTTAGGTTTGGCATTTTTCGAATCACCACCATTGTATACATTTAGAAGTCTGTATTTTAATACATCACCATCAGGTTCATTAGCGCTTACATCAATTCCAAAATTTTCATTTGTACATGTATAAGAAGGCATTAGTATTTTAGGGTATGCGCTATTGTTAACAACACCTGTACTATTCACAAATAAGGTGGTTCCCTGACTAGATGAATTGCTGATATTCGTAATGGCCGCGGAGAGACAGCAGCGCTGATAAGAAAAAGTATACTCACCAGTCTCTTGTAAATTAAAACCGAACACAAAATACTGCCTCCTAACGCAGGTATTATGCTGTAATTGCAAACATGCAGGTGCCTGACTTGCAGGTAGTATATCGGTAGTGATTGCTTGCATTCCAGAATATGCAACAAGCGTATTTGATCCTTTCTCAAAAACACTAACAATTGCTGGATTATCCTGGGCTATCACTTCCGGTTCACCATTAATACAATCCTGGTATAAGATTATAGTTACTCTATATTTTCCTTGCCCCAAGTTATCACACCGCATTTCTCCCCCAATAGAGTGGGAGGCGTCAGCCACATTATAGAAACCAATAAAACAGAATAGAAAAATAATTACTTTAAATAGTCGATTCATACTAATCGTTTGAGCGCGCAAAACTAGTCGAATTTAAACGTCCATGCAAGCAGATTCAAGGTTTTAATTTATAAACTATTGCCATTTAAATAACACTTAATCATACTACACATAAACGGTTATAATACATGACTTTAGTGTTGTCAATATGTAAAACCATCTCATTCGTATTTATTTTTTTACTGCTATCTTATTATTCCCTGCATAGTTGACCCCAAAATGTTATTTTTGAGCCCTTGTAAACGACTGTACCTTGAGACTAAAGCAACTGGAAATAAAAGGATTTAAGAGTTTTGCCGACAAAACCCTCGTGACGCTGGACAACCAGATCACGGGTATTGTAGGGCCAAATGGCTGTGGCAAATCCAACATTGTAGACGCCATCCGCTGGGTAATCGGGGAGCATAAGATCAGTGCGCTCCGGTCAGAGAACCAGGGCGGACTGGTATTTAACGGCTCACGTACCCGTAACGCATCGGGTTTGGCCGAGGTTTCGCTCACGTTCGAGAACACCCGCAACCTGCTGCCTACGGAGTTTACCACCGTTACCATTACCCGCAAATTCTATAAAAACGGCGAAAGCGAATACCGCCTCAATGATGTTGCCTGCCGCCTCAAAGACATCCATAACCTGTTTATGGATACCGGGGTTAGCACCGACTCCTATGCCATTATTGAGCTGGGCATGGTAGACGACATTATTAAGGATAAGGACAACAGCCGCCGCCGTATGCTGGAGCAGGCCGCGGGCATCAGCATCTACAAAACCCGTAAAAAGGAAGCCAAAAGCAAGCTGGATGCTACCGAGCAGGATCTGAGCCGTATCGAAGACCTCTTGTTTGAGATTGGCAACAACCTGCGTACCCTCGAAAGCCAGGCCAAAAAAGCAGAGAAATACTACCAGATCAAAAACGAATACAAGGTAGTAAGCGTAGAACTGGCCAAAGCCTCACTCGAAGATTTTAACACTGCCTATAAAGAACTGAACGCGCAACAGGAAGCCGAAACCAACCGTAAGGTGATGATCGAGGCCGATCTGGCGCAGGAAGAAGCTTCGCTGGAAGCTGAAAAGCTGCAACTGGTACAACAGGAGCAACTGCTGCACAGCATGCAGAAAACCTTTAACGAACTGGTAGCCAACATTCGTACGCTGGAAAGCGAAAAGAGCTTGGCCGCACAGAGCATCACCTTCCTCAACGACCGTCAGAAAAGCCTGGCAGAGTTCCTGGGTGGTGCCGAAAACCAGTTGCAACTGTTAAAGGAAAGCATTGCCAACACCAAAACCCAGATAGAAGACGAGACAGACGCGCTCGAAAGCCTGAAAGACCAACTGGAAGGGCTGCGCGATCTGATGGAAGAGAAAAGGATCTTGTTCGATGAGCGCAAAGCAACTGTAGAATCGCTTCGCCGTGAGCAGCAACAATGGCAGCGCCAGCAGTTCGAAGCAGAGAAGAAAGTGGCGGTAGCCGATACTTCGGTGCAAAACCTCCAACGCTCTATCCAGCAAATTCAGGATGAGCAACTGCAACGTGCTACGCAGAGCGAACAACTGGGCGGCGAAAAAGAAACCCTGGAAGCCGATCTGGAAGTAAAGAAAACCGATCTGAACGACCTCATCGTTAAACAACAGCAAACCAAAGAACTGATTTTCGAAAGTCAGCAGAGCCTGGAGCAGATCCGCCTGCAACTGACCGACGAAAACCGTAAACTCGATAGCAAACGCAACGAACACGATCTCCTCAAATCGCTTGTCGATAGCCTGGAAGGTTACCCCGAAAGCATCAAGTTCCTGCGCAAGAATAAAGACTGGAAAAACGATTCACCCATCCTGAGTGATATTTTTCTCGCCAATGACGAATACCGCACCGCTATTGAAAACCTGCTGGAGCCTTACCTGAGCTACTATGTGGTAGACGATATGGCCGAAGCCTTCAAAGCCGTGCAACTGCTGGACAGCAACAATAAAGGAAAGGCCAATTTCTTTATGCTCGACCAGGTTAATGGTATTATGCACTCTCCGCTTACCGCTCCCGCCGGTGCTATTGCCGCGCTCGATGTGGTAACGATAGATGATAAGTACAAGCAACTGGGCAAATACCTGCTGGGCAATGTGTATATAGCCCAAAACGATGAAATGCTGAAAGACACGCCATTGGAAAATGGGGTGGTGATGATAGATCCGAAAGGGAAAATGAACCGTGGCCGCCTTACGTTAGGCGGTGGTTCTGTAGGGCTGTTTGAAGGTAAAAAACTGGGCCGCGCCAAGAATCTCGAAAAAATGGCGAAAGAAATTACCGGTATGGAAGAAACCACTGCGCACCTGCGTGCGTCGGTTACCGAAATGCAGGGTAAAATTGCCGGCTACAACAACGACCTGAAAGACGAACCTATTGAGCAGGCCAAAACCCGCATTAACCAACTGAACAACCAATTGTTCAGCGTTACGCACCGCATCGAAAGCCTGGGCCAGCAAAACGAAAACGGCCGCAAGCGCCTGGCCGATCTGGAGCAAAACCTGAGCACCACCCAGCACAACATCAGCGATACCCGTAACGAACTCGATGAGCTGAACCAAAAGCTGGATGCCCTGCAAGCCAGGATCAACGAAGCCGATGCCAGTTTTATACAGGCAGAGCAGCAGTACAACCAGGCCAGTCAGCAATACAACAACCAGAACCTGCAATTTACCCGCCAGCAAAGCAAAATGGAAGGGTTGAAACAGGAACTGACCTTCCGCAGCAACCAGCTTACCGAACTGCAAAACCAGGTAACCACCAGCAACAAACAACTGGAAGAAACCAAAGTGCAGCTCGAAGAAAACCAAACCAAACTGGCAGGTATTGAAGAAAAACTGCTCGATTTCTACCGCAAAAAAGAAGTAGACGAGAAAGAACTGAACATTAAAGACCAGGAATATTATAACCTGCGCAACATTCTGAATGCGAAAGAATCTGAACTCAACCAGAAACGCCGCAGTAAAGAACAGGCAGAGCAAGTGCTCAATGGCATTAAGGATAAACTGAACGAAATGAAACTGCGCCTGGCTTCTATGAAAGAACGCCTGAGTGTAGAGTTCCGTGTAAACCTGGATGCTATTCTCGATGAATCACGTACTTCAGATACGCCGGTAGAAGAACTGAACGCCAATGCAGAGCGCCTCAAAAAGCGCTTGGAAAACATGGGTGAGGTAAACCCTACAGCGATTGAAGCATACGAGGAAATGAAAAAGCGTTACGATTTTATCGTAGAGCAGAAAGACGACCTGGTAAACGCCAAAGAATCTTTACTGGCTACGATCGAAGAGGTTGAGAATACCGCCAACGCTAAGTTTAAAGAGACTTTTGAGAAAGTACGCGAAAACTTTATCAACGTATTCCACGCGCTGTTTACCCCAGAAGACCATTGCGACCTAAAGCTGGTAGACCCCGACAACCTGGCCGATACCACTATTGAGATTTACGCGCAGCCTAAAGGTAAACGTCCGGCAGCGATTACACAGTTGTCTGGTGGTGAAAAAACACTGACCTCTACTGCGTTCCTGTTTGCCATTTACCTGATTAAGCCCGCTCCGTTCTGTATTCTCGATGAGGTAGATGCACCATTGGATGATGCCAACGTAGGCAAGTTCACCAATATGATCCGTAAGTTCTCCGACAACTCACAGTTCATTATTGTAACACACAACAAACAAACCATGGCTTCCGTAGATGTAATTTACGGGGTTACCATGCAGGAGCCCGGTGTAAGCAAGCTGGTTCCGGTGGATTTCCGAAGCCTGAATTAGATTCGATACTACTTAAAATAAAAGCCCTCATATCATTGAATATGAGGGCTTTTTAATTAAACGGGATGACAATACATTAAATCTGTCATGCTGCGCTGCCTGTCCCGCCCATGAGGGAGGTACGAGGATGCAGTATCTCTCTAAAATGATTTTCAGTACAGAGATCCTGCATTGCGCTCATACTTCGCTCCACGCAGGATGACAATGCATTTCCATTTGCTATGCTTAACAGAATGACAACACGATGAATCTGTCATGCTGCTCGGAGGTACGAGGAAGCGGTATCTCTCTAAAATGATTTTCAGTACAGAGATCCTGCATTACGCTCATACTTCGCTCCACGCAGGATGACAAAAGGCTATGCTGCACTGCCTGTCCCGACCATGAGGGGGGGGTACGAGGAACAAGATGACAAAGTACTAACATCAGGTGGCTGAGCTTGTCGAAGCCTCCGGCCAGCGTTTATAAAACCGCCTTATATCGGCAATGGGAATACTATGTTGCGGGTGCAATAATTGTTGCGCCAACTGTTGTGCAAAAAATGGTCCCGAAGAATAACCACGAGTACCCAGTCCATTAAAAATAGCCAGAGCGGGGTAGTGCGGATGAATGCCCGCAAAAGGAATTTGCCCCGCTACAGAAGGCCGTTCTGCAGCCAGGTGTTCCACTACCGTATAGGGCAGTTTAAGGGTGGCATCTAATACCTCAATAGCCTGTGTGTACCAGCTTTGGCTGGGTTGGTCATCGGCAAACGTCCATTCGTGGCTGCTGCCAAACCAAAACAAGTCATCGTTACCCCAGGGTACCAATCTAAGACCAAAATGGTACATCGCATCTTGTGGCAGGCCAGGTATTTTTAAAATCAGCGCTTCGCCTTTATTGCGGTTGTAGGGCAATGAGGAGAAATACGGGTTTTCTCTTCCCTTAACCCCTTCGCAGCAAATAAGCTTATGCGCTTTGATGTCTCCGTATTGCACATAATCGTCTGCGAGCACCAGTTTATCCCAATCAAAATGCGTTTCCAGTAAAGCATTGTTTTGCGCCAGGTAGTCACGCCAGTGATCAAGTAGCGTATTGCCCTGTATTACCCAGCATGGGCTTACCTGACCAGATCCAAAGGAGCTAAGGTTGAAATACGGCATGAGCGTTGTAGCTTCATCATCCGCTTTAAGATAAGGATGCCCCAGCTCCATCTGCTCTGCAAAAATATCACGCTCTGCAGCATTGTTGTGCATGAGCCATAATTGTGAAGGTGTAAGCAAAGGCACGCCCAGCAATTGTTCCAGGCTTTGGTACACTTGCAGCGCCGCGGGTTTAAACAATTCAAAATTATTGGATTGCCGCAGTTGTTTACCGCTGATGGGATTGATAACCGCACTTGCAATGCGGCTCGAGCTGTTGTGTTGCGGCTGGTCTATCACCAATACCGATTTACCGGCCTGTATTAATGCGTAACTCAGTAAAGTACCTGCAATACCCTGACCCAGTATAAGATAATCTGCTTCCATGTCTAATTTCTGTGCCGATCCGGAGTTTCGGGTTTAAACGCGCGCACCATTTCCCGCTTTCCAAAAGGGCCGGGAATTTTGGTGACGGTAAAACCTGCTTCCATCATCGCTTTTCTAATAATACTTTTAGAACAATACGTTACCAGTATGCCACCGGGTTTTAACAGATCAAACCATTTTTGGAATACGGCTGTAGTCCATACTTCGGGCTGATCGCCAGGCGCAAAGGCATCGAAATAAATTAAATGATAGGTATCATTGGTATCGAAGGTGGTAATATCCGAACTGGCTTTAAACAACCTGAAATACGGGCTAATGGTCACTTCTTCATTCCAGGGACTTTCATGCAGTGCATGCAGTAGCTCCTCGCAATGTAAAATGGTTCCGTAATTCAATTGTGCTGCAATTTCGCTTCGGAGGGGATACAGTTCCAGCGTGGTGTAATGAATGGGAATCTCCCGGGATGCTGCTTCCAAAGCAGTAAGTAAAGCGTTAAGCCCTGTACCAAAACCCGTTTCTGCAATTTGCAGCGGCGCGTTAAACCTTGCTATAGCCTCGTACAGACCAGGTGCTATAAACACCTGCTGCGATTCGGGAATAGCGCCGTGCCGGGAATGGTAAGTAATATTCAGCTCCGGGATTGCAATCGTATGCGAACCATCTGTAGTAACCTGTAACCGGTGCTCAAAATGTTGCATGAATTAAACCTGTCGTTTATCGTTCCTAAACTCTAAGGTAGCAAATCGGGGTTAGAAAACCAGCGTTTAATTCTTCCAGCGCTCGAGTTTGGGCAGGTTGCGGGTAAACAAACCGGTAAGAAATCCTGGTATACCAGCGGCGCGAAGTTTGTCCTTAATCAGCACCGTAATCTCAGGTAACGTAAGATCGGGATGTGTAAACTGGCCATTCTGAAAACAATAAGAACAAAACTTATCGCTTTTGCTGCCATCGGGATTGGTACCGCCGCCGCCAATATCTCTTTTAAGCGGCATTCCGCAACTCTGGCAGCTGGCATAACCTGAAATAGGCATAATCGTAAAATTTATGAGGCGGAAAGATACAATGAAGAAATGGTATAAAAATCACGATTGTACCTGCACCTTTTTGCGGCGTTTGCGGTGCTGCACACTCTTATTCCTGAAATCGTTGCTCAGGATGCTGATGTTGCCATCGGTTTCGAGCACAGCAAGGTTTACATCTTTAATGCCGGCGCTGCCATGCTCACGAATGGTTTCGAGCAGTTCGTTGATGGAAATGCGGGCTTTGCGCAGGTTAATTTCGTTTACATTGCCTTCGTAGATCAGCGTTAGCGGCTCGCCTTCTACCAGTTTTTGAAAAACAGGAAAGCGATACAGCAGTAATTTAAAGAGATAATTGATGATGAAAAGCGCAGATGCCGCTACCAATCCGCCGGAAAGCGAAGTGTCTGGCCCCACCATCGCGTTCTGCACCGCATTGCTGATGAGCAACACAAATACCAGATCAGATACGCTTAACTGCGCCAGTTCTTTCTTTCCAAACAGGCGTAGCGCGATAACTACAAACAAATAAACGGCAGAAGCACTAAAGGCAATAGTCGCATACCGGGCAAGCTCATGCATAGCGGGTTGGTTTATAGCTTAAAGTTACGGATTAGCGGATTACGGATTGGCGAATTGCGGATTAGCGGATTAGCGGATTACGGATTGGCGGATTATAGATGAATGAATCCTACTCAGACCTGGCAGGACGGTATGGTTTTCTCAAATCAGCCATCAGCCAATCAGCGATCAGACATCACTTACACATCTCCACCAGCTTATTGCAGGTATTCCAGTTGCGGGTAGTGGCACGGCGTTTTAGTTTTTGCTCTATGAAATTGTTGCTGAACCAAACTTTGCCATCGTGCTTGCGAATCAACACATACAAATCCTTTCCCCGAAAATGATAGCGTTCCTGTTCAGTATCAAAAACAGCCAAACGGGCTTGGGCTGCTGCATCCGGTTCCTGATCCAGGAAACCCACATACAGCTTTACCTCTTTGTTGTGCTCATCTGCTTTATACGGAAAATGATCCAGCACTTCCTGCATAGCGGCAGGCGTGCGCACAATAACCTCCACTTCATAGCCCAGTTTTTCGTGCAGTTGTTTCGCCACTTTATCGCGCACCGCATCTTCTTTGCGTTCTTTAGCGTCAAAAACAATATTACCACTTTGGATATAGGTAGCCACATTGGTAAAACCCATTTCGGTAAACATGCGCCGCAGGTCTTCCATCTTGATGATGCGTACGCCACTTACGTTAATGGCTCTGAGCAGGGCTATGTATTGGGGCATAAAAGAGATTGGTTTTGAAATATGAGTTCTGGCAGGGAAAAATTATTGCCAGAAGAGATGCTGCTTCCTCCAGTCCTCGGCGCAGCATGACAAATTAAAGAGCTGTCATGCTGCCTCGAAGTATGAGAGAGCAGCATCTCTCTATACGTTGCGCCAGGCAATTTTACACCAGCTCGAGTGTTCTATGAGGAGCGCCAATCGCAGCGCGTATGACCAGGTTGTTGAGGTAAGCATTGCCGGGCAGCGGTTCTATTTTCTCCTTCCACTGTTCGAGGTTAAGGGCAGCGGGATCTTCCTGCACAAAAGCCATACCGCGCAGCACGCCTTGCTCTACCAGCAGGCAACATTGTTCATCGCTGTTGCGGCCGGGTTCCTGCAGCAAAAAAGTAGGTAAGGTTTCTTCCAGGTGCAGCAGGGCTTTCTTCACCTTCAGGTTGTAATCAACAGGCGCTTCCATGGTCATGCAGGCGCCATCGCAGTGCGATTCGTCAATACCTACACAATCGCCATTGTTCGTTTGCAGAAAACACAGTTTCGGGCACAGCCGGAATTCCTTCATCAGCAACCGCAATACATTATGGCCTTCGGTAAGCAAAGAGAAACTATGCAAAGGGGTAGAGTGCTTGCGGCGTTTGTCAATAGCCAGGCGCAGGTAACCATTCTGATCTTCGAACGAGTACAGGCCGTAAGCCAGATCGGGCCGTTTTTGCGCCCGGTTGTAGAGTGGCCAACGTTTGCGTATCTCTACCGATTCGATAATGAGCGCTTGTAATTCGGTTCCGGTTTCCTGGAAAGTAATGCTATAGATATTGCGTAAAAAAGCCTGTTTCTGCGGCCCGGGATTGTTGTTGCTAAAATGGCTGCTTACCCGTTTCTTGAGGTTCTTGGCCTTGCCCACATAAATCACTTTCTCCTTTTGGTCGTGAAAGAAATAAACGCCGGGCGTAGGTGGTAGCTGGTCTACCTGTGCTTTAGGCAGGTTGGCGGGTAGTGATTGTTCTTTGGAGCGCACACTTAATGCTTTGAGGATATGTGCTTCTGAATCGTTTTTGAGCAACAATTCAAACAACTCTACCGTAGCATTGGCATCGCCACCGGCACGGTGCCTTCCTTTAATGCCAATATCGAGCCTGCGGCAAAGATCGCCCAGGCTATAAGTTGGAAAACCCGGAAATATTTTACGGCTGAGTCTTACGGTACACAGCTTTTTGGTCTGTAGCGTATAACCAGCATGTTGCAGGTGGTGGTGTAAAAACGAGTAATCGAAATTGACATTGTGCGCTACAAAAACCTTATCGTGCAGCAGCGTATATATTTTTTCGGCTACTTCACTAAAATAAGGTGCATCGGCCACCATCTCGTTGGTAATGCCCGTAAGCGATTGGATATGCCAGGGAATAGCCGCGCCCGGGTTTACCAGGGTTTCGTAGCGGTCTATTACTTTTTCTCCGTCGTGTATCACAATGGCCACCTCGGTAATGCTGTTTCCAGAAGCATAACCGCCGGTTGTTTCAATATCGGTAATCGCGTAAAGCATAAGTGTAAAAGTACAGGCCGGATAGGGCCGAAGACCAAAGGTAATAAATGCTAATAATTTTAGCCGGAACTTTGCATTAAAAATTTAAGGATTATTAGAAAAAGTACGGTTACTGTTCATACAGCGGTTAAACACATTAAACAAAAGCACTTATACCCGTAATAGCCCTGCCCACAATAAGCGAATTAATCTCTTTGGTGCCTTCGTAAGAATAAATGGCCTCTGCATCGGCCACAAAGCGGGCTACATCATGCTCCAGCAAAATGCCATTGCCACCCATTACTTCGCGGGCCTTGCTCACAATATCCCTGGTGCGCAGCGAGCAAAACACTTTGGCCAGAGAAGCATGTTCATCGGTGAGCTTGTCTTCGTCCTGCAGCTGGCTTAAACGGTATACCAGTGTTTGCATAGCCGTAAGGTTGCTCAGCATCTCTACCAGGTGGTTTTGTATCAGTTGAAACGAAGCAATGGGTTTGCCAAACTGCTTGCGGTGCGT
>JAVBJN010000008.1:0-8243 GCA_031546985.1 Chitinophagaceae bacterium
GTATACAGATAATCAGGTCCTGGGTAGACATTTGCAGCACCTGGCTGCCAAAGAGGGTAGCGGCCAGCATTACGGTTTGTACACCCATGCTGTAGAAGAAGAAAGCAAACAGGTAACGTTTAAGCACTTTCAACTTGGAGATCTGCTGCCATACCATGCCCAGCTCTTTAAAGCCAGCGGTAAATATATTGTGTTGGGTATCGCGTGCACGGGGCGGCGCTTCTTTGAGCGTGCGGAAGGGGATTTGTGCAAAGCCCATCCACCACAAACCCACCAGCAGGAATGATAAACGGGGGGCGAAGCCCGCATCGGAAATGCCAAACAGCTCGGGTTTAAGTACAAACAGGAAACAGACCAGCTGCAGAATTACGCTGCCGATATACCCAAATGAGAAGCCGCGTGCGCTTACCTTATCGCGATCATCAACATCGGCAATCTCTGGTAGAAAAGCGTTGTAGAACACCAGGCTGCCGCAATAACCAATAGCAGCGATGATGCAGCCCACAATGCCCAGCCAGAGCGTATCGCGTGTAAAGAAATACATGCTGCAACAGGCCAGGCTGCCCGTGTAGCAGAAGAATTTCATAAACGCTTTTTTATTGCTCCGGTAATCGGCAATCGACGATAGGATGGGCGAGAGAATGGCAATAACGAGGTAGGCAAAAGCCAGCGAGTAGTTATAGAGCGAGGCGCTCTCCATGGTAGTACCCAAAAAATTGATCTTGTGGCTTAGTACATGGCCACCTTGATCTTTGGTGGTAGTAATGGCGTCGTAATAAGCCGGAAAGATGGTAGAGGTAATAACCAGGTTGTAGGCCGAGTTGGCCCAGTCGTACATCGCCCAGGCGTTCCAGTTTTTTTTCTTTTGCAGATCCATACAGATTTAGTGCTTCCGCTAAAAATACAATCATGCATCATTTTTTTATGTGAAATAATTGTAGGCAGGCAAGGAGCAGAAATTTGTCTCAAAGGGTTTGTTTATGTCATAAAGAGGTGGCAGAATATTGAAATAATTTCCAAATGGTTGTAAATCATGGGTTTGACCTGGGCCAAATATTAAAATTTGTATGTGATAAATGGACGGAAATAAGCGCCGGACGGTTTTTTACCGTGCGTAAAAGTTGGTCTCTTTGTGGTTTGCAAAAGCACACACGCATTTCCCTAACCAAACCCAAACCTATGATAAAGTATTATGCCATAGCATTAGCCAATTATGCCAATTTCCGGGGCCGGGCCGGCCGCAGTGAGTTTTGGTATTTTGTGTTGTTGAACACTTTTTTAAGCCTGTTGGTTATGTATGTTTCAAAAGCATTGAACCACAATTTGCTGCCACAGGTATTGGCCCTTTTGCTGGTCTTACCTGTTATGACGGTAGCGGTAAGGCGCATGCACGACAGGGGCAAAAGCGGCTGGTATGCCCTTATTCCATTGTACAACTTAGTACTGGCCTGCCTGCCGGGTGAGCCACACGATAACCGCTATGGCGCCAACCGCAAAGAGCCGTAATGCGCTTTCTGCCGGTTGGATGGCAGGCTTTTTGTATGTTTGCCGCGTAATTATACCGCATGAAGCATTGGATTTTAGCAGCAGCACTCAGCACAATCAGTTGTACCGCCACATTGGCCCAGGATAATAAAACGGAAGCCACACAGTTAAGCACACAGGCCCGCACCTACCTCACCGGTGGAGATTATTCCAATGCGATATTGGTATTTAAGCAGGCTACCGTCAAAGATCCGTACAACCTGGATTATAAGCGCGACCTGGCTTACGCTTACTACCTGAATGGCGAAATGGAGAGCGCGCAGAAAACTATTACGCCGGTTATTAATTCCGGCAACTCCGATGCGCAGAGCTTTGTAATTGCCGGGAGCATCCTGGAGGGCATGAACAATTTTGAAGATGCCAAAAAGGTGTATAAAAAAGGATTGCGCCAGTATCCCGAAGAAGGAGCGCTGTACAATGCGCAGGGCGAAATGTTGGCCCGCAGCGGCGATAATAAATCGGCGTTGGAGAGCTGGGTAAAGGGTATTGACGTAAGCCCCAATTTCTACCTCAATTATTACAATGCGGCCCGCACTTATGATATGCTTAACCAGCCTTTCTGGGCTATTTTCTATGGCGAGATTTATGTAAACCTCGATCCGTATTCTGCCAAGACTACCGAAGCCAAAAGGCTGATACTGGAAAACTATAAGCGCTTGTTCAGCAGCATAGACCAGTACTCTAAATCCAACCCGCAAACCTTCGAAGCCCGTTGCCTCGATCTGTACCGCAGGCTGGCACCGGCCATGACCGGAGGTGTAAATGTGGAGAACCTTATTTTAATGCGTTCGCGTTTTGTGCTGGAGTGGATGCAGGTGCACCAGCAGCAGTTTCCTTATGGCCTTATCGAAATGCAGAACAGCCTGATGGCAAAAGGGTATTTTGATGCGTATAACGTATGGCTCTTTGGCCTGCAGGGCGATAAAAAGGCATACGATGCCTGGATGAAAGAAAACAGCGGCCTGATGGCCGAGTTCCTGCCGTTTCAAAAGGCGCACAAGTTTACCCTGCGCAGTGGCGAAAACTATAATGCCTTTACCAAAAAGTAAACGGCTCGTAACTTTAATAAAAAAGGATTGCGGTTTTCCGCAATCCTTTTTTTGTGGTGGTAATAAAATGGTTAGCAACAAAGCATTATTTAATCTGGCATTCTCTTGAATAGCTACCCAGTATGTCTGATCCCGTCATTTCTTCATCATCGCATTTTTTCTCTGCCCGCGGACGGCTATCGTTAAAAGTATAGGTGCCGTCGTTTACGGTTGTAGAAGAACTGCTTCCTGTGTATACTTTTTTACACTCACAGGTATAATCTTTTTTGCAGGAGGCGAAGCTCATGGCTCCAAGCACAGCAACTGCCAGCATTATTTTTCTCATACTTTTCTCATTTGTGGTTATGTTAAAGCTTTCCAAAAACGATGCCACAACTTTAGGTTTTGTTGTATGATGCTGATATATAGTTGTTTATGTTCGTGGACTGGCCTTGCTTTTATGAGGAGCAGTTAAACAACTGTGCACTTTTTTTGCCAAATGTCCCTGCCCCGAGGCTGTTATCCCTGCTTTTTACCACTCGTATAAAGTTGGTAGGGTGGCGCAAAGCGAGCCTTTACATTTGTATTGCTATCCACCTGAAATCTTCCCTCATGAAACTGATTAACCATGCAACGGTAGTTGCTGCAACTATATTTTTACCATCATTGGCCATAGCCCGGCAGCCCGATAATATTACCGGGTCGGTTAAGGAAACGGGTGGCAAATCTATAAGTGCAGCCACGGTAACGCTTCTGCATTCGGCAGACTCATCCTGGGTTAAAACCGAACTTACCGATGCCTCGGGTGCTTTCGCTTTTGGAGGTTTGGCAGATGGTGCATACCTGCTTAAAGTAACCGCCCTGGGTTTTGAGCCCCGTTTTCAACCCGTATCGCTGCAGGGAGCAACGCCATCTGTATCTAATGTAGTAATGGAACCGCGTACCAGTCAGCTCAAGCAGGTAACCGTTACCGAACGCAAGCCTTTTGTAGAAGCCCGCCTGGATAAAACCATTGTAAATGTAGAAGGCGCTGTAACCAATGCAGGAAGCACGGTGCTGGAATTGCTGGAGAAATCGCCGGGCGTTATGGTCGATAAGGATGGCAACATCAGCATGCGGGGCAAGCAGGGCGTGGTGGTAATGATAGACGGACGGCCCTCTTACCTCAGTGGTGCCGATCTGGCCAACTACCTCAGGAGCCTCAGTGCCGATCAGATTTCGCAACTCGAGCTCATTACCCAACCCTCTGCCAAATATGATGCCGCGGGTAATGCGGGCATCATCAACATCAAAACCAAAAAAGGAAAACAAAGCGGCCTTAACGGATCGGTATCGCTGGCCTATACACAGGGCGTTTATCCCAAATCGTCCAACACTTTTCAGCTCAACTATAAAAAGAATAAGGTAAACGTATACGGCAGTTATAACTACAGCTACCGCGAAGGATTTAACAACCATACCCTCGACCGTAATTTCCGCACCGGTGGTAACGATGTGGTGACCAGCAATTTTCACCAGAAAACGTTTATGCACAATGTAGGCCAGCCGCATACCCTTAAGGCTGGGATGGATTATGATGTAACAGAAAAAACCTCCCTTGGATTTTCTGTAAATGGCATGTTTAGTACGCAAACCAATAACAACGACGGCACCACCACCATTACCGATAATGTAAACCAGACGGTATCGTACAACACGGCCGGCAACAAGATCCGCAACCCCTGGAGCAATGGCGGGTTTAACGCTTATGCCAAACACGGATTTAAGCAGGCAGGCAGGGAGATAAGCGCCGATCTCGATTATATGCAATACCGCTCCAATAGCAACCAGGTGGCCAATAACCAATTGCTGGATGCCAACATGCAACCAGTGTCGGCACCTTTTATTTTAAAGGGAGAGTTGCCCTCTGATATTCGTATTTACAGTGCTAAGGTGGATTATGTGCATCCCTTTGCCAAAACCTGGAAACTGGAAGCAGGGGCTAAAACAAGTTATGTAACCAGCGATAATGATGCACGGTACAGTTTGTATGAATTGGGGGCCTGGGGTTACGATAGTTCGCGCAGCAACCATTTTTTGTACAACGAGAATATTAATGCCGCTTACGTAAACGCTTCTACCAGCCTGGGCAAGCAATGGCAGGCACAGGTAGGGCTAAGGCTCGAAAATACCAATGCGGAGGGCAGGCAGCTGGTAGATAACCAAAAGTTTACCCGCAATTATACACAACTGTTTCCTACTGCTTATGTGAGTTACCAGCTGAATAAGAACAACCAGTTTAGTGTAAATTATGGCAGACGTATAGACCGGCCTTCGTACCAGGATATGAACCCCTTCCTGTTTTTCCTGGATCAGTATGCCTACCAGGTGGGCAACCCTTACCTCATGCCGCAGTTTAGCAACAATATTGAGTTGGCCCACCTTTACAAAGGCGTGCTTATTACTACAGCGCGTTTCTCTCAGGTAAACGATATTATAAGCGATATTCTTAAACAAAACGACACCACCAAAGTAACATTCCAAACCAAGGATAATATAGCGAAGAGCACCAATTACGGTATATCGGTGAGCTTTAACTACGATCTCGCTAAATGGTGGATGATCAACGCTTTTGGTGATCTGGGTTATACCCATTTTACCGGCAGCATCAGCAATGTGCCGGTCGATGCTGAGCAGACAACCTTTAGCATTAATATCAACAACCAGTTCCGGTTCAAAAAAGGCTGGAGCGCGGAGTTGAGCGGCTTTTACGTTTCCCCGTCGCTGGAGACCGCAATGATCTATGCCAACGAGATGTGGATGATAAGCATGGGCGTAGGTAAGAAAATATTGCACGATAAGGGCACCATTAAACTGAGCATCCGCGATCCGTTTAAAACCCTTCAATTTAACGGTTATACCCGTTTTGATAATATAGACCTTAAGGTAAATGAGCAGTGGGATAACCGCCAGGCTACCATAGCCTTTACCTACAATTTTGGTAAGCAGCAGCAACAGCGCCGCCGCCAGAGCGGGGCCAGCGATGAGCAGAAGCGGGTGAATATGGGGCAGCAATAACAAGTTTAGATGATGTGTTGATTTATAAAGCCTGAATGATGAAGGGGCGGCGTTTGCAGGTGTGCAGCGCCGCTTCTGATTTTCAGTGCATTACGCATTTGGCAAGGTTCTTGAATTGGTATACACAAATCTGATTGTGTATGAAAACGAAAGGAAAGATGATGTGGGCCGGATTGATTGTAGCTGCATTTGGATTGACCACCGCCAAAGCTCAGATTATCATCCCTGCGCCACCTTTGCCTCCCCATCCCGAGGTTAGGGTAGCCATTGTAGCCCCTGCGCCGCCACATATTGTGGTAGCCCCAAGACCGAGATATTATGCGCCACCACCCAGGCCGGTGTACCATAAGCATTATTACCACCATCCTAAACCTATCCCTTACGGGCACTATAAGAAAGGATACTCCAAGCACGGTGGCAATGGCAAACATAATGGCCACCGCCACTAGCTAACCCAACCATTCAACAATTTCATATATATTCAGCGGCAACCCAAAAGGTTGCCGTTTTTTTGTGTTTTCAGAAATACCGTTAAAAAACGGTATGGTGTATTTAATATTTGTATTACTATTGCTGTGACATAGTTGTCTCAAGGACTATATCAAACCACCACCACCCTCCATACTTTCCGTTCGGGAGAAGGACATCAATTGAATTTAAGGTAACAAAGAAATGAGCCCATGCCAGCGATGGCATCAGGTATCTGTTTCGCTATGATATGAAATGCAACCGGCAATGCTGTTTCCATTTCATATGGCCAGGTTATTTCTGTTACCGAACAATTGGTTTTGTTAACTCAATGATCGGATATGAAAGATTTAAAATGGTTAGGCATGGTAGCAAGTGCCTGTCTTTTTTTGAACGCCTGCGAAAAAGATTCCAGGCAAAATGCCCAATTGGTACAGCATAAAATAGTTGCATCTGCAACGACGGAGGGCTTTGTGCCAGCTGGCTATACCTTTGAGGATATGGTGCAGGGTGTGGATGATGCAGATACACGCATCCGTAAAATTAAGCTGCACTTATCTGTGGGGTTAAAAGAAATTTGTGCAGACCCTAATGTGGCGCAATGGATTGCCGGTGAGGCATTGCGCGCTGAAGAAGGTAGTGTAAAGTTTACTGACCTGTTTGCAAAGTTTCCTGCTGCAAAGGCAAAGATCGAAGCAGCCGTAGATCCATTACAGAAGCTTACCGGATCGTCTTACCAACAGCTCGAAGATGGGTTGGATTACATGGGTTTTCAGTACTGGCCCTGTATACATGTGGCCAATGAGGCCGTGGCCGATGCTGCGCAGCTCCCGCTTGTATCGCCAGGGCTGGAGATGGATGATGATGTGGCCAATGGCCGGTCGGATATAATTACGGCCTGGAAACTGGATGCAACCGAAACCCCCGCCCAGGTGCTGCTTTGGGAAGAGCTGGCCAATACCACTTCATCGCCGGTGCTAGTGGTCTCGTTGTGGACCAGGAATAAAGTGCCTGCTCCTGGTATCCCGGTAGAAACTCCTGCCACGGGTACCTCTGATGTAATCGATGCCCGTATGCGCATCTTTAAATACCAGATAGGTGCCCACTACGACCGCTCCAAGTATAATGAATATTGTGTAACGGGCTGGTGGGTAAGCAATACCAGCGACGGACCATTCCTGCGGTATGGTTGCAGCACGGGGTATGTGTCAGGTTTTGAACAAAACCATTATACTAAAATAGGCGATGTGCATAAGGATAACTTGTGGAAACATATGAGTACCGATAAGTTTTTTTGCCTTGTGCGTCATACTGCAGAATCAGACCCAAATAAGCGGGTGTTTTTTAACACCTATGAGCGCGACTGGTTTGCCAATCGTAAGGCATTAGGCGAGGTACAATGGGGGCATTATAAAAAATTATGGGGCAATATGGAATATGCCCACGAGTGGTACCAGTTTGATCCGTACCTGGCCACCTTTTGGCAAAACCGGGTGCAGGTGCCGGCAGTAAGTTCGGGTTACCAGTATTATTTCTGGGGCACCAACCCGGGTAGCGGCCAAAAAGGATACACCGCTTTGGAAATTACTTCGCCCTGCTATTAACCAATTATAACCAATAGCGTAAGGCTGCTTGCAGCAGCCTTACGCTTACAATTCTTATTATGAAACGGATAGTACTATTTCTCTTGTTGTGCTGGGCTTCCATCACAGGTTTTGCCCAGCAGGCATTTACCCCCAACGGGGTATTGTCTGTAGCATATGGCAATACCACCATCAGCCAGCAGGTGACCCTCACTTATCATTACGCGTTATGGCGCAATTGGAGCGTATATGGCGGGTTAAAATGCCTGCTCAATGGCAGGCTGTACAAAGCCGATGTTACGCCAGTATTTGCACATGAACCTGGTAATGAATACACCTACTTTACACGAATTAACGCTACCACATTTGGCCAGCATTTTGGGCTAAAACTGGGAGCAGAGAAGGTGTTTCCCATACCGGTCACAGGTCTTTCTATGGGTTTGTTTTATGACTTTCAATTCACTAAAGGTCTCAATAACAGCTCTGTACTTTATTGGAAGGATGCGCTGGGAAATATGCATGTAGAAACACCCTGGCCAGACTCTTATAATAGTGCTGATGG